>NZ_JBSFVA010000004.1:0-448458 GCF_053592075.1 Nonomuraea sp. NPDC002799
GACCGCGTGGTCGGCGGGCCGGCGATCACTCAGGGGCCTTCGGGGTAGACGAGGTGGACCCGGATGTTGGTCCAGTTCTGCGGGCAGTTCTCCGTCTGGCAGGTGGTGGGGTCGACCACTCCGGTGAACTCCGGGCTCAGCTGCCAGGTCTTGCCGTAGTCGTAGGAGACCTCGAAGTAGGTGGACTCGTCGAGGTTGGCCGGGTCGAACGTGGTCCGGGCGTACATGCCGAACACCGGCGCGATCGCCTCCCAGCCGGGGGAGAACGAGGTCTTGCCGTCGATGATGTACCGCTCGTCGAACAGCTTCTTCGGGTCGGCGCCGACCGGGCCGACGATGAGCCACTGGGGCCGGCCCATGAACGAGTTCTGGTTGAGCTCGTTGCTGAGGAACTTCACGTGGTTCGCGGGGACGATCTGGAAGCCGCCGCGGACGTTCTCGTCCCAGCTGAAACCGTCGTACGGCGAGGTCGCGAAGGTCATCGCGCCGGGATGGTTGGTGTCCATCTGGCCGATGTGGGCGAACTCCGTGCCGCCGAAGCGCCCGGTGCCCTGGACCCGCTGGACGACGTCGGCGATCCGGCGCTTCTCACCCCGGGCGTAGCCGACGTAGATCCCGCCGTTCTTCTTGTGCGTCTTGCCCGCGACCGTGTCGCCCGCGGCCCAGTTCTCGAACTCGAGGGTGTTCGGCGAGGCGTTGCCCACCAGGGGCTTGTAGGCGGTGAAGCGCAGCTTCTGCGGGGGTGCCACGTCCGGGTTGGCGCGGAAGTGGTCGGCGATGGGAAGCCAGGACTGCTTCGCCTCGTCGAAGTAGGACAGCGGTGCGCCGGTGGGCAGCGAGCTCTTCCCGCCGAAGATCCCCGAGCCGCCCGCGATGTCGGTGTAGATGGTGTCGGCCGACCAGTTGCCCCAGTCAGCACCGATGAACCGGTCGGGACGGACGTTGAGCAACTTGGTGGTCCAGTCGCGCACGCCGGTGGCCGGGTCGAAGCCCTCGTAGCGCAGCGGGTCGTAGCTCTCCTCCGGCCAGACCTTGGAGCGCAGCACGTAGACCGACGTGGCGAGCAGGTGTCCCGCGGAGCCGTCGATGGCGTGCGAGTACTTCGACGCCCAGAAGCCGTCGTCGGCCTTGACGGTGCCGGTCGCCGGCCGCTGCACGTGTCCGAGCACCGTCCGCGTGCCGTCCAGCGCGACGTGCTCGATGGCGCCGCCGGTGGAGTTGTCGATCTCGACGCTGAACTGCTCGACGAAGCGCGGATGGTTCTCCGGCCTGGCCTGCGGGGGGATCGGCGCTCCCACGATGTTGGTGATGCCGACAGGGGCGCCGCCGTGGTGGGGCGGGTTGGGCCCGAGGGACGACGCGCCGGCCGCGGTGGCGGGGGCGAGCACCGCCACCGCCGCGAGGCTCACCCACAACAGCCGGCTGCGATGGCGTCGGCGGTTTGTGGTGGTGTGGGGAGTGGCGTGCGTTTTGTCCGAGCGAGCTGCTCGGCGAGCGGGAACCAAGGGACGGTCCCTCCTCTTCTGGTGTTGCGCATTATCGCGGCTGCAAGTTCGGCCAGTGTTCCGACCGGATCGTCCGCCTGTCAAGATCTGGTCTTGACCGATAATGCGCATCACCATCATGATGATGCGCATTATCGGGCTGGGTGCAGCCCCTTGAGGAGGTACGAATGATCACGAAATCGCGCCTGGCGGCCGGTCTCATCGCCGCGCTGGTTCTGAGCGGATGCGGCGGCGGCACCGCCGCCGGCAACGGCGGCTCCGGCGATGACGCGAGCACGCTGCGGGTCTGGTTCCCCGGCAATCTCGCCGAGGAGGTCTCCTGGGTGAACGAGAAGCTGGTCCCCGCGTTCGAGGCGGAGCACAAGGTCGACGTCCAGGTCGAGTTCGTCGACTGGGCCAACCTCGCCACGCGGCTGTCGACCGCCTTCGCCGGCGGCACCGCGCCTGACATCTTCGGGCACGGCAACGCCGCGGCGGCCGGATACGCCGCCAACAACCGGGTGATCGCGCTGGACGACTACCTCGCCAAGATGCCCGCGGCGGACGTCAAGGATCTGACGTTCCTCGACCAGGGCAAGGTGGGCGGCAAGCAGATCATCATGCCGCTGCGCGGCTTCGGCCACCTGCTCGCCTACCGCACCGACCTGTTCCAGGAGGCGGGCCTCGACCCGGCCGCCCCGCCCGCGACGTGGCAGGACCTGCGCTCGGCGGCGGACCGGCTCGTCGTCCGCGACGGCGACAAGATCACCCGCTCCGGCGTGATCTTCCCCGCCGACGACCCGACGAGCATGTCGCAGGCGTTCGGCAGCTTCCTGTTCCAGGCCGGCGGGACCTTCGTCGACGAGAGCGGCACGAAGGTCACCTGGAACTCCGAGGCGGGCAAGCGCGCGCTCGGGTTCCTCGCCGACTTCTACAACGGCCCGAAGGCGGTGTCCACCGGCCTGGGCGAGGCGACGAGCGGGGCCGGGGCGCAGCATCCGCTGGTCACCGGACGTGCGGCCATGGCCGTGATCGACGAGGCGACGCTCAAGAGCATCCACGAGCAGTCTCCCGACGTCGCCGCCAAGATCAAGCTGGCCCCGCCGCTGAAGGACACCACCGCGGCGTCGTTCGGCGGAGCCGGCAACGGGCTGTTCATCAGCGCCGACTCCAGCCACAAGGACCAGGCGTGGGAGTTCATCGAGTACCTGCTCAAGCCGGCGAACGCCAAGGCGTACGTCCAGGCCGTCGGCGGCATCCCGGCGCGCGCCTCCCTGGCCGCCGACCCCGAGCTCTCCGCCCAGCCGTACATCAAGCCCTACATGGACGCCGCCGCCCAGTTCCGCGGGAACCCCAACGTCGAGACCTGGACGCAGCAGCGCGAGGTGCTGGCCAAGGAGATCGAGGCCGCGCTGCGCGGCAAGACGTCCGCCGGTGAGGCGCTCGACCACTCGGCGGCGGAGGCCGCGGGCCTGGCGAAGCAGAGCTGATCGGCCGACTCGAACGGATCTCGAAACGGATGAAGCCACATCATGAAGACTGAGACCCGGCCGCCGGGAACATCCCCCAGGCCCGATCCCATGGCGGCACGCCGGCCGAGGCGGAGCCCGCTCCTCTCGGCCCAGCGCAGAGCGGGCTGGATCCTGGTCCTGCCCGCCGTCCTCGCGCTGTCGCTGGTCACGATCGTCCCGATCGGGTACGGCTTCTACCTGAGCCTGACCTCGTACAACCCCGTCGAACGCGGCGGGCCCAGGTTCCACGGTCTGGACGGCTACCTCGCCGTGCTCCAGTCCGGCGAGTTCTGGCACGCCATCTGGATCACCGTCCAGTACTCCTTCGGCACGCTGATCCTGGCCGTGCCGGCGGCCCTCGCCCTGGCGCTCCTGGTCAACGGCCGGTTTCCGGGTGTGGCTCTGTTCCGTGCGGTGCTCTACCTGCCGCGCGTGGTGCCGCTGGTGGCGGTGAGCATGATCTGGTTGTGGCTGTACTCCCACGACGGGCTGTTCAACTACCTGCTGGATCTGGTCGGGCTGCCACCGGTGGACTTCCTCACCGACGAGGACACCTCCCTGGTGTCGCTGATCGGGATGCGGGCGTGGAAGGCGCTCGGCGGCAGCATGATCATTTTCCTGGCGGGACTCCAGGCGGTCCCGGCCTCGCTGCTGGAGGCCGCGTCCGTGGACGGCTGCGGGCGCTGGCGGACATTGCGGCACGTGACCCTGCCGCTGCTCGTGCCGATCACGACGTACGTGGTCGTGGTCGACCTCATCTACCTCGCCCAGTCCTTCTCGGAGATCTACGTCCTGACCTCCGGAGGTCCGCTGTCCTCCACGACCGTCCTGAACATGCTGATCTACAACGAGGCCTTCGAGCACTACCAGCTCGGCAACGCGAGTGCCATGGCGTTCCTGCTGTTCTGCCTGATCTTCGGCCTCGCCTACTTCAGCATCCGCACGATGGCGAGAGGAGGCCGGCGGTGAACGTACGAACAGCCCCCATGGCACGACAGGGGACCGGCCGGCGCAGGACGCTCCTCGCCGGGGTGGTCACCCTGCTGGTGGCGATGCCGTTCGTCTGGATGGTGTCGCTGGCCTTCAAGCCGAAGACCGAGGTGTTCAGCTACCCGCCGAAGTTGCTGCCCGACCAGGCGACGCTGGACAACTTCGCGTACGTCTGGAACAACACGAACATCTCCGGCGCGATGGTCAACAGCCTGATCGTCGCGACGCTCACGGTCGTGGGCAACTGCGTCGCGGCGACGGCGGCGGGCTACGCCCTGGCGCGGATCGACTTCCGCGGCTCGCGCCTGCTGTTCACCACGGTGCTGGGCAGCGCCATGGTGCCGTCCATCGTGCAGCTCATCCCGCTGTTCCTCATCGTCAAGGGCTTCCCGCTGGCCGGCGGCAACGACCTGTTCGGCCAGGGCGGCACCGGGCTGCTGGACTCGCACCTCGGGCTCGTGCTGCCGATGCTGGTGCAGCCGCTGAACATCTACCTGGCCCGGCAGTACTTCCTCGACATGCCGGGGGAGCTGGCGGAGGCCGGCCGGCTGGACGGCGCCGGCGAGCTGCGCATCTTCTGGCAGATCTATATGCCGCTGGCCCGGCCGATCGTCGCCACCATCGCCATCCTCTCCTTCACCGGCGCCTGGGAGGACTTCCTGTGGCCGCTGGTGACGGTGTCGTCGCCGCAGATGCAGACGCTGCCGCTGGCGCTCAGCTCGTTCGCGGGCAGCGGCGTGACCCAGTACGGCCCGCTGATGGCCGGGACGTTCCTCGCGATCGTCCCCGTCCTGGTGATCTTCGTCGCGGGTCAGCGGCATTTCGTGCAGGGACTGGGCGCGGGCGGGGTGAAGGGGTGAGTCACCACGAACCGGTCGTGACGCTGCTCCCGCTCGACGACCGGCCGGTGAACACCGGCCACGTCGCCGGGCTGGCCGGCACCGCCGGAACCCGGCTGCGGCTCCCCCCGGCCGGGCTCCTGCCGGCCGGCGGCGTGCCCGCGGACATGGACGGCACGGCCCGGTGGCTGGAGGACGCCGCCGGTGACAGCGACGCCGTCGTGGTCAGCGTCAACCAGCTCGCCCACGGCGGATTCGTCGCCTCACGGCGCACCACCGAGCCGCTGGCCCGGACGCTGGCCCGCCTGGACGTGCTGCGCCGGATCCGGGCGGGCCGGCCGGACCTGCCCGTCCACGCCTTCGTGACGCTGATGCGGACCAGGAAGTCCGACGGCGCCGGGGCCGAGCCGGCGTACTGGGACCGGCACGGCCGGCGGATCTTCGCCCTGTCCGAGGAGCTCTACCGGGCCGAACACGGACGCCCGGACGCGGCGGCGCACGCCAGGGCGGAGATCCCCGAGCCGTTCGTCGCGGACTTCTTCACCCGGCGGATGCGCCTGCACGCCATGCACCTGGCCTGCGTCGAGCTGGTGGCGGAGGGAGTCGTCGACACGCTGTCGATCCTGGTGGAGGACAGCACGGTCGAGAGCGTGTCCACGAGCGAGCGGGAGTGGCTGGAAGCCTGGATCGGCCGCCTCGGCCTGGGCGACCGGATCCGCTGCTTCCCGGGCGCCGACGAGGCCGGCGCCGTGCTGACCACGCGGGCCGCGCTGGAGCACGCCGGCCTGCGCCCGAGGGTGGCCGTCGTCTGCATCGACCCGGACGCCCTCGGGCGGATCGCGGCGTACGAGGACGTGCCCGTCCGCGACACGATCGTCGACCAGGTCGCCGCCATCGGCGCGGTCCTGGTCGAAGACGCCGCCCAGGCCGACCTGGTGCTCGCGGTGCACCCTCCGGGCCTGCCCCCGCGCGACTGGTGCTCCGGGCCGGACCAGCCGGAGCGGCCGGGCGGCGACGCGGTGCGCCTCGCCGGACGGGTGCGCGACCTGCTGGACGCGGGGCGCCCGGTCGCGGTGGCGGACGTCGCCGACGCGAACGGCGCCGACCCCGCGCTGGTCATGGCGTTGCGCGAGGCCGGCCTGCTCCAGCGCCTCGCCGGGTATGCGGCGTGGAACACCGCGGGCAACACGATCGGCAGCGCGCTGGCCCAGGGGTGCAGCCGCCAGCTGGCCACCGGCGACCGGCGGCTGGCCGAGCACGCCCGCACCCTCACCCATCGTCTGCTCGACGACTGGGGGTACCAGACCTCCGCGCGGCGCGGGTTTCTCGCCGCCGGGACGGCCCTCCGGCCGGACCTGGTGGAGCGGGAACTGGGCGGCCTGCTCGCGGATCTCGGCCCGCCGGCCGACATGTTTCGCATTGTGCCCGGCAGCGTGTGCTTCCCGTGGGATCGTCCGTTCGAGATTTCCTTTGAGTTGCAGCACCTTGAGGAAGGGAACGATCGCCGGTGAAGGAACCACCCCGCCGCAGGCCGCGCCAGTCCGACATCGCCAAGGCGGCCGGCGTCTCGCAGACCACGGTCTCCATCGTGATCAACGGCAGGGAGTCGGACACGATCCGGATCCCTCCGGAGACCAGGCAGCACGTCTTCGAGGTGGCCCGATCCCTGGGCTACGTCGTCGATCCGGTGGCGCGCAGCCTGGCCGGCGGGATGAACCGCCTGGTCGGGGTCTACACGTTCGAGTCGATGTTCCCGATGGACCATCACGACTTCTACTACCCGTTCCTGGTGGGCATCGAGGCCGCGGCCGAGGCGCTCGGCTACGACATGCTGATGTTCACCAGCGCCACCGGCTCGGACGGCAGCAGGTCGATATACCGCGACGGCGTCAACCGGCTGGGGCTCGCCGACGGATGTGTGCTGCTCGGCAAGGAGACCAACCGGGACGACATCGTCCGGCTGCGCGACGAGGGGTTCAAATTCGCGCTGATCGGCCGTCGTGACGTGCCCGGCCCCATCACCTACGTCACCGCGGACTACGCGACCGCGACCGGGGAGGTCATCGACCACCTGGTGGGCCTCGGGCACGAGCGCATCGCCTACCTGACGGCGGCGGATCCGAGCGAACCGTCCGCCGACCGTGACGCCGGGTTCCAGGCCGCCCAGAGCCGGCACGGGCTCGACACCGGCGGGCTCGTCCTGTCGGTCCGCAAGGAGGAGGGACCGTCGGCCGAGGAGGTACGGCGGCTGCTGGCGGCCGGCGCCACCGCGTTCGTCGCCCACGAGTCGGTGGTCGCGCTCCGGCTGCTCGACCTCCTCGGCGAAATGGGCGTCGACGTGCCCGGCCAGTGCTCGGTGGCCGCGCTCAGCGACCCGCCGGACGACGTGCCGGGTCCTGAGCTCACCTGCTTCCGGATACCCGGACGGGAGATGGGGATGCGCGCGGTCGAGCTGCTGGTCCAGCAGCTCGAGTCGGAGGAAGAGGCCGAGCCGCAGGCCGTCGCGCTGTCATGCGCCTTCGTCGCTGGACAGACCAGCGGCCCCAATCGAAAGGAATCATGAGTTGACCGAGTTCCGCGCAGACGTACTGGTGGTCGGTGGGGGGTTGGGCGGCGTCGCGGCCGCGCTGGCCGCGGCCGGGAACGGCGCGCAGGTGGTGCTCACCGAGGAGACGGCCTGGCTGGGCGGGCAGCTCACGACGCAGCTCGTCCCGCCCGACGAACATCCCTGGATCGAGGCGTTCGGCAGCACCGCGAGCTACCGGCGGCTACGCGAAGGGATCCGTGAGTACTACCGGCGCGGGTACCCGCTGCGGTCCGCGTCGAGGTCGCTGCCGCACCTGAACCCCGGCGCGGGCCGGGTCGGCCCGCTGTGCCACGAGCCGCGGGTGGCCCTGGCGGTGATCGAGGCCATGCTCGCTCCGTGGCAGGCGGCCGGGCGGATCACCGTGCTGCGCCGGCACGTCCCGGCGACCGCCCAGGTCGACGGCGACCATGTGACGGCGATGGGGTTCCACGACCTGGAGACGGGCGGCGACGTCACCGTCACGGCCACCTTCATCCTGGACGCCACGGAGACCGGGGACGTGCTGCCGCTCACCGGCACCGAGTTCGCGACCGGCACCGAGTCGCAGGCCGACACGGGCGAGCCGCACGCCGCGGCGACCGCGCGGCCGGACAACATGCAGGCGGTGTCGGTGTGCTTCGCGCTCTCGCACCACGCGGGGGAGAACCACACGATCGACAAGCCGGACGACTACGCCACCTGGCGGGCGCTGACTCCCGAGTGGTGGCACGGCCCCCAGCTCGGCTGGGTCGCCCCGCACCCGCACACGCTGGAACCCCGGCACTACGGCTTCACCCCGAACCCGGACGACGACCCGACGGGCATCATCGCCGACCAGAGCAAGGACCCGGGGTCGGACGAGTTGTGGACGTTCCGGCGGATCCTGGCCCGCAACCACTTCCGGCCGGGCGCGTTCGACAGCGACATCACCATCGTGAACTGGCCGATGATCGACTACCTGGGCGGGCCGGTCATCGGCGGCACCGCCGAGCAGAACGCGGCCCACACCGCGGCGGCGCGGGCGCAGAGCCTGAGCTTCCTCTACTGGCTGCAGGCCGAGGCGCCCCGGCCCGACGGCGGCTCCGGCTGGCCCGGCCTGCGGTTGCGTCCCGACGTCACCGGCACCGCCGACGGCCTGGCGATGCGCCCGTACATCAGGGAGTCGCGGCGGATCCGCGGGCAGTACCGGATCGTGGAGCAGGACCTCGCGGTGGCCGGACGCCCCGAGGGGTCCGTCTCCTATCACGACAGCGTCGGGATCGGCGCGTACCGGATCGACCTGCACCCCTCGACCGGCGGGGACAACTACATCGACGTACCGGCCTGGCCGTTCCAGGTCCCGATGCGCGCGCTGGTTCCCGAGCGCATGCGGAACGTGATCGCCGCGGGCAAGAACATCAGCACCACGCACATCACCAACGGCTGCTACCGGGTCCACCCGGTCGAGTGGACCGTGGGCGAGGCGGCCGGTCATCTGGCGTCGTTCTGCGTGGCCAGGGACACCGAGCCGCACCAGGTCACCGCGACGCCGGGCCTGCTGGCCGAGGTTCAGGAATCGATGGCCGGCCAGGGCATGGAGCTGGGCTGGCCGCATGTCACCCACTACTGAGACGGAGTTCTCGAATGCGTTTGCCCGAATCGCGGCTGGCCGTCCTGGTCAGTCTGCCGAGCAATGAGACCGCTCTCGCGGAGGCGGCGTCGCGTGCGGGAGCCGACGGCCTGAAGGTGCACACGAACGTGCTGCACCGGGCCTCGGGAACGGCCTTCGGGCCGCTGGACGCCGAACGTGAGCGGCTGCTCGGCATCCTCACGCTCGGCATCCCGACGGGCCTCGTCGTCGGCGCGGCCGGATCGGTGTCGATCGCGGAGATGGTCGCGGCGCGGGAGATGGGGTTCGACTACTTCGACGTCTACGCCGCCGACGCGCCCGCGGGCTACGTCGAGGCGTGCGGGCCGGTGACGCCCATGGTGGCCCTGGGGCCGGGCGACGGCCCGTCCCAGGCGCGGGCCCTGGCGCGGCGGGGGAGCCGGGCGCTCGAACTGTCCACGCTCGAACCCGAGAGGTACGGCACGCCGCTGACGCTGGCGACCCTGGCACGGCTGGAGGCGGTGGCGTCGGCGGTCGACATCCCCGTCATCGTGCCGAGCCAGCACGCGCTGCTCCCGGACGACCTCGCGCTCCTCCGGGACGCGGGTGCGGCCGCGGTGTTGCTGGGGGCCGTGGTGACGGGCGCCGACACGGCGGAGTTCGGTGCGCGGATCGCGCCGTACGTCGCCGCCGCCCGCTAGCCGGGCGGTGTCAGCCGGATCGGCGCGCCGCGGGCGTCGTGTCACCCGGTGCGGCTGACGCTCACCGGCTCGATGACGAAGATCACTCGTTCCTGGTCGCGGCCTCCGTACCAGGGGTAGGGCTTGCCCGTGTACTTGTGGGAGAGCTTCTCGATGTGGTCGACCGCGTCCAGCGTGGTGATGTCGATCACGTGGCCGCGCACCTGGACGTAGCGCGAGGGGCTCTCCGGGGAGGACACCGCGAGGGCCACTCGCGGGTCCCGCTCGATGTTCCTGGTCTTCACGTGGGTCTTCACGCTGTTGATCAGTACGTGCTTGCCGTCGGTGTCCACCCAGGTCTGGGTCACCTGCGGCGAGCCGTCGGCCATCGTGGTGGCGAGATAGCAGACGCTCGGCCCGCGCAGCAGGTCGAGCAGATCTTCACTGAGTGTCACGGGTCTCTCAGACGTCGTACGGAATGACCGGAAGCCTCCTTGATACACCAAGATCGAATTCTGCCGGGATGGGGGACGGGCACGGACCGCGGCCACCCCGGACGGCCGCATCGCACGATCGTGTGAACTGGGGCACCTCGGTCGAAGCGGCGGGACCGGTTGTCCGCAGAGCCCAACCCCGGAGCAGGAGCCCTCATGTCTTCATGTGATGTGCGCGGCGTCGCGCCAGGAGAGCCTCATCGGTATGAGAAGGCGCGCATCATGAACCATGAGTGGCCCAAGCCGTGCAGCCATGTGATCGGGACGAGTCCGCCCGTCCCGGCCGGCTACACCGGCGCTTGCGAGGAGTGCCTGCGTAGCGGCGGCACGTGGGTGGAACTCCGCGAATGCCTCGGTTGCGGGCACGTGGGGTGTTCTGATTCCTCTCCCGGCCGGCACGCGGCCGCGCATTGGCGGACGACGGGGCATCCGGCGGTCGCTTCCCTGGAACTGGGCGACCGGTGGGGCTGGTGTTACGCCGAACAGAGATATCTCGGGTTCGTGCGGCGCGGCCGCGCGTCCCGGCGTGGCAGAGACCGGACTGCGCAGATCACCACGGCCTGACCGCTGTGTACCAGGTTTCCGGTGGCATGACTTCGGCGCCGGCCCCCGCAAAGGGGGCCGGCCGTTTCCTCTCACCTACAGCCCGTACGTCTCCAGCAGCCGCAGCCACACCTCGCTCACCGTGGGGAACGACGGCACGGCATGCCAGAGCCGCTCCAGCGGCACCTGCGCGGTGACGGCGATGGTGGCCGAATGCACCAGCTCGGCCACGCCGGGACCGGCGAAGGTCACCCCGAGCAGCACCTTGCGGTCCTCGTCGACCACGGCCTTGGCCCGGCCCCGGTAGCCGGGCTCGCGCAAATAGGCGCCGGAGACCGCGCCCAGGTCGTACTCCACCGCCCGGACGTTGTGACCCGCCTCCCGCGCCGCCGCCTCGGTCAGGCCCACGGCGCCGATCTGCGGGTCGGTGAAGATCACCTGCGGTGCGCCGAACGCGGTGGCCACGTCCCGCATGCCGGGCAGGTCGTCCGGGTCGCCCTTGGCGCGGGCGACGATCACGTCCCCGCACAGGCGGGCCTGGTACTTGCCCATGTGGGTGAGCAGGTTACGGCCGCTGACGTCGCTGACCGCGTACAGCCAGCCTTCTTCGACGCCGGTGGCGCGCATGCTGTCGTCCACCCGCACCGGCGCACCGGCCCGCAGCCCGACGCTGTCCACGCCGAGGTCGGCGCTGGCCGGCCCGCGGCCGGTGGCCACCAGCAGTTCGTCCGCCACGATGGGCGGGCCCTCGGTCAGGTGGACGGTGACCGCGCCGTTGCGCACCGGCCGCTCGACCCCGGTCACCTGGACGCCGGTGCGCACGTCGACGCCGGCGGCGGCGAGGGCGCCCGCCACGAGTCGCCCGGCGAACGGCTCCAGGTGGCCCAGCGGCGCCTGGCCACGGATGACCATGGTCGTCTCCACCGCGCCGAGGCCGTGCAGTGCCTGGGCCATCTCGCAGGCGATCGGGCCGCCGCCGAGCACGGCCAGGCGCCGGGGCACGGTACGGACCGCCGTGGCCTCGTGACTGGTCCACGGGTTCGCCTGGGCCAGCCCGGGGATGCCGGGCATCAGCGGCCGGGTGCCGGTGGCCAGCACCACGGCATGGCGGGCGGTCAGCCGCGCGGTGCCGCCGCCGGTCAGGGCGACCTCGACCCGCTTGGGGCCCGCGAGCCGGCCGCGCCCACGGAACAACCGGGCCGGCACCTCCTTGAGCGCGGCGGCGGCGCGGGTGTCGGACAGATGGGAGACGACCTCGTCCCTGCGGGCCAGCACCGCGTCGGCGTCGATCGGGCCGGGGGAGAGGCCGGGCGTCCTGCTCGCCTCCGCGGCCAGCCCGACCGGCCGCAACAGAGCCTTGCTGGGGATACAGGCGAAGTACGAGCATTCGCCGCCGACCAGGCTCTCCTCCACGATCGCGGTGCTCAGCCCGCCGCGAGCGGCACGTGCGACCACATTCTCGCCGGCCGGGCCTGCGCCGATCACGATGACGTCGAACTCTTCGGTCATGGGGTTACTCCTTGAGGGGATGACTCCTCGGCACAGTGCGGGGCCGCTCCTGCCGCAGGAGATCAATGTCGGCCTCACCGGACGGGAGGCGGTGGCATCACCGTGTCAGCGGGCGGAGCGGCTCCGCATCGCACGAAGGCTTGACATCACCACGGCCGGGATCGTCCGGATCGGCGCTTCGCCACGGGGATCACGCCCGATCGGCCCCGGCAGCGCCACCGGTGGGACGGCGATGGCGCCCGCGATGTCAAGTCTTCGTGTGATGTTCCGTTCCGCCGCTCGCGGCACGGTGAGAACACACCGGTGCGGAGGCCGCCGGCACGGCCACGGGGGATCGCACCGGCGCAGCCTCCGCACCCCTCTTGAAAGGCTTGCCATGAAGCACATGTCTCGATCCACGGTGCGTCTGTCCACAGCGGCGCTCAGCCTGGCCGCACTCACCTTGACCGCCACCCCAGCCGCGACGGCGGAGAGCACGGCCGCTCTGCCCACTGTCGTGCTGGTGCACGGCGCGTGGGCCGACGCCTCCGGCTGGAACGGCGTGATCGCCCGCCTCAGGAGCGACGGCTATCCGGTGCTCGCGCCCGCCAATCCGATGCGCGGCCTGGCGTCCGACGCCGCCTACCTCAGCAGCACCCTGGCCTCCGTGGACGGCCCCATCGTGCTGGTCGGCCACTCCTACGGCGGCTCCGTCGCGACCAACGCCGCAGGCAACGATCCTGACGTCAAGGCTCTGGTCTACGTGTCGGCGTTCATCCCCGACCAAGGCGAGAATGCGTTCGACCTGGCCAACAAGTACCAAGGCAGCAAGATCGGTAACGACACGATCAAGACAGTGCCCTTGCCCTCCGGCGACGCCGACGTCTACCTCAAGACCGAGAACTTCAGCGACATCTTCGCCGCCGACCTACCCCGCTCCACCAGCGCCGTTCTCGCGATCACGCAGCGGCCGGTCACGTACGGCGCGCTCGCCGAACCGTCCGGCACACCTGCCTGGAAGACCATCCCGTCCTGGGCGCTCATCTCCCGAGCGGACCAGGCCATCCCGCTGCAGGCCCAGCGCTTCATGACCGCCCGCGCCAAGTCCCGTACCGTCGAGGTCAACGGCTCGCACGCCGCGCTGATCTCTCACTCCGGCCAGGTCGCCCAGCTCATCGAAACCGCGGCCCGCGCCAGCAGGTGATCACCACCTGATCGGCACCGCCACGGCCGGCCCTCGTCCTCCAGGGGGTCGGCCATGGCCACGCCCTTCTCCCGGTTGTTCCGCGCGGCTCGCGGTCAAGGGCGCGCGGCGGATTTGCGATGGTGAGAGGCGCGGGCCTTGGCGCGGTTACCGCACAGGTCCATGGAGCACCAGGTCCGGCGCCGATTGCGGGAGTAGTCGTAGTAGGCCCACCGGCAGCTCGGCTCCCGGCAGGCCTTGAGCCGCGTCCACGTGCCGGCCGCCACGGCCTCGGCGACGACGGCGAGCAGCCCGGCCAGCGCCGCATCCACCGGCGCCTGGGCGCGGGCCACCAGCCGGGGCGGAACCACGGTCACGTCGAGCATCAGCGGGAAGTCGCGGGCGAGTTCGGCGAGTTCGGCGCGGGCAGCGGGGTTGAGGCCGTCCGGACGCGGGCTGGAGACCGGCTCGGCGTTGTTCTCGGCGATCAGCGCGCGCAGTCCCTCGCGTATGCGTTCGGCACGGTCGCGCTGCTCAGCGGTCACCACCGCGCCGCCAGGTATCAGGCCGCGGGCGTGCAACCACTCCGTCAGATGGTGTGGAGTGCCGATCTCGTCGTCGTCCCGGCGGCGCGTGTTGACGAACTCCTCGATCACGCGCAGCGGCATCGGCGCCGTCCTGGCCGCGAGGTCGTCCGCCACGGGCTGGGCACGCTCATTCGCCATATTTCACAGCCTAACCAACTATCGACGATGGTAAGGTACGTAACCGACGTAACTCCTACGTCGGTTAGATGAGAAAGGCTCCCTGTTGAGCGTCAACATCGGCAACATCTGCATCGACACCAACGACCTGGCAGGCGGCACCGCCTTCTGGCAGGCGGTCACCGGATACCAGGTCGCTTCCTCGGATGAGGGCACCACCTATCTGGAGGACTCGAACAAGAGCGGCGTGGGCCTGTCCCTGCAGGCCGTGCCCGAAGGCCGGGAGGGCAAGAATCGGCTGCACCTGGACCTGTTCACCGACGACCTGGCAGGCGAGGTCGACCGGATTCGGGCCCTCGGCGCGACCGAAGTGCGGCGCTTCGATGACGGTGGATGGGTGGTGCTGGCCGACCCCGAGGGCAACCAGTTCTGCGTCGTCGCCGCTTAGGCGTGCCTGGAGCCGATGACGGGACCACTCACGAGCCGGTTTGGCCCAAGATGGTCCAGGATTCAGATCTTCAGGCATGATCGTCGGTCATGAAGAAAGCAGTCACCACGCCGGCCTGTGTACCGCGTTATCGTTCTCGATCGCGTCTTGTCTTACGGCCGGAGACGAGTGGCCGACCGCCCCAAGAGCTGACGCGACACAGGGAAGTGTTGTGAGATTCCGCAGATCCAGCCGGTCATTGACCCGGCTGGAGATCGCCAAGGAGCACACGGAGCGCACGCTCGGACGGCGAACCGCCCGACGGCTCGCGGAGTTCGACAACGGCACCCTGTACGTCCAGCCCGGTGAGGGAGCGCAGTTCCTGGCGTGGCTCGTGGACTTCGTGGTGTTCGTGCTGGGTGTCGGGGTGGGTTTCGCCATCGTGTCACTCGTGTACGTCGCGGCGGGCCTCCCCGAGGGGGTCTTGCTCGTGCTGTCGCTCTCGTTGTTGTTCGTGGTGCCGTTGCTGTACGGCCTGTGCTACGGCGACGGCCGGGCGCTCGGCGCGGTCCTCACCAGCACTCAGCTCGTGCGGGTCAAGGACGGCGGTCGCGTCGGCGGCAAAGCGTCCTGGGCCATGTTGGTCAGAACGTTGTTCATGCCGTTGCTGTTCATCGTGGTGATAGCGGGCGCGCTGGGTGGTGCTGGGGGAGCGCCGGCCGGTTCGCAGGCGAGGACCAGCATCGACCCCGCCGCCACCCGGCGGCTCCACGACGCGGGCATCCGGTGACCCGCCGCCACGCCCCCTGGCTCGTGCGGCCACAACCCTCAATCGGCGACGAGCCGGGCTTTGTCGGCCTGCTCGCGCTGGCGCCGCAGCTCGTAGGTGCCCGGCGCGATGCCGGTGTAGGCGTGTTCGGGGTGCGCGAGGTAGGCGGTCGCATCCTCTGCGACGGTCAGCACGCCGAGCACCATCCCACCGCCGAAGCGCTCTGGGGTGAAGAACGGGATCGTTTCTTCGTCCTGTCGGCCGGGGACGTGCCCGCCGAGGAGGTCGCCCGCTATCGGGCGGAGGTGGACGCGACCGATGCCGAGGCGGCCGCGACGGTGGACGGACTCGACCTTTCCTGGCATCCGTCGGCGCGGTTCAAAGCGGTGCGGTTCATCGACGCCGAGCGCATCGACGAGCGGGTACGGGAGCTGTTCGCCCGGCCCAGCGCGGACGCGCCGTACCTGGCGGCAGTGTTCGTCGACCCGCACGAGTTGTCGTTCCGCACGTTCGAGAACATCGTCCCGCTGGACCGCCTGTTCGAGGACGTGCCCTTGGAGGCTGAGCCGGCCGGGCGGGCGGAGCACGCGGAGGGGGTGTTCTCGTTCGCGTTGCGGTTGCCGGCGGAGGCTCAGGCCCGGCTGGCACGGCTCGACGAGCTGAAGCTGTACGTGCCGCCGCTGAACGCCGGCTCCCGGGGCGGCGAACGGTTCATCTTCCACTCGGCGCTGCTGGCGGAGGCGTTGACCGCGGCGGTGGCCGACGCGTTGCCGCCGGCGGCGGTGGCAGGGTTCTCGCATGTGAACCCGGTGTTCCGGTGCAACCGGTTCGAGCCCGGCGACGCGAACTTCCACCGGCATCGGGACACGCCGTACTTCGACGCGGCACGGCGGCACATCTCCCGGTACACGGTGCTGCTGTACCTGACCGGCGGTACGGGGTCGCCGGCGCTTGACCTGGCCGGCGGCGCCGCGCTCAGCGAGATCGGCGCCTTCACGTGTGTGATCTTCGATCAGCGGTACGAGCACGAAGGCGCCCCCTACCGCGACGGCCGCAAGGTGTTCCTGCGTACCGAACTCATCTTCGCCGCTGACGAGGTCACCGAGGCGCCGGAGATCGGTGAGCTGTTCAGCAAGGCGTGCTACCTGACCGGTGAGAGCGTGTTCGCGCCGGAGCTGGCCCGGCACGCCGACGCCTACTACAACCAGGTGGCGGCCGCCCATTGGAGCGGTCTGGGGGAGGGCCCCACCCGCGAGACCTTCGTGCACAAGGAGTTCCGCGGGGTGCACTTCGTGGCCAACGGCTACGACTTCTGGTTCGCCAAGACCGAGGCGTTGTCGCCGGCGGAGTGCGCCGCGCTCACCCTGCTCGACTACTTCAACTGCAAGCTCGGCGACACCGCGTTCCGGGCGCTCTGCCGGACAGAGGTGATCGAGTCCGACGACGCCGGCTGGATTCCGGAGTTCCTGCGGGCCAAGGGCAGCGGGTCCGCCATGACGCGGGTGGACAAGCCCGCCTTCTTCCCCGAGCCGGAGCGGCCCAACAACACGATCTGCTGCCCGTTCCACTCCTCCGAACGCTACGACCCCACGCGCCACGACGAGATCATCGACGTCTACACCGAGGCGCAGTCCTTCGCCAAGGCGCACATCCTGCCCGCGCCGATCCTCATGCTCGGCGAGGACGTGGCCCTCGACCCGGACCGGTTCGTCCTCCAGGACAACCTCATCCACGTGCTCGGCAAGGGCGCACTCAAGCCGGTGAACTTCGCCGCCTGCTGGAACGACGAATCCATCCCCGAGGACTATGTGGTCGTCGCGGGCAAGGTCGGCGTGGCGCAGTTCCTTGTCCCGCCCATCATCTTCGCCGAGTCCACCGGCTGCTACCACCTGCGGTTCGACTTCTTCCGCAACTCCTGGATGGCCGGCCACCGGCAGGCGACCATCCCCATCCCGAGGATCACCGAGGAGGAATGGGCCGACCCGGACGAGAGCCGCGCCTGGCGGCGCTCGGTGGACGACTCCCTCATCGACGACGAGAACCCGCTGCCGTCCAGCGATCTGTGGGACGACGACGAGGACGACTGGGACGACTGAGGCGAGCGGGATCGACGGCAGCACGGACGGTCCCCGCCGAGCTCCCTGCGCGGGGGTGTGTTGTCGATCCATACCACGGCGTTATGGGCAAATTGGGAGGTATCACGTAGGTCACTCGAAATGTCAATCTGAGTGCATCCCCAGCCGGCCGGGGCTCGTCCACTCCACTCCCCTGAGGAGCAACGAGCGTGAACCCCAAGCTCAGGTTGGGCACTGCCGCCATACTCGCGTTAGCCCTGACCATCACCGCACCGGCGGGCGCCACAGGAGCGAACGCCCTGGCGGCCGACCCGCCCTCACCCTCCGAGCGCGGCACCGCGGTGGCGACCGCGCAGAGCGTCATCGCCGCCAACCGCACGCAGCTCCTGGCCGCCGACCAGGACGCCTTCTCCCTGTCGTCGGCCATCGCCGGCGTCAACGGCATCCAGCACCTCACGTACACGCGTACCTACGCCGGTCTGCCCGTCTTCGGCGGCGAGGTGGTCGTGACGACCGACAAGTCCGGCAAGGCCATCAGCACGATCGACACCGGCCAGCAGACGAAGGTCGCTCTGGACACCAAGCCGCAGATCGCCGCGCAGGCGGCGGCGGACACGGCCCGCGACGTGGCGCCCAAGGCCACCTCGATCGGCACGCCGGCTCTCGTGGTGCACGCCGCCACGGCCACGCCACGCCTGGCGTGGGAGGTGGTGGCCACCGCCGACGACCGGTCCAGCATCGTGCACGTGTACGTGGACGCGCGTGACGGCCAGGTCATCGAGCAGTGGGACCAGGTGGTCGACGGCACCGGCAACAGCTACTACAACGGCAACCCGGTCACCATCGACACCTCCCCGTCGTACGTGATGCGCGACCCCACGCGCACCGGCGTCCAGTGCGGCGGCCAGAACGGCTCGCCGTACACCAAGTCGACCGACAGCTGGGGCAACGGCAGCGGCACGAACCTGGAGACGGCCTGCGTCGACGCGCTCTTCGCGGCGCAGCGTGAGTGGAACATGCTCCGCGACTGGCTCGGCCGCAACGGCATCAACGGCTCGGGCCGCGGCTACCCCGCGAGGGTCGGGCTGAACCAGGCCAACGCCTTCTGGAACGGTTCGTACGCCTCCTTCGGCCGTAACTCCGCGGGCAGCCAGCAGGCCGTCTCGATGGACGTCGTCGGGCACGAGTTCGGCCACGGCATCTTCCAGTTCTCCGGCGGCAGCGGCGGCGGCGGCAACGAGTCCGGCGGCCTGAACGAGTCGACGGGTGACATCTTCGGCGCGCTGACCGAGGCGTACGTCAACGAGCCGGCCAGCCTCGACCCGCCCGACTACCTGGTCGGCGAGGAGGTCAACCTGTCGGGCCGCGGCGCGATCAGGAACATGTACAACCCGTCGGCCCTGGGTCACCCGAACTGCTACAGCTCCTCCATCCCGAGCACCGAGGTGCACGCGGCGGCCGGACCGCAGAATCACTGGCTCTACCTGCTGGCCGAGGGCACGAACCCGAGCGGGAAGCCGGCCAGCAGCCGGTGCGACGGCGGCGCGGCCATCACCGGCGTCGGCATCCGCAAGGCGGGCCAGATCTTCATGACCGGCCTGAACATGAAGACCGCGCCGTGGACGCACGCCAAGGCGCGCGTGGCCACGCTGCGGGCGGCCAGGACGCTGTACACCGGCTGTGTCGAGTTCAACGTCGTCAAGGCGGCCTGGAGCGGGGTGAACGTACCCGCGCAGAGCGGCGAGCCGACCTGTCCCTGAGCAACGACGGCGGCCTGCTCAGCGCGGATCGTCCGCCATCCGCCTGAGCAGGGCGCAACGGGCTAGAGCGCCACTTGTCCAACCGAAATCACACTTATTCGAGAGTCCTTGACAACTGCTCCTGCGCGTTCGGGTGTTGTGTTGAGAATCATTCCATACCACAAGCCGTCAGCCGCTCTCTTCTTCAATTCGGGAAGGTCGAGGCCGAAGGAGTCAAGGGCTTCTTCGTCTTGAGGTTGTAGCAGCTCCACCCACTGCCTGAAGCTTGAGGTGAGGGATGTCCTGATGTCGGGATTGCAGTCGTCGAATCCACGGGCATCGCAAAAACCAGAATAATCCCATGATATCGGCAGGTGCTCGTCGCGAGGTGGCGAGAGCAGAGCGACGTCAGGTATCGATGGCCAGACCTTGTGAACGTCCTCTTCCCTCATGGGATTCTTGAATCCGACGACCAAGGTGACCCTCAGGTCTTCGATGTGCGGGAGCTTGCCAAGTAAGTCTGCCGCCTCTTTGGTCAACCTTGGGTGGTCCGGCTTACTCAATAGCGCGTGGATGGACTCCGTGAGTTTCCACTCTCTCAGGCGTGGAACGCTGACGGAGCCATCAGAGCTGTACTGCATTTCTACGTCCTGCCGACCGAAGATTTCGTCGGAAGAGCGCCTCGGCCATCGCGGTTCGAGGGGGACACGAACGATTTCACCATGTTCGTTCCACGCCCTGGAGAGCAGCCGTTCATCGTGCGCCACCGCGTAATCGGGCCGGGACACGGCGAGCGCGTTGACCCAGACGAGCGCCTTGTGATCCACCGTTCCAGGAGGCGCGCTAGTCGTGCAGCTCGCCGACATCAGGCAGGCGAGGACCAGCGCCGCACACGTGAGCGGGCGCACCATGCTGCCTCACTTTCGGTCGCTCCGATGGCGCAGACGGTATGGCCGGGTCATGCATCGGTGGCCTGCCGGGCGCGGAGAGCCCGGAGCTTGTGGCGGTTGCCGCAACGCTCCATCGTGCACCAGCGCCGGGTGCCGGGGCGAGAGGAGTCGACGAACACCAGGGGGCAGTTGTCGCTCCCGCACTCGCGGATGCGCCCGGAGAGCGGGCCGGACAGCAGCTCGATCATCTGCCGCGCCAGTGTCGACAGCACTTGTGTCGCCCGCACCGGCGTCACCCAGCCGGCGGTCGTGCCGTCGGCGGCCAGTTCGGGGGTCAGCGGCATCGCGGCCGCGGCCCGGTTGATGGTCCCGACCGCCTCGGCGGGGAGGGGGCGCTGCGCCGCCCGGGCGTGCGCCGCGTCCCAGATCGCCTGGCGGAGTGTCTTGGCCGCGGTCAGCTCCCGGGCTGTCACGGGGACCGTCATGACCGCGGCCAGCGGCGGTTGGGCCAGCCATTCGGCCAGGTCGGAAGGCTCGTGAAGGGTCTCGTACATCGCATACTCGCCCTCGCCGCCGGTGTGGGCGAAGTCCAGGCAGACGGCGCCGGCGTCGAAGAAGAACGACCCTCCCCGGGGGTTGTCCAGCACACGTCCAGTTGCGTCAGCTCGCATGAAACCAGTATAAGTGGTGTTGTGAGCGACACCACTTATACCGGTGTCATCGACCGAGGAGGGCGACACATGGGTGTTCGGCACATCAACCCCGAGGGACTCCACCGCAGCCCGGCCTTCAGCCAGGCCGTCGTGGTCGAACAGCCGACGAAGACGATCTACATCGGCGGCCAGAACGGCGTCGACTCCGACGGCAAGGTCGTCGGCCCCACGCTCGGAGAGCAGGCCAGGCAGGCGTTCCGCAACCTCGCGACCATCCTGGAGAGCGAGGGGGCAAGTTTGGCGAACATCGTGCACTGGCGCCTCGCCGTGGTGGACGGAAACTCGATCGAGGAGGGTGTGGCCGCCTTCCAGGAGGTGTGGGACCAGTCCGACCCGCCGCCGGCCATCACGGTCCACTTCATCGCCGGCTCGGGTCCCGGGATCCTCATCGAGATCGACGCCGTCGCCGTCGTGTGACGCTCGTCCTCTTCCCGGGAGGTCAGACCGGTGTCGAGCCCGTCATGCTGCGCCGAAGAAATCACGCAGCGCCTGGGCCACGACGAGCGGGGCTCCGTCGTCCTCCGGTCCCGAATGCCCGAGTCCCAGCAGGGCGATGCTGCGCGCATGCGTGAGCACCTCGGCGAGTTCCGCGAAGGCGACACCGAAGTATGCCGCGCTTCTGGTGCCGCCGAGGAGCAGCACCTGCGCGTCGAGCGCCGCGTAGTCCGCGACCGTGTCGGCCATCTCCCTGATCACCTGCGCGTCGAAGTGGAGCGTAGGGATGAGCGCCTCGACCGGCACCTCATCGGGGGCCCCGTCGCCCTGCAGGCGCGCCCCGGCCGCCAGGAGCGGCACGAGGGCGAAGCGGGGGACCCTGGTGAACATCGACGGCTCGGCGGCCAGGCCCTTGAGCCCCGTGACCAGCGCGGACGCGGATCTCCCCGTGGCGATCTCGTGGTCGAAGCGCGCCGCCCAGTCCACCGGCACCGAGCCGCCGATCGACAGCGGCGGCTCATACAGGGCGATCCGGTCAAGGCCGGGTGTGAGCAGGGCCGTGCGCAGGACGACGAGCGCGCCCGAGCTCAGCCCGAAGAGCTGCGATGCGCCGGTCGCGGCGACGAGCGCCTGCAGGTCTTCGACCTCCCGCAGGACGCCGAAGTGGTCACCGTGGGGTCCGCTCAGCCCGCGTCCACGCCGATCGGGCACATAGACGGTGAAGTCGGCCGACAGCGCGGCGGCGAGTCTGGAGAAGTGGTGCGATGCCTGCATTGCGCCGTGCACGAGGATCAGTGCGGGGCCGCGACCACGCTGCCGGTAGCCGATCGTCGTGCCGTCGGCGGAACGAACCTGGCCTTTGGTGTACACGACCTGCGGCGAGCCCTTCACCGTGTCACCTCGTCCGCGGCCGGGACGAACCTCTGCTGCGCCTGCTTGCCGGCCTCCACGGCCGCGTTCCCGCGTTCCAGCAGGTCGTCCTGGTACTCGGCCAGCGCCGAGGTCAGGGCTCGCTCGTCCCGGCCGACCTCTTCCAGCCGGGCGCACAGCCGCACGGCATCCTGCATCGCGGTGCTCGCGCCGTTCCCGCCGCTGGCCGGCGTCAGATGGGCGGCGTCGCCGAGCAGCGTGACCCGGCCCACCGGCCAGGACGGCATCGGCCGGTCGTAGACCTTGGACCGGCCGACGGCGCTCATGTCGGCGGAGCGCACCAGCTCCCGCAGGTCGGGATGCCAGCCGTCGATGAGGTCCAGCACCAGCTCGCGCGCGTCCCCCGGGTCGGCGGGCGCCGGACGGTCCGGCGGCACCAGCAGCACCCACCGTACGTAGCTGTCGCGATGTGGCATGTCCAGCCCCGGAGCGAGCTCGGCCGCGGCCGCGGCCGGTTCCCTGCCGAACTGCATCCGCCCCAGCATCAACGTGACCCCGGGCCCCTTCACCATCGTGCCGCGCCCCGGCACCAGACGGAGGAAGCGGTCGGTCATGGGGATACGCCCCATCGCTCCGCACAGGTCCGCATCGACGAGCCTGACCTCGGGCACCAGGTGCCGCCGCACCGCGGAGTTCCCGCCGTCGGCGCCGACCAGAACCTCGCCCGTGGCCTCCGTGCCGTCGGCGAAACGGGCGGTCACGGTCCCGCCCGGTCCCTCCGTGAAGCCTGTCAGCCGCTTGCCGTGCGCGACCCGGTCCCCTAGATCGCCGAGCAGGATCCGCCGCAGCACCTGCCGATCCATCGCCCTGGCCGTCGCCGGCGGCCCGTCCAGGTCGCGGCTGAGCACCGTGAGCTGCTCGTCGAACAGCAGCCCCGGCCCGGTCAAGCTCCCGCTGGTGATCTCGACCAGCTCGTAGAGCCGCCGCGGCAGGCTCGCCCGCAACGCCGCCAGCCCGGGTTGCTCCAGCCCGATCCGGTATCCCTGGAACCGCTCCCCGCTGCCGTCGTCCGCCTCGTAGACCCGCACGTCGATGCCGGCACGGACGAGCGCGTGCGCGAGCGTCAGCCCGCCGAGCCCCGCCCCGATCACCAGCACCCGTCCCACGCCTTGCTCGGTCATGACATCCTCCATCCCCTACGTGAACAACGTTCACGTGTACATTGTTCACGTACGCGGGGCCGACTTGTCAACCAGGAGGATGCGATGGGACAGCGACGCGCCCAGGTGCTTCAGGCGGCGATCGAGCTGCTCGACGAGGTCGGGCTGGACGGTCTGACCATGCGGCTCCTGGCCGGGCGGCTCGGCGTGCGAGCAAGCGCGCTGTACCGGCATTACCCCAGCAAGCAGGCGCTGCAGGACGCCATGGTCGCGCACCTGGGCACCCCGCCGCCCGATGCCGTCCCGCCACCCGACGGCCCCTGGGACGAGCGGCTGCGCGCCGTCGCGATCGGCACGCGCGAGCTCATGCTGGCCCACCGCGACGGCGCGCGCCTCATGTCCACGTTCCGGGACCCGGGCAGCTCGGCCGTCGCCTCCTACCATGGCCTCATCGCCACCTTGTCGGCCGCGGGCGTCCCCGCGCACACGGCCGCGGTCGCCGTGGACACCGTCATGGCCTACGTCAACGGCTACACGACCGAGGAACAGGCCCGCGCGGCCGGTGCCGGCGCCCGGCCCAGAGAGCTCCGCGACCGTGCCTTCCAGGACGGCCTCGACCTCATCATCACCGGGGTCGAGGCCGTCTGCCGCGGCGTTCCCGTCGCCGGCGACAGCGGCCGATCGCTATCGACCTGAGGCTTCCGGGGCCCGTTCACGCTGCCCGCCCCGCCGTCAGCGCACAGCGGCCTCGGGGACCCGCACCGGCGCGGCCTGATGGTGATGCTCCAGCTTGGCGCCCTCGACGTCCACGTCCGGCAGGACCCGGTCGAGCCAGCGCGGCAGCCACCAGGCCTTGTCACCCGCCAGATGCATGACCGCCGGAATGATCAGCATGCGCACGACGAAGGCGTCGACGAGCACGCCGAAGGCCAGGGCGAATCCGACCGGCCGGATCATCGTCATGTGGGAGAACATGAACCCGCCGAAGACCGAGATCATGATGACCGCGGCGGCGGTGACCACGGCCCGGCCCGCCCGCAGGCCCTCGGTGACCGCCTGCCGGGCGGGAGCACCGTGCGCGTAGGCCTCACGCATCCCCGAGGTGAGGAAGAGCTGGTAGTCCATGGCGAGCCCGAACAGGATGCCCACCAGCAGGGTCGGCAGGAAGTTGAGAATCGGCGCGGGATCGGTGACGCCGAAGACGCCGCCGAGCCACCCCCACTGGTAGACGGCCGTGACACCGCCGAGCGCCGCGAACAGCGACAGGACGAAGCCGCCCGTGGCGATGAGGGGCACCAGGATCGAGCGGAACACCACGATCAGGATGAGCAGCGACAGGCCGACGACGAGCGCGAGGTAGGCCGGCAGGGCGCCGGCGAGCTTCTCGGAGATGTCGATGTTGGCGCTGGCGCTGCCCGCGACGGACAGGGAGACGTCGTCGGACCCGAGGTCAAGGGTACGGTCGCGCAGGTCGTGGACGAGGTGCTCGGTGGACTCCGAGGTCGGCCCGCCGGTCGGGACGACCTGGAAGACCAGGACGGTGCCCTTGTCGTTGGCGCCGATGGGGGCGACCGCGGTCACGTTGTCGACGTCCATGAGCTGCTTGCCGAGGTCCTCCTGTGCGGGCGCGAGGTCGTTCCCGGTCACGCCGTTGCCGAGGTCGGCGACGACGATCAGCGGCCCGTTGGCGCCGGCGCCGAACTTCTCGGTGATCGTGCTGTAGGCGCGATACTGCGTGGAGTCGGCGGCCTCGGACGCGCCGGTCGGCAGGCCGAGCCGCATCGAGGCGGCGGGCAGCGCGATGACGGCGAGTGCGCCGACTCCGATCACGATGCGCAGGACGGCCCGGCCGATGGTCATCGGCTGCACGTGCTTCGGCGCGGTCAGGGTCGTGGCGCGGCCGGCGGCGGCCTTCCTGTCACGCCGTGGCAGCAGCCGGTGCCCGAGCAGGCCGAGCAGCGCCGGGGTCATGGTCACGGTGAGGAGCACCGCGATGGCGATGGCGACGGCGCCGACGGTGCCCATCAGCGCGAGGAATGGGATGCCCGTGACGTTGAGTGCCAGCAGCGCGATGAGCACGGTGCTGCCCGCGAAGACGACGGCGTTGCCGCTGGTGCCGTTGGCCAGCCCGATGGACTCTTCCACGGTCATGCCCGCCCGCAACTGGCGGCGGTGGCGGTGCAGGATGAACAGTGAGTAGTCGATGCCGACGGCCAGGCCGAGCATGGCGCCCAGGATGGGCGTCACCGACGTCATCTCGATCGTGCCGGACAGGGCCATGGCGCCCGCGACGGCCACGCCCACGCCGAAGAGCGCGTTGAGGAGCGGCAGTCCGGCGGCCACGAGGGTGCCGGTCATGACGATGAGCACGAGCGCGGCGACGACCAGGCCGACCGCCTCGCCGACGCCACCCAGCTGCATCTCGCCCTGCATGATCTCGGCGGAGTAGTCGGCGGTGACGCTGCCGGGGAGCGCGGCGTCGATGGTCTTGGTGACGGTTTCCTTGGTCTCCGGGGTGATCTCCTGCTGCGGCAGGTCGAAGACGACGGTCGCGGTCGCGGTCGAGCCGTCGGAGGAGACCGTGCGGATCCCCTCCGCCATGGTCAGCAGGCCGCGTCCGACGAGCAGTTGCTGCTCGGACTTCTCCAGGGTGGCGGTCTGCTTGTCGAGCTCGGCCTGCTGCGCGTCGAGCTGGGCGATGGCCGCCTTGAGCTGCGGGTTGGCGCCGGCCTGGGCGATGGCCGCCTCGGTCTGCGTACGGGCCCGGTCGAGCTGCTCCTGGCCCTTGCCGAGCCGGGCGCGGCCGTCCTCGACCTTGGCCAGGCCGTCCGTGACCTTCTTCGCCTGGTCCGCGCGCGTGCCGGCGGAGGTGAACGGGTCGGCGACCTGGTCGACGCCGTCGAGGCCGGCGACCTTCCGCAGCGCGGCGCTGATGCCCTCGCGCTGGGCGCCGGTGAGCTTGGCACCGTTCCTGGCCTGGATGACGATCGACCCGGTGCCGCCGCTGGCCACGGGCAGCTCCGTCTTGAGACGGTCGGTCACCTCCGCCGTGGGCGTGCCGGGGATGGTCATCGTCGAGCTCATGGTCCCGCTGAAGGCCAGGAACGCTCCGACGGCCAGGGCGAGCACGACGACCCAAGCGGTGATCACCCACCAGCCCCGGCGGGCGGTGAACCGGCCCAGCCGGTAGAGCAGTTCGGCCATCGTGGACTCGCTTTCTAGCTGCTGATACGCGGGGCTGACGGGGGGTAAGTGGATAAGCCATATCCGATTGCGCAGTCTAGTAAAAAGTGGATAGAAACCATCCGTTTCATCGGATCACGGGCTGTGATGTTGATCCCACCTGTCCGTTGAGGGGTACTCTTGCGGCGTGACGCAGCCACCCGTTGCCGCCCATGAGCCGGCGGACCGTGGCGCGCTGCGCCGGGATGCCGAGCGCAACCGGGAGCGCATCGTGCGCGCCGCCCAGGAGCTCTTCGCCGAACGCGGCCTCGCCGTCGGCTTCAACGAGGTCGCCCACCACGCCGGCGTCGGCGTCGGCACCGTCTACCGGCGCTTCGCCGACAAGGAGGAGCTCATCCGCGCGGCGCTTGAGAAGCCGCTGGCCGAGCTGGCGGAGGTCGCGCAGCGCGCGGGCGAGGCCGAGCGGGCCTGGGACGGACTCGACCTTCTCCTGCGGCGCATCACCGAGCTCCTGGTCGACAACCTCGGGCTGCGGGACGTGGCGCTGGGCGGTGGTGAATGGCAGCTCGGCAGGTCCGCCGGCGAGCGCGTCGCGGAGGTGATGAAGCATCTGCTCGACCGGGCGCGCGCCGAGGGAGATTTGCGTGATGGTGTCGTCGGCGACGACGTGACGATGATCCTGTGGCTGGTGACCGACCTGGCGCAACATTCCGCCCAGGTGCGCCCGGGGCTGTACCGGCGCTATCTGCAGGTCATGCTCGACGGGCTGCGATCCTGGCCGGGGAGAACACCGCTGGTGGAGATGCCCACCGAGCAGCAGGCGCTGACGATCTGCCGGCGCTGGGCCGGCGCGCCCACCTAGGGTTGTGACCCGGAAACGATCACCGGGTCGGCGTGGACGGGCGTTGTCGTACCCCCGGTGTAGCGTCCAGGCCGGAGTCAGGTTCATGCTCTGCGGTCGACGGAGGAGCGGGGATGGCGAGCGCGACAGGCGAGCCCCTGGTGGTGGTGTCCCGGCGCGCCGGCGCCCCGGCGCCCCGGCGGGGGACATCTTCCGGATCCTGGCCGACCCCGGACGGCACCCGGCCCTCGACGGCTCGGGGATGTTGCGCCGTGGGCTCTCCGACGCCGTGGTCGCGGGCGTCGGAGACGTCTTCGTGATGCGCATGCACGTTGAGCGCTACGGCGACTACGAGATGAACAACCACGTCGTCGAGTACGAGCAGGACCGCCGCATCGGCTGGGAGCCGAGACCCGGCCGCGGGCACCCGGACGCCGCCACGCCCGGGACCGCCTGGGGCCACCGGTGGATCTTCGACCTGCTCCCGGACGGGGCCGGGGCGACGGTCGTGACCGAGATCTTCGACGGTTCGCGCATGCCGGAGGACAAACGCGCGGAAGTGGACAGCGGGCGCGCCTGGTGGCAGACACAGATGACGAGCACCTTGGAACGCCTCGCCGGACTGTGCGCCGCCCGGTGAACGCCGAACTCGACGCACTCAAGGGCGCCCTGGACCGCCAGCGCGAGCACGTCCTCGGGATCCTCGAAGGGCTCTCGGACAAGGATCTGCGGCGGCCGGTGCTGCCCAGCGGCTGGAGCTGCCTGGCATTGCTCCGCCACCTCACCCTGGACGTCGAACGTTTCTGGTTCGCCGGGGTGATCGCGGGGGAGCCGGATGTGGCCGGACAGCTCACGGCGGGCACGGAGGCACACTGGCACGTACCCGAGGGGATGGGCGCCGAGGAGGTTTTCGCCGACTACCGGGCGGCCATCGCGCGCGCGGACGCCGTGCTCGCCGCCGCCGTGCCCGAACAGGAGCCGGCCGCCTGGCCCGTGGAGATCTGGCCGGCCTGGCGGCTGCCTGACGTGCGGCACATCCTGATCCACGTGCTCACGGAAGTCGCCTGCCACAGCGGTCACTTGGACGCGGTGCGCGAACTGATCGACGGCACCACCTGGCTCGGCGGCAACCCCTACGCCGGCTAGTTCTGTGACGACCTCGTCGAACCGATGCTTTCGGCTACGAGCCCGGCAGGCGCGCGAAAAGGACTTCCTGTCGATCTGACAAAAAGCTAGGGTGTGCTCATGCCCGACGACCCATGGCAGCCGCCGCGCATCCTGCTCGCGGTCGACCTCGTGATCCTGACCCTGCGCGACGCGCGCCTGCACGTCCTGCTCGTGGAACGCGGCATCGACCCGTTCCTCGGGGCCCTCGCCCTGCCGGGCGGCTTCCTGCGCGACGAGCACGAGGACATCGAGGCGGCGGCGCGGCGCGAGCTGGCGGAGGAGGCGGGCCTGTCCGACGTGCACCTGGAGCCCCTGGCCGTCTACGGCGAGCCGGGCCGCGACCCGCGCGGCCGCGTCGTGTCCGTCGCCTACCTGGCCATCGCGCCCCGCCTGCCGGAGCCGGTCGCCGGCACCGACGCCGCCGACGCCTCCTGGACCTCGGTGGACGACGCCCTGGCCCCGGGCGCGAAGCTGGCCTTCGACCATCGCCGCATCGTCATCGACGGGGTCGAGCGCGCGCGTGCCAAGCTGGAGCACACCGCCCTGGCCGCCGCGTTCTGCGCCGAGCCCTTCACCATCTCGGAGCTCCAGCAGGTGTACGAGGCGGTCTGGGGCGTCCGTCTCGATCCCCGCAACTTCTACCGCAAGGTCCAGGGCACCCGCGGCTTCATCGTCGCCGACGGCCCGATGCGCAAGACCCCGAACGGGCGGCCCTCCCGGCTCTTCAAGGCGGGCCCGGTTCACGTCCTCAATCCCCCGATGACTCGGCCTTAGGAGGTCGATGGTCATGATCGTGATCCTCACCGCGCTGGATCTGGAGTATCAGGCCGTCCGCGGGCACCTGACCGACCCGCGTGTGCACCGCCACACCGCCGGCACCCGCTTCGAGGTCGGCCGCCTGGCCGGCGACGGGCGCCGGGTGGCCCTGGGCCTGGTCGGCAAGGGCAACCATCCGTCGGCGGTGATCACCGAGCGGGCGATCGCCGAGTTCTCGCCGTCGGCGCTGCTGTTCGTGGGGGTCGCCGGGGCCCTGTGGCCCGGCATCGGCCTGGGCGACGTCGTGGTGGCCACGCACGTGTACGCCTACCACGGCGGCACCAGCGAGGACGACGGACTCAAAGCCCGCCCGCGCGTCTGGGAGATCGCCCACGAGACCGACCAGATCGCCCGCCACCTCTACCGCACCGAGTCCTGGACCCGCCGCCTGCCCGCGGGCGCTGGGGTGCCCGCGGTGCGCTTCGGCCCGATCGCGGCCGGCGAGGTCGTCCAGGACTCCGCGCTCTCCGCGCACGCCCGGTGGGTGCGCCAGACCTACAACGACGCGCTCGCGATCGAGATGGAGTCGGCCGGCGTGGCGCAGGCCGCCCATCACAACAGGTCGCTGCCCATGGCCGTGATACGCGGCATCAGCGACCGCGCCGACGGCACCAAGATCGCGACCGACGGCCTGAGCTGGCAGCCGAGGGCGGCGGCCAACGCCGCCGCCTTCGCCGCGGCCCTCGCTCAGGAACTGGCCGTGGCCGACGAGAACCCTCCGGCGAACAAGGCGAGAGAGGCGAAAGGCATGACCGACAGGGTGCGGAACATCGCCCGCGACAACGCCCGGGTGGGCGTGCAGGCCGGGCACATCCACGGCGACGTCACCATCGGCCGCCCGCCCCAGACGCAGGCGGCCGACCCGGCCGCCCAGCTCGCCGAGCTGCGCGAGCGGCTCGCCAGGGCGCGCAAGGCCCAGGAGGTGGACGAGGACACGTTCGCCGCGGCGGAGGAGGAGATCGCCGTCGCCGCCGAGTCGCTGTCGGAGAGCACCGGGGCGGGCAGGAGCAAGGCGGTGATCGCGCTCAAGAGACTGCGCGGGCTCCTGGCGGACGTGGCGGAGCTGGCGGCGCACGTGTCGGCCGTCATCGCGGCCATCCGGGGCGTCCTGTGAACGATGCCCGCTCCGGCCCGGCCAACGTCGCCGCGGACTCGGCTGGCCCTGCTCAGCGGACGCAGCCTGCAGCAGGTGCCGCCGACGGAGATCACCCTGCTGCGCCGCGTGCACGGCGCCGTCAAGGACGACGATGAGTGAGCCGACGCGATCAAGCTGGTCGACCACCTTCTGACGTCCCGTCCTGCGGAGGACGGGTCTGCCGACATAGCGCAGGAACTCCTCCGGTCACGTCGCGCTGGAGCCGGGAGGCGGCGTGCCGGCCGGTTCGGTGATCATGAGTTCGTCGGCTCGCAAGGCGAGGAGGACGTCCGGACGCACCAGGTCGGCCGGCTGCTCGACGTTCAGCAGCTGCAGGATGCGGCGCAGCCGGTAGCCGACGGTGTTCTCGTGGACCGACAGTGCCTGGGCCGTGGCGCGGGTGGACAGCCCGCCCGCGAGATGCACCCGCAAGGTCGTCACCAGCGCCGGGCTGGCCCGCAGCGGGCCGAGGATCGTCTCGGTGAGCCGCGTGGCGTCCAGCGGGTTGCCGATCAGCAGCACCTCGGGGATGACCCGCTCGAACGGGACGACCGTCCGGTCGGCTTTCATCCGCAGCCCGGCCTCCAGCGCGGAGAGCGCCTCCCGGCACGAGGCGCCGACCTCGCCCAGCCGCGGCCGGGGTTGTCCCAGGCCGATGACGAGTCCCGCCGGCAGGCCCGGCCGTCCCGTCGCGCGCCCGAGCAGGTCCTCGATCCCGTCGATGTCGGCCAGCACGAGGAGCAGCGCGGAGCCCATGCCTCCGACGAGCAGCCGGCTGCGCAGCCTCGGCCGGATCGCGTCCACGATGATCCGCCGGGCGCCGGCGAGCGCGAGCGGTGACGCCCCTCCGGGCAGGTCGATCGCGACCCCGCGGTGCGGCCGCTGCGCCTGCACGCCGACCAGCCGCGCGCGTTCCTCGACGTCGGCGGGGTCGAGCGGTTCCCCGCCGGCCAGCCGGGACACCAGGTCGGTGGCGATCTGGTCGAGGTGACCGGCCGATTCGGTGCGGGTCGCCCGGTAGGCGTCCAGCGTCGCCTCGATCATGGCGTCGGTGACCGTGGCCAGCCGGCGCGAGAGGTCCATCAGGCCGATGGTGTCCAGCGGGGGGCCGGCCGCGGCGAAGCGCTCCAGCAGGTCGCGCTCGGCGGCGTGCCAGGACGCGACCACGCCCTCCACCGGCACGCCCTGGATCGCGCGCCGTTCGCCGAGCGCGGCCGCGGGCGCCAGCTCCGCCCCCTGCGGGGTACGGCGTTCGGCCACGGCCATGATCAGAGTCCGCACGTTCCGCGCGACCACGTTGGCCAGGTCGGCGACGTCCATCCGCGCGTCGTCGTAGCCGGGCAGGTGCTCCCATACCGCGACCACCCGCGACGCTGCAATATCGTCGAGTTGGGTGAGGAGGATCCGGGCTCGTTGTGTGAAATCCACAAAGGACCGCCTTTCAACTTCCCAGCACCCCACGTGGTGAGGTGACGAGCGGCTGTCCGACTATGGAACAGCACAATACGGGCATGGGAGGTGCGATGAGTACACAGACGGCGGACCGGAGCACGCTGGCCAGCGATCTCGACGACCACGCGCTCGAACCGGTGCCGAGAGATCGTCGCAAGTCCCTGCCGCAGATGATCATCATCCAGATCGGCTGGAACATCAGCGTCAGCAGTTTCTTGGTGGGCGGTGTCGTCGGCGGCGGAACGACGTTCGGCGAGGGAATGGCGGCCATCGTGGTCGGCAACCTCGTGCTGGCGATCGTCGCCGGGCTGGTCGGGCTGGTCGGTTACCGCACCGGGCTGTCCAGCTATCTGGCGGCGCGGGCGGTCTTCGGCCGGCACGGCGCGGCGCTGGTGTCACTGATGCTCGGCGTCATCGCGATGGGTTTCATCGGCGTACTGATGGACACCTGGGGCGGCGCGGTCAGCAAGCTCATCCCCGCCGTGCCCCCATGGGCGTTCGTGCTCGCCTTCGCGGTCGGGATCACGTCCACGTCGATCTTCGGGATCAAGGGGCTGGCCCGGTTCTCGGCGATCGCGGTGCCCATCGAGATCGCCATCGCGCTGGTGGCGCTGGTCAAGATCGGCGGCGGCGACGGCGGCTTCGCCGATGTCCTCCACCACACACCGGTGGTGCCGATCGGGTTCGCCGCCGCGGTCGGAGCGGTGATCGCGACCTGGGTCACCGGTGCCGCGCTCGTCGGCGACGTGGCCAGATACGCCAAACGTCCGCGCGACGTGCTCATCTCCAGTTTCTGCGGGTTCATCGTCGGCGCCGGGGTGTTCGAGACGATCGCCACGATCTCGGCGATGAAGGTCGGCAACAGCAACTTCGTGCTCGTCATGCAGGGTCTCGGGCTGCTGGCCCCGGCCGCGGTGATGCTGGTGCTCGCGCTGTGGAACACCGCGGACAACAACCTCTACTCGGCCTCGCTGGCGTTCACCAACGCCTCGACCAGCATCCGGCTGCGCCTGCGCAAGCCGGTCTGGAACATCGTGTCGATCGTGATCGCGGTCATCGTGGCGTTCGCCGGGCTGGCGAACTCGTTCCTGACCTTCCTCACCATCATCGGGCTGGTCGCGCCGCCGTTCGCGGGCGTGCTGATCGCCCACTTCTGGGTGCTGGCGCGGCACAGCTCCGGCCGTGAGCTGCTGGAGACCGCACCCGCGGTGCGAGTCGAGGCGCTGGTCGCGTGGCTGGCCGCCGCCGTCCTGTCCAAGTTCACCGACGTGCTGCTCGCCGACCCCATCGAGGGCCTGGTGTTCGGTTTCGTGATCTACGCGGTACTCGGCTGGGGTGTGATCCGGGTCAAACGCCGCGCGAGCGCGCCCGCGCTGCAGATGGGAGACGCGTCATGAAGTTCGGACTCGGCGTGCCGACCGGCACCGAGGGCCTGATGTACCCGGTGCCGTATGCCGACATCGACCAGGCCGTCCAGCTCGCGCTCGAGGCCGAGCGGCTGGGCTTCGACTCGATCTGGGGCAACGACCATGTGACGACCCAGGCGTACGTGCGGGAGGAGTTCGCCGAACCGCCGCGCTACTACGACCCGTTCGGGTACCTCAGCTATGTCGCGGCCGTCACCGAGCGGATCCGGCTGGCCACCGCGATCATGGTGCTGCCGTTCCGCAACCCGGTGGTGGCCGCCAAGCAGGCCGCGACGCTGGACCGGCTGTCCGGCGGGCGCGCCGTCCTCGGCGTCGGCATCGGCGCGTACCGCGAGGAGTACACCGCGATGAACCCCGGCGCCAAGCTGCACCGGGGCGAGCACGCGGCCGAGGCGATCCAGGCGCTCAAGGCGCTGTTCACCGAGCGCCGGGCGAGCTTCCACGGCACCTGGGTGTCGTTCGACGACGTGGAGTCCTATCCCAAGCCGGTGTCGACGCTGCCGATCCTGTCGGGTGGCAACGCGCCGGGCTCGCGGACCCGGGCCGCGCTGTACGGCGACGGCTGGTTGCCGGCCTGCCTCACCCCGGAGGAGGTCGCCCGGGGCCTCGGCGACATCCGCGCCCAGGCCGAGACCGCACGCGGCGGTCTGCCGGCCGATTTCGAGGTCGCCCTGCAGCTCGCGGTGTGCGTGGCGCCGACCATGGAGCAGGCGTGGCAGAAGTTCCGCGCCTCGCAACTGCACAACCACATGGTCTCGTTGTCGAAGACCACGCTGAAGGATCAGGGTGTCGAGGACCTGGCGACGCGCAACCTGATCGGCACCCCGGAGAGCGTCCGCGAGCAGGTGGAGGCGTACCGCGCGGCGGGCGTCGGCACGCTCGCCGGCCTGCTGTTCGCCGCCAACACCGTGGCGGAGACCATCGACGCGATGAGCGAGTTCAGCGAGGTGATCATGTGACTGAGCGTGTGACGGGAACGCCCGGCGCCCCCGGCGTCGACCAGGCCGAGCTGGCGGCGGAGCGGCTGCGGCGGCTGCGGTCCGCACTGGCCGGCGCGCCCTTCGACGCCGTGGTGCTCACCACCCCGGAGAGCGTCTTCTACGCCACCGGGTACCGGGCCGTGGCGACGCCGCTGTTCCGTGCCCATGCGATGGCGGCGGTGGTGACCGCGGACGACCTCTGGCTGGTCTGCCCGGCCGCCGACACCGCGCCGGCCGCCGACCTGGGCCTGCCGGAGGACCGCCTGGTTCCGTTCGGCCGCTTCTACTTCGAGACGGCCACGGGCTCGCCGCTCGCCGCGATGGCCGATCGGCACCCGGACCTGGCGTCCGCGCTCGCCACCGCGGTCGCGGCCGCGGGCAGCGGGCTCCGCTTCGGCATCGAGAGCCTCGCCGCCGCGGAGCTGCCCGGCGCGGTCGACGCCGCCGGCTGGATCTCCGCCGTACGCGGCGTGAAGCTGCCCGGCGAGATCGAGCTGCTGCGGTACGCGGCACGGCTCGCGCTGGCCGGCGTGGAGGCCGCGATCGACGCCGCCGCACCAGGGGTCACCGAGCGCGAGCTGGCCGGGATCGTGGCCCAAACCATGATCGCCGGCGGTGCCGAGCCCCGCTTCCTGGTCGTGACGACCGGCCCGCGCTCCGCCCTCGCCGACGCCCACGCGGGCGGCCGGGCCTGGCGTCCCGGTGAGCTGGCCCGGTTCGACGTGGGCTGCCTGTACGCCGGCTACTGGTCCGACATCGGCCGTACCGCGGTGCTGGGTCAGCCCGACGCGACCCAGGCGAGCCGGTACGCCGCGATCCTCGACGGCCTGGACCAGCAGCTCGCGCTGGCCAAGCCCGGCGTCCTCGCGGAGGAGCTGTTCGACGTGGCCATGGACGCGGTCCGCCGCGGTGGCATCGGCCACTACCGCCGCCAGCACTGCGGGCACGGCATCGGCGCCGCGGTCTACGAGCCGCCGATCGTCGCCCCCGGTGCCGGCACCCCGGTCGAGCCGGGGATGACCTTCTGCTTCGAGACGCCGTACTACGAGATCGGCTGGGGCGGGATGATGGTCGAGGACACGCTCGTGGTGACCGAGGACGGCGTCGAGCGGTTCATCGAGTCGCCCCGCGAGCTCCTGGTGGTGAACGCATGACGAAGCATTACCTCGACCGGCTCAGCTGCCTGCGCTGCAAGCGGACCTACCCCGATCCCAGCGTCGAGCTGCTCGGCCGCGGCTGCCCGGCGTGCGAGCACGACGGCGTGCCGGCGAACCTGGTCACCGACTACGAGATCCCGGCGCTCGGCGAGATCCCGGCCGACGACGGCCAACCGGGCCTGTTCCGCTACCGGGCACTGCTCCCGCTCCGCGACGACACGGCCGCGGTGAGCCTCGGCGAGGGCGGGACCCCGCTCGTCGAGCTGCCGGCGACAGCCGAACGCCTGGGCCTCGGCGCGGTCTACGTCAAGGATGAGACGCGCAATCCGACCTGGTCGTACAAGGACCGGCTCGCGGCCGTCGCGATGACGAAGGCCGTCGAGCTGGGCGTGGAGGCGGTCGTGGTGGCCAGCACCGGCAACCACGGCGCGGCGGTCGCGGCGTACGCCGCGCGGGCCGGCCTGAAGTGCGTCGTCCTCACCGTCGCCTCCGTGCCGAGCACCATGAAGACGCTGATGCAGGTGTTCGGCGCCGACGTGGTGGCCCTGGACCGCGCGCCCGACCGCTGGGTGCTGATGCGCCGGCTGACGGAGGAGCGCGGCTGGCTGCCGATGTCCGGTCACGCCAGCCCGCCCGTGGGCTCGATCAGCTACGGGCTGGACGGATACAAGAGCATCGCCTACGAGATCGTCGCCGACCTCGGCAGGGTGCCCGACTTCGTGGTGGTGCCGGTGGCGTACGCCGACGGCCTGACCGGGATCTGGCGCGGCTTCGCCGACCTGGTCGCGCTCGGCGTCACGGACCGGCTGCCCCGGCTGGTCGCGGCCGAGCCGTTCGGGCCGCACCGGGACGCGCTCGCCCGCGGCGCCGAGGTCGCGGGACCGGTCCCGGCCGCGCCTTCGGTGGCGTTCTCGATCGCCTCGCCGTTCGGCACCTACCAGGGGCTGGCCGCGCTGCGCGCCACCTCGGGGCAGGCCGTCGCCGTGCCGGACGACGAGCGGATCCTCGACGCTCAGCGCCGGTTCGGCACCGAGGCGGGGCTCTACCTGGAGGCGTCCTCGATCACCACCCTGGTGGCCCTGGAGGAGCTCGTCGCGCAGGGTGAGGTCGCCGCGGACGCGACGGTCGTGCTGATCGGCACGTCGACGGGGCTGAAGGACGTCGGCGCCACGGCGGCCGGGCTGCCCGGCGTGCCGGTGATCGAGCCCACGCCGTCCGCGCTGGACCGGGCGCTGCGGTGAGGCTCGCGTTCTCGATCTCCGGTCACCGTACGGCGTCCTCCGCCGTGCGGATCGCGCGCGCGGCCGAGGACGCGGGCTACGAGACCGTCTGGGTCACCGAGGACTACTGCGAGCGCGGCGCGTTCACCCTCGCCGGCGCCATCGCGGCCGTGACCGAACGGATCAAGGTCGGCATCGGTGTGGTGAACCCGTTCACCCGGCATCCCGCGGTCATCGCCATGGAGTTCGCCGCGCTTGAGGAGATCAGCGGCGGACGGTCCCTGCTCGGGCTCGGCGCGAGCAACTCGCGATGGATGACCGACCAGCTCGGGATCCCGTTCGATCGGCCGATCGGGCGGCTCGCCGAGGCCGTCGACGTGGTCCGCGCGATGATGACCGGCGAGCCCGTGCGCCACACCGGCGACCACTTCACCGTGGACGCGACGCTCGCCTTCACGCCCCTGCGTACCCGTCCGCCCATCGTGCTGGGGGTCAAGGGACCGAAGGCGATGGCGATGGCGGCGCAGCGCGCCGACGGGCTGCTGCTGTCGATCCTGTCCGCACCGCCGTACGTCGCGTCGGTCCGGGAGCGGGTCGGCGCCGGTGTCGAGCTCGCGGCGTACGTCGGCCTGTCGGTGGCCGACGGAGATCCGGCGGGAGCGCGTGATCGCGCCCGGCTCGGCGTGGCGACGTACCTGGGCGTGCACGGCGACCACGAGATCACCCGGACGGCGGGGCTCGACCCCGAGCTCTGCACGGCGTTCCGTCAGGGCTGGCGCGACGGTGCGCCGCGCGTCGACCTGGTCGACGACCAGGTGCTGGATCTGTTCACCGCCGCCGGATCCCGCGCCGACGCGGCCCGTTATCTGGCGCGGCTCGCCGACAGCGGGCTCGACGTCGCGGTGGTCCGCGACGATCCGGCCGCGGACGTGCCCGATCTGCTCCGCACCGCCGCCGAGCTGGCCGGCGGCTGACGGATGGGGCTCTTGCCGGTCGTGGCGGGTCACTGGCCTCCTGATCGGCAAGGGTCACCCGTCAGGACATGCCGAACGAGTCTGCCTTGAGCCGGCGCGGGTAGCCGCTCGGCAGCGCGGGCAGCCGCCAAGGCTGATGGACGTGGGCGGCGGGCACGTCGGCGAGTTCGGGGACGTAGCGGCGCACGTAGTCGCCCGCCGGGTCGAACCGCTGAGCCTGGCGCAGCGGGTTGAAGGCGCGGTTGGGGCGGGTGTCGTTGCCGGTGCCCGCGACCCACTGCCAGTTGCCGGAGTTGTTGGCCACGTCGCCGTCGAGCAGGTGCTCGAAGAAGTGCCGGGCACCGGCGCGCCAATCGATCTTGAGCAGCTTGACCAGGTAGGAGGCCACGATGAGCCGGGCCCGGTTGTGCATCCAGCCCTCGGCGAGCAACTGGCGCATCCCGGCGTCCACGATGGGCAGTCCCGTCATGCCCGCGCACCAGGCCTGCAGGGCGTCCTCGTCGTCGCCCCAGCGGTGGCCACGGGGGCGGTAGTCGGTCCGGTTGATCTCGGGGAAGGCGTAGGTGACCTGGTAGTAGAAGTCGCGCCAGCACAGCTGGCGGACGAACTCCTCGCTGCCGGCCGCCAGGTGGGCCAGTTCCAGCGGTGACAGGCAGCCGAACCGCAGATACGGACTGAGCCGCGAGGTGCGGTCACCGGCCAGATCGTCATGACCGCCGGCGTAGTCCCGCAGGCCGCGGTGCAGCCACTTTTCGGCGCGGTCCCTGGCGGCGCTCTCCCCGCCGGGCATGGCCTGCGGTTCCGCCCCGCTCGGCAGGCGCCCGGCGTCGAGGTCGCGCGGTGTCGGCACGTGGCGGGGCGGCGCGAGCAGCGGACGGTGTTCGTGGCGGCTCCAGGCGCGCCAGTACGGCGTGAAGACCCGGTAGTGATCGCCGCCGCCGGACGGCTTCAGCGTGCCGGAAGGCACCACGGTGAGGCCAGGGAAGCGGAGGTAGGAGATACGTTCCCGGGCCAGCCGGTCCTCCCTCCGCCTGGCCAGACCGGTGACGTCGGCACTGGCGAAGACCGCCTCGGCCCCGGTCCGCCGGGCCAGCTTCATGGTCTCGCCCACCACGTCGCCGTGCCGCACGATCAGCTCCCCGCCGCGCGCCCGCAGGCCGGCGCGGAGATCGGCCAGGCACTCCAGCAGGAAGCCGCGGCGGCAGCCGGCGGGGATCGCCTCGTCCAGCACGAACAGCGGGATCACCGCGCGGGCGCGGTCGCAGGCAGCCGAGAGAGCAGGGTGGTCGTGCACCCGCAGGTCCCTGTTGAACAGGACGATCGCCGTATCCATCAACGCCTCCCCGGTCGCGTCACCTGACCCCATTCCTGGCAGATGTCCGCCACGCGTGTCCGCATGACACGCACCCGGCCGTGGCAAGTTCCGGACACCTCTGCGCCGGGTGCGACCAAGCATCTTTCCTGATGTGCTTGGTCGGCGGCGTGCCGGTGACTCAGCGCGTTCTACTGCGTCCGAACTCGCCACTGGACAACGAGTGATGCCGGTGTTATCTGTAAGGCGCGGCCCTGATCACTTATGCCGCTCTTATGCCAGGTCCTGCACCTCAGCTCTCGCACCCCCTCAGTGCACTGTCCCGAGCTTGGAGTGGTGAACGTGATCAGCCTGCGCTCGCGTGTCTTATGCGTGGTCACCTGTTTATCCTTATTGACGACCGGGCTGGCCTCGGTGGCGACGCAGAGCGCGACCGCGCAGTCGGTCTCGCCCGACTGCGTGCCGGGTGCGCCGGCGCCGGCGCAGGTTCCGCTCAGCCAGACGCCCTTGGCGGCGCCCGTTCCGCAGGCCTATCGGACCACCGCCGACGCCAAGTCGGCCAAGACGATCACCTACGACGACGTCCGGCTGGACCTCGGCAGCACGGCGCTGGACGAGCCGGCCGAGATCGGGATCACCCCCCTGACCGAGGGGCAGGTGCCGGTGCTGGGCGCCGGGATGGAGAACGTGACCGAGGGGCCGCGCGCCGGCTACCGGTTCACGCCGACGCCGTTCACGTTCGAGCAGGACATCACGATCAGCCTGCCGTACGACCCGGCGAAGCTGGCGACGGCCGGGCTGACGCCGCAGGACGTGCGGACCTTCTTCTTCGACGAGCAGAGCAGTTGCTGGCGGGCGTTGTTGCGGGTCGCGGTGGACACCGAGCAGCAGCTCATCGTCTCCAAGACCGACCACTTCACCGACATGGTGAACGCCACGGTGAACCCCCCGGAGGGCCCGGATCAGGTCTCGTTCGACCCGACGAAGATCAGTGGCATCCAGGCCGCCGACCCGTCCGCGAACGTGAACCAGGTCGGCGCGCCGACGGCCACCGATCTCGGCGAGGCCCGGACGTCGTACCCGATCGAGACACCGGCCGGCCGGGCGGGCGTGGAGCCGTCGCTGACCGTGGACTACGCGTCGTCGGCGGCCAACGGCTGGATGGGCGTGGGCTGGAACCTGGCGCTGCCGTCGATCTCGATCGACACGCGGTGGGGCGTGCCCCGTTACTCCGCCGAGAACGAGACCGAGACGTACACGCTCGGCGGTGAGCAGCTCGCCCCGGTGGCGCACCGCGGCGCGGCGCGGCCCCGTACCGCCGACAAGGTGTTCCACCAGCGGGTGGAGGGCCGGTTCGCGCAGATCGTACGCAAGGGTGATTCGCCGAAGAACTACCGGTGGGAGGTGACCGACAAGTCCGGCACGAAGTGGCTGTACGGCGGCGACGGCGCCACGCTGGCCGACGACGCCGGCAACGTCTTCTCCTGGGCGCTGCGCGAGATGCGCGACCTCAACGGCAACACGATGCGCTACCAGCACGTGACCGTCGAGGACGCCGGGGTGGCGGGCGGATCGGTCGCCGGCCGCGCGCTCTACCCGAAGAAGATCACCTACACCGGGCGCGGGGACGCCGACGGCCCGTACGCCGTCACGTTCGTCCGCGACCGTGAGCTGTCCGAGCAGCGCCGGCCCGATGTGCTGATCGACGCGCTGGGCGGGTTCAAGCGCGTGCAGGCCGACCTGCTGCGCCGGATCGAGGTGCGGCTGAGCGACGAACTGGTCCGCCGCTACGACTTCGTCTACACCGAGGGCGCCTTCAACAAGACGCTGCTGAAGACGATTCAGCAGTACGACGCCGCCGGGAAGTTGTTCGACAGCCATGAGCTGGGCTATTACGACGACATCCGCGACGCCGCCGGCACGTACACGGCCTTCGAGCGGGTGACCTGGGCCTCGCCGGACGACGGCCTGTCCAACGGTCTGGTCAACGGGGTGCGGCCCGGCGCGGGTGAGGCGGGCGCGCTGAACGGCAACACCTCGACCAGCGCGGGCGGCCACTTGTACACCGGGTGGGGGCCGCTGCCGAGCAAGCGCAACTCGGTCGGTGTGAAGACCGGCTTCAGCCGCAGCTCGGACGAGGGCCTGCTGGCTCTGGCGGACGTGGACGGCGACTCCCTGCCGGACAAGGTCTTCCGGGGCGGCGGCGGGTACGTCTTCCGCAAGAACCTGTCGCGGCCCGGCGGCGAGCTCCGCTTCGCCGAGCAGACCACGCCGCTGCGCAACCTGCCGGGCATCTTCGCGCAGAGCTCCAGCTCCCGCACGGTCGGCGCCGAAGCGTACCCGGGCGCCGCGGCGGTGCAGCTCGACTACGTGGACACGATCAGCACCCAGGACCGGTACTTCAGCGACGTCAACGCCGACGGCATCACCGACCTGGTCAACCGCGACAGCGTGTTGTTCGGCCGGATCGGCCCTGACGGAGTGCCGGTGTTCGGGGCGGCGTCCGACACCCCGGTGCCGATCGGCGACAGCGAGGTGGACGCCGACGGCCTGCTGCCCGACTACGCGGCCGACCGCGAGCGGCGGGAGCAGTCGTTCCCGCTGGTGGACACGGTGCGCCGGTGGACCGCGCCGTTCGATGGCACGGTCAGCGTCACCGGCGCCGTCAAGCTGGCCGAGGTCGAGGGCGAGCTGCCGGCGTTCGCCGACCCCGACGGGGTCCGGGTGGCCGTCCAGCACCAGGACGACGAGTTGTGGTCGGCCCGCGTCACCGACCATGCCGAGCACGCCCCGCAAGGGGTGGACACGATCCAGGTCGGCAAGGGCGAGCACCTGTACTTCCGGGTCGGCTCGGTCCAGGACGGCTCCGCCGACCGGGTGACCTGGGACCCGAAGGTCACCTACACGAGCCTGCCGGAGACCGCCGACGCCAACGGCCTGTCGCTGACCTCCTACACCGCGTCGGCGGACTTCACGCTGGCCGGGCGCGCGGCCACGGTGACGGTCCCGAGGGACGGCACCCTGAACCTGGCCGGCGCGCTCACCAAGAGCGCCGTCACCACCGACGACCTCACCATCCGCATCACCCGCGCGAATGCGACCGTCTTCGAGAAGCAGGTGGCGGCCGGATTCACCGGTGAGGTGCCGGTGGCGGCGACGATCCAGGTGAGCCAGGGGCAGGAGCTGGCGTGGCGGGTCAAGACGGACTCGCCGATCGACGTGACCACGCTGACGTGGCAGCCCACCGCCGCCTACACCGAGACCTCGCCCGTGCCGGATGAGTTCGGGCAGGAGTTCAGCGCGCCGTACGACATCGACACCTACCCGGTCTTCACCGCCTCGGCGCCGCCGCAGCCGTACGACGTCTCCGCCGCCGGGCCGCTGAGCGTCACGCCGCAGCCGGTCGTCGCGGACGGCGCCACCGGCCAGGTGGTCTTCACGGTCAAGAAGCAGGGCGCGCTGCTGGCCAAGCAGAGCGTCACCCTGGGCTCGGAACCGGTCCCGGTGCAGGTCGAGGCCGCGGCCGGCGACAAACTGTTCTTCGAGTTCACCACCACCGCGCCCGGCCTGCTCACCGGGGCGTCGGTGCTGGTCAACGGCGCCGACGCGGCGGCCACGGTGTACGAGCCCGCCCCCGAGGGCGTCTACGGCCGCCCGTACCGAGGCTGGGCCTACGTCGGCTACAACGGCAACGGCGACCGGGCCACCCAGCCGATCCGCCAGGCCGACCTGGTGAAGGTGGACGACATCCAGGCGCAACTGCCGCAGGACGTCGACGTGGACCGGGATCGCGCGGCGTTCGAGCAGGACCCGCGGGTCACCCCGCCGAAGGCGATCCTCTTCGTGCCGCAGCCGGACCGCGACCGCTGGGCGTCGGGCGAGGATCTGTGGATCTCCCGTGCGACGGTGACCAGCTCGCGGCTGGGCGGGCAGGCGATCGGGCTGCCCACCACGGCCGACGTCTCCGGCGTGCGGGCGGTGCCGAGGATGTCGCGTTCGCAGCAGATCTCGGTGACCGGCGGCGTCGGCGGCGGCGTGGGCACCGTCGGCGGCAGCGTCGCCAGGGGCACCTCCACCGGCGAGCTGGACTACCTCGACATGAACGGCGACAACTTCCCCGACGTGGTCGGCACCGGCGGCATCCAGTACACCGACCCGTCCGGCGTGCTCGGCGCCACCCGGGGCGACCTGCCCGGCGGGGCCGTGCGGTCCTCCGAGAACGTGTCGGGCAACGCCAGCGCGGGCAGCGCGGCCCGGACGATCACCACCGGCCGCGGCGACGCCGCGCCCAGTGGCGCGAGGTCGGCCAACACCTCCTCCACCGGCAACGACATGCCGCCCCTGGGACTCGGCGGCAACCTCGGCTCCGGCACCTCGGACGCCGAGAGCGACCTGCTGGACATCAACGGCGACGGCCTGCCCGACCGGGTCTTCGAGGACGGGCGCGCGGCGCTGAACCTCGGCTACCGCTTCGCCGCGCCGGAGCCGTGGCCGGGCGGGCCGCTCAACGACGGCAGCAGCGGCAACTCCGGCGTCAACGTCGGCTTCAACACCGACTTCTACGGCTTCGCCGGCGGCGCGTCGCTCAACCAGGGCGACAGCACCACCTCCGCCACCCTGGCCGACGTCAACGGCGACAACCTGGCCGACCGGGTCTTCGCCGGCTCGCCGATCAAGGTGGCGATCAACACCGGCAGCGGGTTCGCCGCCCCCGTCGACTTCGGCGGCAGCCTGTCCGGGCTGAACAGCGACGTCAACGCCCGGCTGGGCGCGGGAGCGTACTTCACCGTCTCGATCCCGATCGCGTTCGGGTTCGGCGGGTTCGTCATCATCAACCCCGGTGCCGACACCTCGACCGGCGCGTCACGAGCCACGCAGATCATCCGGGACATCAACGGCGACGGCTTCGCCGACCACCTGGCCTCGAACGCGGACGACCAGCTCACCGTGGCGGCCAACCAGACCGGCCGCACCAACCTGCTCAAGAGCGTCAGAAGGCCCCTGGGTTCCACCATCGAGATCGACTACACCCGGGACGGCAACACCTACGAGCTGCCGAGTTCGCGGTTCGTGCTGAGCTCGGTCAAGGTCCACGACGGCCTGGCCGGCGACGGCCCGGACGTCCAGCACAGCACCTTCACCTACGCGGGCGGCGTGTTCGACCGGCTGGAGCGGGAGTTCCGCGGCTACGCCACGGTGACGACCCAGAGCCGCGACCGCGCCGGCGCCGTCTACCGGACCGCCACCTCCGAGTACGACAACCGCAGTTACTACACGCGCGGCCTGGTCACCCGGACGCTCGCGGCCGACGGGGCGGCCAAGCCGTTCGTCGAGACGCTGCAGACGTACGAGCTGCGCGACGTCGCCACCGGCGGGACCGGCAACGGCGCCAGCACCAGCGCGGCGATCTTCCCCATGCTGGTCCGCGCGGACCAGCGCTGGTACGAGGGTCAGAGCACACCGGGCAAGCAGACCCGCACCGAGATGGTCTACGACAAGTACGGCAACCTCACCAAGAACACCGACTACGGCGAGAGCGGCGCCGCCGACGACGTGGTCACGGCCACCGGCTTCGCCGCCTGCGCCGCCACCTACGTCGTCGGTGTCGCCATCTCCTCCGAGGTGCGTGGCGGCGGCAAGGTGATGCGGCGCAGCGACGCCGACCTCGACTGCGCCACCGGCAACCTGACCCGGCATCGGGCCAGGCTGGACGACCAGAAGGTCGCGGTGACGGACGCGACCTACCACCCGGACGGCATGCTGGCCACGCTGACCGGGCCGGCCAACCACAAGGGACAGCGTTACCAGCAGACCTACGGCTACGACGAGACGACCGGCTCCTACGTCATCTCGACCCGGGACAGCTACGGCTACGCGTCCTCGGCCACGTACAACCTCAAGTTCGGTGCGATCGAGACCTCGGTCGACATCAACAACCAGCGGCTGGTCTACACCTACGACGACGTCGGACGGATCGCCACCCTGACCGGCCCGCACGACCACGGAGCCGGAAAGCCGACCATCGCCTTCGAGTACCACCCCGAGGCGACGGTCCCGTACGCCGTCACCCGCCACCTGGACCGCGCCGCGGACGGAACGGTCAAGACCGACACCATCGACACCGTCACCTTCGTCGACGGCCTGGCCCGGGTCGTGCAGACCAAGAAGGACGCCAGGATCGGCGGCGCCGACGCGATGACGGTCTCCGGGCGAACGGTCTTCGACGAGTTCGGCCGCACGGCCGAGCAGTCCTACCCGGTCAGCGAGGCGAAGGGCGCGGGCAACCTCGCGTTCAACGCGGCCTTCGACCGGGTCTACCCGACCGTCAACGACTTCGACGTGCTGGACCGCATGGTGCGGACCGTCCTGCCGGACGGCACGGGCAGCACCACGGCCTACGGCTTCGGCAACGACCGCTCCGGCACCCGGCAGTTCTCCAGTGCGGTGACCGACGCCGAGGGCAACACCAAGGCCACCTTCACCGACGTGCGGGAGCAGATCACCTCCATCCGCGAGCCGAACCCGGTCAACGGCGGCCCGCCGCTGTGGACGAACTACGTCTACGACCCGCTGCGCCAGCTCACCAAGGTCACCGACGACCAGAACAACCAGACCACCACCGCCTACGACGACTTCGGCCGCCGCACCACGGTGACCAGCCCCGACGCCGGCCGCGCCACCACCGGCTACGACCTGGCCGGCAACATGACCAGCAAGGTCAGCGCCAACCTGGCGGACCGGGACAAGAAGATCAGTTACGAGTACGACTTCACCCGGCTGGTCAAGGTCGACTATCCGATCTTCAACGACAACGACATCCGCTACACCTACGGCGCGCCGGGCGCGGAGTACAACGGCGCGGGCCGGATGACCAAGATCGAGGACGCCGGCGGCGTGACCACCCGCCAGTACGGGCCGCTCGGCGAGGTCGTCGCCGAGACCAAGACGCTGCCCGGCCCCGGCCCGCACACCAAGATCTTCACCACGGCCTACCGCTACGACAGCTTCGGCCGGGTGCGCCAGCTCACCTACCCCGACGGGGAGGTCCTGACCTACGGCTACGACTCCGGCGGGCAGGTGATCTCGGCCACCGGTGTCAAGGGCGGCCATACCTACCCGTATCTGCGCGACATGCAGTACGACAAGTTCGAGCAGCGGGTCCGCATGGCGCTGGGCAACGGCACCACCACCACGTTCGCCTACGACGCCGCCGACCGGAGCCTGGCACTGCTCAGCTCCACGCTGCCGACCGGGTACGAGTTCCAGCGTTACCGCTACAGCTACGACGACGTCGGCAACATCACCCGGCTGCAGAACGACACCAGCATCCCCGACAGCTCCACCACGCCCAAGCTGGGCGGGCCGTCCACGCAGACCTACATCTACGACAACCTGTACCGGCTCACCCAGGCCAGTGGCCAGTACACGCCGGACATCCACAAGACCGACTCGTACGCGTTCCGCCTGACGTACGACACGATCCACAACATCGTCGGCAAGCACCAGCGCCACGCCGTCATCGGGGCCGACGGCAACGAGCACGTGCAGCAGGACACCACCTACACGCACGAGTACGGCTTCGGCTCGCGCCCGCACGCGCCCACCGAGGTGGGCCCGGACAAGCTGCGCTACGACGACAACGGCAACCTCATCGACCAGGACTCCGACACGCCCGGCAAACCCCGCCGGCAGTTGATCTGGGATGAGGACAACCGCCTGGCCTGCGTGCACGACACCGCCAAGAACGACACCCAGCCGCAGGACCCCTCCGCCTGCGACGACCACCGCAAGCCGCCCACGGTCCGCTTCACCTACGACGACCAGGGCGGGCGGGTCGTCAAGGACGGCCCCCAGACCACCCTGTACCCGAACCAGAACTTCACGGCCCGCAACGAGACCGAGTACAAGCACGTCTTCGTCGGCACCACCCGGATCGCCTCGAAGACGGCCAAGCCGGGTGCCGCCTTCGAGAAGGACCAGTTCTTCTACCACGGCGACCAGATCGGCTCGACCACCTTCGGCACCGACGGCACCGGGCGGCTGGCCGAGCACCTCAACTACTTCCCCGGTGGTGAGACGTGGGTCGAGGAGAGCCCCGGTCAGCCGAACCCGTACCAGTTCACTGGCAAGGAGCTCGACCCGGAGACCGGCTACTACTACCACGGCGCCCGCTACTACGACGCGCGCATGGGCCTGTGGAAGTCCGCCGATCCCATCGTCGAGGACTATCTCGCCGGCGAGGGCAACGACGGCGTCTACAACCCGGGCAACCTCAACCTGTACGGCTACGGCTATCAGAATCCCGTCCAGAACACCGACCCCGACGGCAACCTTGTCTTCCTCGTCCCCGCCGCCATCCTGGTCGGCAAGGGCGTCATGTGGGGCATGACCGCCTACAGCGCCTACCAGGGCGCCAGAAGCATCGCGAGCACGGTCAGCGACGTCGCCGAGGGCCGCAAGACCTGGCAGGAAGGGGCCACGGAAGCCGGCTGGGTGGCGGTCGAAGCAGGCGCCGAGGCCGCCCTGAGCAGGCTGAGAGTCGTCGAACGCACCGCCGGCTGGGTCGCCAACACCTCGGTCGGCCGCCGCGCCGTCGACTACGTGGGCGACAGGGCCAGCGACATCGCCCAGCGATTCCGCAGGACCGACGCTCCCGGCGGGTGCGCGTTCAACAGCTTCGCCCCCGGTACCGGCGTCCTGATGGCCGACGGCAGCACCCGGCCGATCGAGGAGATCGAGATCGGTGACGAGGTCCTCGCCACCGACCCCGCGACCGGCCGCACCGAACCCAGGCCCGTCACCGGCGTCATCACCGGCGACGGCGCCAAGAGCCTGGTGCAGGTCACCGTGGACGTCGACGGCGAGCAGGGCGGCGAGACCGCCGGCATCACCGCGACCGACGGCCACCCGTTCTGGGTGGCGAGCCTGGGCCGCTGGGTCGACGCCGGAGCCCTCGAGCCCGGCATGTGGTTGCGGACGTCGGCCGGCACGTACGTGCGGGTCGACGCGATCAGCGCATGGAGCGCGTCGCGGCGGGTGCACAACTTGACCGTCGACGGCCTGCACACCTACTACGTGCTGGCGGCCGCCACCCCGGTCCTGGTGCACAACGTCAACTGTCTCGGTCTGCCCGACAGGATCAACCCGGCGGACTTCAGGACCGTCGGCGATCCGAACGCCAGGGGCGGCGTCTACGCCCTGGTGACCGAGAACGGGCAGGTGGTCAGGACCGGCATGGCCACCGACCTGCAGGACCGGCTCGGCCAGCATCGGCGGAGCTATCCCGGTCTCAAGGGCGTGGTCCTCTACCGGACGGACACCCGCGACGAGAGACGCGGCCTGGAACAGCTGGTCGAGGACTACTACAAGCCCATACTCACCGACCGCCGCGCGATCGACGCCGATCACGGCAGGCGTTCCGAATACCTGGAAGCCGCCCTGAAGTTCCTGTCGCGATCCGGCAACCAGTGACGCGCTGAACCCGAGAGCCTCGGCAGGCCCGCGAAGGGCGTGCCGAGGCTCCGGCCTGTCCCCGATGACCCAAACAGAAGTCTTCGCCCAGGTCACGATGCTCGGGCGCGGGTAGACCCGCTGAAGGGGCGGACGCCGCGCAGGTCCGCCCGGCAGCCCGGCGCCGGCGCCGTCCTGCTCCGTGACCCAAGGAGACACCATGGCCCAGGCTTACGACCTCCGCCGCACGGCGGTGCTGCTGGTCGATCCCTACAACGACTTCATCTCCGAAGGCGGCAAGCTCTGGCCGCGTCTGGAGCCCGTGGCGAAGGAGGTCGGCCTGCTGGACCACCTGCGTTCGCTGATCGCCGCCGCCCGCGAGACCGGCGTCCAGGTGATGTTCGTCCCGCACCGCCGCTGGGAGCCCGGCGACTACGACACCTGGGACCATCCGAATCCGACCCAGCGCGGCATCCAGCAGCGGCACTCCTTCGCCCGGGGCACCTGGGGCGGCGAGTTCCACCCCGACCTCCAGGTGCGGGCGGGGGACGTCGTCGTCCATGAGCACTGGGCGCAGAGCGGGTTCGCCAACACCGACCTGGACATGCAGCTCAAACAGCACGGCATCACCCACGTGGTGCTCGCCGGTGTGCTGGCGAACACCTGCATCGAGTCCACCGGACGTTTCGCGATGGAGCTCGGCTATCACGTGACGCTCGTCCGCGACGCCACCGCCGCCTTTCTCCCCGAGATGATGCACGCCGCCCACGAACTGAACGGCCCCACCTTCGCCCATGCCATCCTCACCACGGGGGAGGTCGGCACCGCGTTCGAGGAAGCGCGGTCGTGATCCCGCCTCATGCGGAGGCGGTCTCCCACACGAATCCGTCCGGGTCGGTGAAGGGCCCGGCGTCGCCGCCGAGCACGATCCGGTGCGATCCGGTGCCCTCCTGGGCGGAGCCGGCCGCGCTCGCCGATCTCGGCCTCACCGCCCCTGTCCTGACCTCAGAGTGATGGTCGCCGGATATCAGTGACGCCGCCCCCGGAACCGCTCCAGGAAACTCCTGGCCTTCTGCTGGTTACGGGGGTCGCGGGCCATGCGCTTGGCCTTTTCGACGTTGGCTCTGCCTTTGGGGCTGCGCAGATACGCGCGTACCCGGTCTATTAATGTGGCCATGCGCGTCCCTCTACCCGGCACGCTCTGTTCGAAGCCGGAAGCGGTCATCAATCCGCGCCTCCTCAGGAGGGGTCTAGGGGATGTTCTTCAGATCGATGACGATGCGCTCGGCGCCCAGTTCGTAGCTCATCAGCCTGCCGTTGGTGACCAGCCCGGAGATGACCAGCCCGCCGTCCGCGCCCGGACGGATGCCGAAGTCGCCCGCCCTGCCGGTGGCCAGGTCGATGAGTGCGTAGCCGGTGGTGGTGGCGGCCAGGTGGAGACGGCCGGCGAAGGGAACGGCCGGCTGCATGCCGGTCTGGCCCATGGGCCGCTCCTGGGAGCCGTCGCGGCGGCGGACGAACCGCTGACCTTCCCGCGACAGCGCGCAGTAGCCGCTGTCACAGACGATGTCCTTCTCACCCGCACGGACGACGGCGCGGTTCCGCTTGCCGGTTCGCAGGTTGAGCAGGTCGGTGAAGGCCGGCTCGTCCGTACCCACCCACGGATAGTCCAGCAGGGAGGCTTCGCCGGCCTCGGTGACGGGCTCGGCGGTGCCGCCGGTCAGCGGCGCGGCGAAGAGACCGCCGCTCGTGGCGGAGAGGAACACCTTTCCGCCGGCGACGGCCAGATGGTCGGGGACGCCCCGGAAGGTGGTCACCTTCCGGGGCGGGCCGCCCGCCAGCGGTGCGACCCAGACGGCGGCGCGCGCACCGTCGATGGTCCACCAGGCCACGTCGTGCCCGCCCGTGGCGAAGTTCTCCGGCGACCGGCCGGTCACCGACGTGATCTGCTCGGCCGTTCCGGTCGCCAGGTCGTAGTTGTGCAGCGCGCGCCTCTCCTGGCTGTCCCAGCTCATGACGAGCAGGGTGCGGTCACCGAGGAACCGCAGCGGCACGTACCGGCGGCCGTCCGGCAGCCGGGCCGGAACGCGGGTGACGGCCTGGGGCCAGACCGTCCCCACGGGTACGGGCCGGACGGTCGCCGTAGCCGACGGAACGGCCCGGCCGGTCGCCGGACCGGCCGGCGCGGCTCGATGCTGGACCAGGGCCGTCACGCTCACCACGGTGGCGACGGCGGCGACGGCGGCCGCGGCGATGGTCAGCGCGCTCCAGGGCCGCCTTCGGGCGCGATAACGCGCTTCCACGCGCGTGAGCAGCGCCTCCGACGTGCGCGGAGCGTACGGGACCGCTCGGATCAGCGTTCGCCGGAGAGCATCTTCGAGGTCGGTCACAAGGTGCTCCTGTCAGTGTCGGCGGGAAGGACGGAGCGGAGCTTGTCCAAGGCCCTGGAGGCCTGACTGCGTACCGTGCCGCGCGAGACGCCCAGGACCGAGGCGATCTCGGCGTCGGCGAGCTGCTCGTAGTAGCGCAGCACCAGCACCGCACGCTGTTTGCGGGGCAGCTCGGCCAGCGCCGACCACAGCTTCAGCAGCGCCTCCTGGACCAGGTCGGCCGCGTCATGCGGGTTCCCGGTGAGCAGATAGGCGTAGCGCAGCAGCGCGTCCCCGCGAGTGGCGACGAAGTCGGCGAAGCGGGGGTCTGTCTCCAACACTGTCGCCTTTCCTCGTCCGTCACTTCCAAGAGAAGGAAAGACCGCGAAGTGTTGCATGCCATCGCACCGGCCCGGGGAAACCTGCGGCACCGCTTGGCGCAGCGGAGAGCGGCCGGCCCCACAGCCCCCCTCCAAGTTCTGCAGGGTCGGCCGCCCTTCCTTCTCTACCGTTGCCGACTACGTGCTGAGCTGGAAGAGCCAGTTGTTCCTGGGAATGGTTTTCCCCGGAAGTATGGCCAGCCGGATGCCATCATTGGCTGACATGGACAGCCCGGACAGTACCCCCCTCGCTTCACAGAAAGGGCTGCTGGCCGACTTCCTGGCCGCCCGGCGCGCCGCAGTCACCGCAGCCGAGCACGGACTGCCCGAACCGGCCTACCCGCGCCGAGTGCCCGGACTGCGCCGGGAGGAGGTCGCCCAGCTCGCCGGCATCAGCACCGACTATTACACCCGGCTGGAGCAAGGCAGGGTCCGCACCGCCTCCCGCGCGGTCCTCACCGCGATCGGCCGGGCCATGTTGCTGAACGACGATCAGCAGCGGCACCTGTTCCACCTCGCCGACCCCGTCGTCGCGGAGCAGCCGGACGCGGCCGAGCAGCGGGTCACCCCGCAAACGGTGCGGCTGCTGGCCAACCTCGTCGACACCCCCGCCCTGGTGCTCGGCCGCTACATGGACGTCCTGGCCTGGAATCAGCTCGCCGCGGCCCTGCTCGGCGACCTCGCCGCCCTGCCGCCCAAACATCGTAACTACGTCCGCATGATCTTCCTCGACGCGCAGGTCCGGGCCATGCAGAGCGACTGGCCCGCCCGCGCCCGCGAAGCCGTCTCCAGTTTGCGCATGGCCGCCGGCGCCTACCCTGACCAGTCCCGGCTGCACGAACTCGTCGGCGAGTTGTCCGTCCACGACGACGACTTCCGCACCTGGTGGAGCCAGCACCTGGTCACGGTGCAGCCCTTCGGCCACAATCACGTCCACCACCCCATCGCCGGACCGTTCAACCTCGACTGGCAGGCGCTGACCAGCGTCGACGATCAGGAACAGATCGTCGTGCTCATCACCGCGCCTCCGGGCAGCCCCGACCACGCCGCCCTCCGGCGGCTCGCCGCCTGGGGCCGCCGGCAACGCCTGCGACCGAGCCATCCGGCCATCCCCTGAGAACGGGGTGTGCCTCGTCCACGTGGTGAGTTCCGCGCCTCCGGGTGCGTCGATACGTGGCCGCCGATCGCCCTGTGTAAGTGTAAGAACACATATCTCACTTATAGCGAAGGCGGCCTGCGGCTGTAGTCGTCACAGGACATGTCCCTTCAAGGAGGACGGGCAATGGGACAGCTTGACGGGAAGATCGCCCTGGTCACAGGCGGGACTGCCGGCATCGGTCTGGGTGCGGCCCAGCGCTTCGCGCGCGAAGGCGCCACCGTCTACATCACGGGGCGCCGTGAGCCGGAACTCGATGCCGCGGTGGCGACGATCGGCGCGGGTGCCATCGGTGTGCGGAGCGACGTCTCCAGGCTGCCGGACCTCGACGCGCTGTTCGCCACCATCAAGGAACGCAGCGGACGGCTCGACGTTCTGTTCGCGAACGCGGGAGTGGGCGGCCTCATGGCGCTCGAAGAGGTCACCGAGGAAGAATACGATCGCACGTTCGCCATCAACGTGAAGGGCATGTTCTTCACCATGCAGAAGGCCCTGCCACTCCTGTCTGACGGCGCCTCTGTCATCCTCGCGTCCTCCACCAACGCCTCCCAGGGGATTCCGGCGATGAGCGTTTACAGCGCCACCAAGGCGGCTGCCCGCAACTTCGCCCGGTCCTGGGCGGCCGAGCTGGCGGGGCGTGGAATCCGGGTCAACGCGATCAGCCCCGGTCCCATCGAAACCCCCGGCCTCCTCGGCTTCGCCGGCGACGATGCCGATGCGAGGCGCGAACTCAGGGAGGACTTCGCCCACTCCATCCCTCTCAGGCGACTGGGGCATGCGGACGAAGTAGCTTCCGCCGTGCTCTTCCTCGCCTCCGGCCAGAGCTCCTTCACCACAGGCGCTGAACTCTTCGTCGATGGTGGTCTCGCCCAGATGTGAGGTTCGGTCAATACGCTGCCGAACGGGAAGTGCAGAAGTGACATCGTCCAGCGACTTCGCGGATGACGAGATCAGGCCCGGCGTCATCTGCGAGGATTGCGCGTACGCGCGGCTGAAATCAGCCACAATCCGGCGCTCCTGCGGAGAGTGACTCCCTGACCTCGTAGCGGGCCTCCGGCCCTGGCAGGTGGTCGGCGATCTCGTTGAGCAGCACGTCGGGGTAGGGCTCCAGCCAACAGATCTTCGGGCGAGCGCTGGTATCGGTGCCCCCGAATGGTGGGATTTCTCCCATTTCAACTCCTTCTTTCCCGTAAGTCCTCGAATGGATGGACACCAGCAGTTCCGGAAAATGGTCGGCCATCGCCTAGTTGTTGCCGTCTGGCCGCTTGGTGCGCTTGGTGTGTATGTATATTGCGGTGATCGTTATAATTGGCGCGGATTTCGGCTGAGGGTATGAACGGGGTTGTCCGTGACGAATCAGGTGTTCGAACCCCTGCGTGAGAATGACCCGCGAACCGCCGGCGGCTACCGGTTGCGTGCCCGGGTGGGCGCCGGAGGCATGGGGCAGGTCTTCCTGTCCTTCAGCCCAGGCGGGCGGCCGGTCGCGGTCAAGATGCTCTGGCCGCAGTTCGCCGAGGATCCGGCGTTCCGCGCACGCTTCGCCCAGGAGGTCAGGGCCGCGCAGCAGGTGAACGGGATCTACATCGCCCAGCTTCTGGACGCCGATCCGGCCGCCACGCCTCCCTGGCTGGCGTCCGCCTACATCCCGGGCCCGTCTTTGGCCGAGGCCGTCCGTCTGGCCGGCCCCCTGCCGGTGCCGGTGGTGGCGAACCTGGCCGGCGCCGTCGCCAAAGCCCTGCAAGCCGTGCACGCCGCCAGAATCATCCACCGCGACCTCAAACCGAACAACGTGATCCTCGGGACGGACGGCCCCAGAGTCATCGACTTCGGCGTGGCCAGGGCGACCGACGGCACCCACCTCACCTTGAGCGGCTCGTCGGTCGGCTCGCCGCAGTACATGAGCCCTGAACAGGTACGCGGCCGGCCGACGACGCCGGCGACCGACGTCTTCGCGCTCGGCGCGGTCATGTACCACGTGGCCACCGGCCGGCAGCCCTTCGGCGAGGGACCCGATTTCGACATCGTGCTGCGGATCCACAGCGGCGTTCCGCCGCTGACCGGTTGCCCACCGGAATTACGCGGCATCATCAGCGCCTGCATGGCGAGCGAGCCGATGGACCGCCCCACGCTGGAGGAGGTGATCGCGGCCTGCGCGATGCCGGGCCTGCCGTTGCCTCCCGCGCTCGCCCAGGCGATCCAGACGCGGCAGGCGGCCGTGTCCGCGTCGGCGGCAGAACCTGTGCCGGCCGTCCCCGAACACGTCACCGGGCCCCTGCCGTCTGCCGCACACACCGGCACCGGGCCCCTGTCGCCGGCCGCACTCACCCGCACCGGATCTCGGCCGTCGGCCGGTCGTGGTCGCACGCTCATCGTGGCGGGCGCCGCAGGGCTCGTACTGGCGGGCGCCGGGCTGGGCGCATGGGCCATCCAGGTACTGAACGGCGGCGGCGGAGGAGCCCAGCCGCAACAATCCCAGCCTGCCTCCAACCAGGCCGCGCTGCCCGCCACCAGTACGCCGCAGTCCTCCGGCCAGACCACGACACCCCCGGCCTCCAGCACCCCAGAACCGAGCACCCCGCCGGCCGAAAAGGTGCAGTGGAGTGGCACGATCCGCTTCAATGACGACGGAATCGACCTCGACACCGTGCCTCCGGCCGTGGACCCCAGCACTCCGGAAGACCTCAGGGAAGCGCTCTCCGCGCCGTTGTCCCAGCTTCACTCGCAAGACGGCATGATGCGGGTCTGGACGGAAGCGGGGGAACCCACGCCGCAGCAGTGCAGGGAGATCGTGTCAACCCAGGGCAGCGACAGGGCGAAGGCCGTCAAGGGCGATTACGTGTGCGTCATCACCGACGAGGAGCGCGTCGCGGTCTTGAAGGTCGTGAAATTCCCCACCGACTTCTCCGGCGTGGTCGGCACGGTCAAGGTATGGGAGCTCACCGAGTCTGACTAGACGCACCGAACGCCTGGATCCGCCGGGTCACCTCGTGATCGGGGCCGAGCGTGGTCACCGCTCGATCGATCAGCCGGACCAGGCGCATCCCGGCCTCCGCCTGGCGTCCGGCCTGGAGCCTGGTGCGGACCTTGTCGAGCTCGGCGAGCAGGTCGTTCTCCTCGTGCGTCTCGCCTCGTCCGGTGCCGCCCCGCATCTTCGACAACGCGGCGTGCACGGCCGCCGCGTCGGGCCGGTCGTCTTCTCCTTTGGCGAGCATCGCGTGCACCAGCTCGGCCAGCTCCGGGGGCGTGTCGGCCCGGTGGTCCTCCACAGGTGCAGGCAGCGTGTCCAGCACCTGTTTCATGTAGGCCGCCGCTTTGCTGTTGGCCACGAAGTACGGCAATCTGCCCGTGAGAAGCTCGTACAGCACCACGCCGAAGGAGTAGACATCGGACGGCGGCCCTACCTCATGACTCCTGCACTGCTCGGGTGACATGTAAGCGACGGTGCCGATTGGTGCGCCGGTGCCGGTGTACCGGCTCATGTCCATGGTGGGCAGCGAGGCGATGCCGAAATCGCACAGTTTCAGCACGCCGTCCTGATCGAGCACCAGGTTGGCCGGTTTGAGGTCGCGGTGCACCACCGTGGCGGGGGCACCGTGCAGGCACGACAAGGCGGCTGCGGTCTGCCTGCCGTACTCCACGATCGAGGGAATCGGCAGCGGGTTCCGCTCGCGCAGGAGCTTGCTCAGATCGACACCGAGCAGTCGTTCCATGACGAGGAAGACAGTGCCTTGATCTTCGCCCACGTCGTGGATCACCACGATGTTGGGGTGCTTGACCATCGCCATCACGCGGGCTTCGCGCTTGAATCTGGCGACCGGCTCCTGCTTGACGTCCCCGGGGTTCAGCAGTTTGACGGCGACCTCGCGGCTCAGCTCTTCGTCGTGGCCGAGCCAGACCGTCCCCATCCCGCCTCTGCCGAGCTCACTGATCAGACGGTAGCGCCCGCACAGCGTGTCACCCTGCTCAGGCATCCTGGCCTCCCTGCGGTAACCGGGTGACACGGGCCGCCTCCGCGGCCAGATCGTCCGAAGGCGTGGGCACGGGCGAACTCCCCTCGAACAGGAACTCCCGGCCGCTGAGCAGCAGCTCCACCCCGTCGGCCAGAATGATCTCGTCACCCGCCCGCACCGGGCAGCTACGTCCTCTGGCCAGCGCGAAGGGTTCGGCCCCGTTGCGCCGGACGTGGGTGCCGAAGCGGCTGTGGTCGGTGACGAACAGTTTCGAGCCTGTCCAGCGCAGGCCGGCATGGTCACGGCTGATCCCGGAGTCGGCCGCCACGCCCAGCTCCGGCGTGAGCGCGAATCCTTCCGGGCCCGGCGCCCGGCCCACGTTCATCGTCTGACCGGGATCGAGAGTGAAGCGCGTGGCGACGCCGTCGCCCACGCGTACCTTCACCTGGACTCGGCGCGGGCGGGTGCCGATGTCCGTGAGCGGCTGCCCGTGACTGGGGCATCGCGCCGAGCCGGAGCGGTAGCGGGGCAGCGGCTGGTGATCGCCCCGGTCCTTACCGAACAGGGGACAGCCGGGTACGGCGCACAACCACAACCGGTTCAGCAGCTCCCGCCGCGGCGCACCGTAAAGCCCCTCCTTCTTCAGGAGGCTTTCCTCTTCCTTGCGCGACAACTGCCATTCCGGCCTGATCGGAATCTCCCGAGGCCGGACGCTGATGCCCCGCGGCCCGAGAAAGGGCAGCAGAAAACGGTCCTCGTTACCGGGCAGCCACGGGTGACTCCGGTGGAAGTCGAGGTAATTGTCGAAGCACACCACCATCAGGCCGCCGGTCTCCGCCAGCTCGATCAGCCGGCCGTCCGCCCCCTCCAGGACCTCGATCAGCCCGGCTTTCCGCCAGCGGTGCAGTCTGTCGCGTTCGTCGTCGGACAACAGGTCGCTTTTGCGCAGCAGCGACCAGTCGGCCACCCCGTAGATCCTGAGCGACGCATCCTTGGTATAGGCCACCAGGCCCTTGATCAGCCCGAGAAATCGGCGCAGGTCAGCAAGGCGCTCGCCGCCCAGGGCACGTTCGCGCACGATGTTCGACATGTCGACGGCGAAGCCGGCTCGCATGACATTGGTGCTGAGGTAGTCCTCCGACCGCATATCACGAAAAATACCAGCCTTCGTGATCTTTTGGACGGCTATTCCGGTGTGCGGCGGGTGATAGAACGGCCAGGTGAAACGCCTGCATCGTCAAGATCGCCTGCAATGGGCCATGGTCCGGGAAACCAACGTCTCCTCCGGCACGCACAAGGCCCTCGCCGGAATGCTGGCCCGGGCGTACCCGGCGTACGCGGGGATCTTCAGTGGCAGGCGAAGCTGGGCCTGGGCCCGTCCGGAGGCCCGCATGATCGGCATGGCGGACGGTCGCCCCGTCGCCCATCTGGGCCTGCTGCGGCAGTTCGAGCAGATGAGTGAGAGCGGCGAGCGCCTGCTGGTCGGCGAGGTGGGCCTGGTCGCGGTCGACCCCGATGTCCAGGGCCGGGGCCTCGGCCGCAAGCTGCTCGCGCAGACCGCCACGGAGCTGGCCGGTCTGGCGTTGTCCTTCGGCTTCCTGACCTGCAGTCCCGCCGTGGTCCGGTTCTATGAGGGTGCGGGCTGGCATCAGCTCTCCTCTTCGCCGGTCGTGGCCGGCGACACGCACACCATGATCCTTCCGCTGCACGCCTCCTTCTCCGCCTGGCCCCGCCCTCTCCAGGCGACCTGACCACGCCGGCCGGCTCGCGCGCGCTGAGGGCGGAGCCGGTTCTCATGGAGTTCTCAGGCGGACTTTGTAGCACTTTCGACTGAGATTTATGAATATGGGGTAATGGAGCGCGTGCCGCCGGAGGCGGGTGCGGCCGAGGCTCAGGGAGCTGGAGCCGGAAGGGCTCGGCGGTTCGTCGCCGGAGGTGGCGCGCTGGTCGTCGTGGCGGTGCTGGCGTACTGGCTGGGCAGCGGCGGGGGGAGCGGCGGAGCTGCCGCGCCCAGGCCGAGCGCGACGCCGACGCCCAGCGCGACGCTCCCGGTGCCCGACGTCTTCAAGAGGGTCGGGCCGTCGGTGGTGGTCATCCAGGCCGGGAAGTCGCTCGGAACCGGGGTGATCGCGGCCGAGGACGGGACGATTCTGACGGCGCACCACGTCATCAAGGGCACGAAGGACGTCAACCTCACGTTCGCTGACGGCACCAAGGCGAGGGCCGTCGTCGTGTCGTCGAATCCCAAGCGCGACGTCGCGACCCTCAAGCCCGCGCAGTTGCCGGAGATCGTCGTGCCGGCGACGCTCGGCGGCGCCGTGACCGTGGGCGCGCCCGTGGTGGCGATCGGCAATCCGCTGGGCCTGACCTACAGCGTCTCCACCGGCGTCGTGTCGGGCCTGAACCGGAGCTCCGTAGGCGGCGACCTGAGCGGGCTCATCCAGTTCGACGCCTCCGTCAACCCGGGCAGCTCCGGCGGTCCCCTCCTGGACGCTCGCGGCCTGGTCATCGGGATCGTCGTCTCGATCGCCGATCCGGGAGGTGACGAGGCGTTCGCCGGCATCGCGTTCGCGGTGCCGATCGGCGTGGCCCTGGGCGGCGGTGAAGGTGACGGCCCAGGCGACGGGCTCCTGATCTGACCGAACCGCCGCGACCGAACCGCCCTGACCGAAGCGCCACCACCGAAGCGCCACCACCGAAGCGCCACGAGAAGGAACACCATATGACCTCGACCAAGTCCTCCGAGTCGGCCCATCCGCTCGAACATGTGCTGTTCGAGGTCAAACGCACGATCGTCGGGCAGGGCGCCTTGCTGGAGCGCATGGCCGTCGCGCTGATCGCCGACGGTCACCTGCTGGTGGAGGGCGTGCCGGGCCTGGCCAAGACGCTCGCGGTGCGGTCGCTGGCCGCCGCGATCGCCGGGAGTTTCCAGCGCGTCCAGTTCACCCCCGACCTGGTGCCCGCCGACCTTGTGGGCACGCGGGTCTACCACCAGCACTCCGGGGAGTTCAAGACCGAGCTCGGCCCGGTGTTCGCGAACCTGCTGCTGGCCGACGAGATCAACCGCGCCCCCGCCAAGGTGCAGAGCGCCCTGCTGGAAGTGATGCAGGAGCATCAGGTGACGATCGGCCGTGAGACGTTCCGGGTGCCGGAGCCGTTCCTGGTCATGGCGACGGAGAACCCGATCGAGTCGGAGGGCACCTACCCGCTGCCCGAAGCGCAGGTCGACCGTTTCATGATGAAGGTGGTCGTCGACTATCCGACGCAGGCCGAAGAGCAGGCGATCGTCGACCGGGCGCTGCGTCCGCCCGAGCAGCCGCAGCCGATGGTGACGGCCGAGGAGCTGATCGCGATGCGGGCCCGCGCTCAGCAGGTGTACGTCGATCCGGCGATCGTCGACTACGCGGTACGGCTGGTCGCCGTGACGCGTTCCCCCGCGACGGCGGGGCTCGGCGAGCTGGAACGGTACGTCACCTACGGGGCGAGCCCGCGGGCGTCCATCGCGCTCGTCACGGGCGCCCGGGCACTGGCGTTCCTGCGCGGCCGCGACTACGTCCTGCCGCACGACCTGTCCGAGCTCGCGCTCGACGTGCTGCGCCACCGCCTCGTGCTGTCCTATGAGGCCCTGGCGGACGACGTCGACGCCGACACGATCGTCACCAGGGTGCTCGGGGCCGTCCGGGCGCCCGACGTCGTCCTGCAGAAGCGCTGAGCCATGGCCACCGCCCCCGAGAGGCTCCTGCTCCGCCTGGAGTGGAAGGTCGTCCGCAGGCTCGACGGCCGGCTCCAGGGCGCCCACCGCACCGCGCACCGTGGCTCCGGCATCGACTTCACCGGGTTACGCCCCTACAGCGACGGCGACGACGCCCGGCACATCGACTGGAACGTGACCGCCCGGCTGGACGAGCCGCACTTGCGTGTGTTCACCGAGGATCGCGAGCTGACGGTGTGGCTCGTGCTCGACCGGTCGGCGTCGATGGCGGCCGGCCGGCCGGGGCGCGGCAAGCACGACGTGCTCGCCGAGCTCGCGCTCGTCCTCGCCCGGCTGTTCGGCCGGGGCGGCAACCGGGTCGGCGCCCTGCTGTTCGACACCGGGATGGTACGCGTCGTGCCGCCCGGCGCCACCCGGCGGCACGCGCTGCGGATCGGCGCCGAGCTGGAACGCACCGCCGAGCGCACCGCCGGACGCACCTCTGGACGTGCCGCCAATCGCGCCGCCGACCGAGCGGCCAAGCGCGCCGCCGAGCGCACCGCAGGGGCGCGTGGTGGTGCCACCACCGACCTGGCGGAGATGCTCGACGCGGCCGGCCGGCTCGCGCGCCGCCGCGCGCTCATCGTCGTGTTGTCGGACTTCATCGGCGACGGCGACTGGGAGCGCTCGCTCCAGCGCCTGGCCCGGCGGCATGAGGTGGTCGCCCTGCGGATCGTGGACACCGCCGACGACGTGCTGCCCGAAGCCGGGCTGATCGTGGTCGAGGACGCCGAGACCGGCGAGCAGCTCGTCGTCGACTCCGCCGACCCGCTGCTCCGGGTGCGTTTCCGCGCCGCCGTCGACGCCCGCGACGCCCGGCTCACGAGGGGGATGCGCCGGGCCGGGGTGCCCGTCCACCGCATCGGCACCGACCGCGATCTGGCCGAGGCGCTGGTCGAGGTCGTCGCCCGAACCCGGGACCGGTCGGCATGACCGAGCCCGTCACCAGGCACATGAGGCCGGCGAAGGAGGTCTCGTGACTCTGTCCTCGCCGCTGCTGCTGGCCGTCGGACTGCTCGTCACGGCGGTGCTCGTCTGGGCCGCCGTCGTCTCGGCGCGCCGGCGGACGGCCGCGCTCGCCGCGGCCGGCGTCGCCGTGCCGGGCCGCCGCCGGGCGCATCTCGGAGTCGGCCTGACGATCGCCGGCGTCGGGGCGCTCGCGATCGCCACCGCCGGACCGGCGGCCATGGTGCCGATCCCGCGGACCGCGGGCACCGTCATCCTCGCCATCGACGTCTCCAACAGCATGGGCGCCGACGACGTCGCGCCCACCCGGCTGGCGGCCGCGCAGCGGGCGGCCCGCGCGTTCGTGGCGGCGCAGCCGGACAGCGTCGACATCGGCGTGGTCGCGTTCGAACGGGGTGCGCTCACCACCGCACGGCCCGCCGCCGACCACTCCGTCGCTCTCAAGGCCATCGACCGGCTGAAGGTCGCCGGCGGCACCTCGCTCGTCGCGGCCATCACGGCCGCGCTGACGGCGATCACCGGCAAGCAGGTGGCCATCGGCGGCGACGGCAGCGCGCCCGACATCGGCTACTGGCCGTCGGCGACGATCGTGATGTTCTCCGACGGCCAGAACCAGGGCGCGGACGTCGGCCAAGCCGCCGAAGTGGCCCAGCGGGGCGGCGTCCAGATCCACACCGTCGGGGTCGGCACCACGGCGGGGGCGACGGTGCGCGTCGACGGCTACCACCTGCAGACCTCGCTCGACGAGGACACCCTCACCCAGATCGCGCAGACCACCGGCGGCGGTTACCACCCCGCCTCCGACCCTGCGCGGCTCGACGGGATCGCCGACACGATCGATCTGCGGCTCACCGTCTCCGACGAGCCGCTGCCCCTCGCCGGCGGGCTGATCTGGCTCGCCCTCGCGCTGCTCACCGCAGGAGCGGCGCTCACCGTGCTCCGGTCTGGACGGGTGATCTGAATGACGTTCTCGTGGCCGTGGGCGCTGCTGTCCGTGCTGATCATCCCGCTGATCTTCGCCGTCCGCTGGTGGGCGCTGCGCCGCCGCCGGCGGGCCGCCGTGCGCGTCACCTCGATCGCGCTCGTGCGCAGCGCCCTGCCCGGCCGTACCCGCTGGACGCGGAAGATCCCCGTCGCACTGTTCGTCGCCGGGCTCGCGCTGCTCGCGGTCGGGGCCGCGCGACCGCAGGCGTCGGTGCCGGTGCCGCAGACGTCGACGACGATCCTGCTCGCGATCGACGCCTCCGCCTCCATGTGCGCCACGGACGTCGACCCCAACCGTCTCACCGCCGCGCGGAAGGCCGCCGCGGAGTTCATCGAGTCGCAGCGGGACGGGCCGCGCATCGGCCTGGTCAGCTTCAAGGGCACGGCGGGTCTGCTCGTCCCGCCCACCGACGACACCGACGCGCTGCTCAAGGCGCTGGACAACCTCACCGTGGCCCGTGGCACCGCGATCGGGCAGGCCATCATCGCCTCGATCGACGCGATCGCGGAGGTCGACCCGTCGGTCGCCCCCACCGGCGCGGATCCCGTCAGTGGCGGCGAAGGCTACGCCGGCGCCGCGATCGTCGTGCTCACCGACGGCGCCAACACCCAGGGCGTCGACCCGCAGATCGCCGCGCAGGAGGCGGCTCTGCGCCGGGTCCGCGTCTTCACCATCGGCTTCGGCACCACGAACCCGGCCCCCATGGTGTGCGACAGCTCACAGTTCGACGGCGGCTGGGGTGGCTGGGGCGGCGGTTTCGGTGGTCGCGGCGGATTCGACCGGGGCCGCAGCCCCCGCATCATCGACGAGCCCGCACTCAAGCAGATCGCCGCGACCACCGGCGGCTCCTATCACCGCGCGGAGAACGCCGACCAGCTCCAGAGCGCCCTCGACGCCCTGCCCGCCAGCTTCACCGTCATCCGCCGGCAGGTCGACGCCGCCGCCGTCTTCGCGGCCGGCGGCGCGGTCCTCGTCACCGCGGCCCTGTCCCTCTCCCTCTGGTGGAACCGCCCCCGGACCCCCGCCCGCTGACGGTGCCGGCCTCAGCTGCCGCGTTCGTCGTTCTCCGCTCGGACCTCCTGGCTCGCGCGCAGCTCGCGCAGCCGGTCCAGCACCTCCCGCAACACCGACGTCGGAAGGGCGTCCGCCAGACTCGAGAGGTTCCCGACGGTGGTCGGCACCGGCATCTCGGCGAACTCACGAAGGAGGGCCATCGCCGCGCTCTTGTCCAGGCCGAGCTCGGCGGCCTGCGCCTCCACCTCCAGCGCGGCACGACGCCGCTCGGCGCGTACCCATACCTCGTCGATCCGGTCTTCGAGAGCGCGGCGGGCCAGGTCCTGGAACGCCTCGGTCAGCGCCTGATCCTCGGCGCCGGGCTCGCCGAGGGTCGTCTGCAGCGCTTCGACCCCCCACGCGGACAGGGCGTTCCTGATCGCCGAGGCCAGGTCGTTTCGCATGGCGGCATAACCCGCGAAGAAGTCGTGGATCGTGGACGTGGCGGCCAGGTGGCTGAAGAAGGACGCGACCGTCGCGCCGAGGGTCATGTCCAGGAAACGGCGGACGGGCAGCGGGTCGTGGACCAGGCCGCCGAGCCCGGAGGCGCCGCCGTAGGCTCTGACCAGCCGGGGCGCCGCGCTCGGCGTGATCCGCAGTGTCTGGCTCAGTTCGGCCCGCACCCGGTGACCCTCGATCGTGAGGGTGATCTGCTCCAGCTCCGAGTCGTAGGTGTCGGCCTCGTCCGGTGACCTCTCCCGCCACTCCACGACGAGGACGCGGACGGGAACCAGCACGACCCGGACGAACCATGGGTTGAGTGCGTACACGCCGCCTTCGTCGAGGATCTCCTCCTGCACGCCGCGTACGCCCCCTTGCCGCAAGAAGACCCACGGGAGGCGGAAGTTGCGGTGGCCCGGCACGGCCGGGCCGACCTCCGCGTCGCTGAAAGGCTGCGGGTCGGTGCCGTCGAGCGTGACGACCACTCCCGCGTAGCCGTACGGAACCTCGATCTCCCTCAGATGTTCGGCGGTCAGGCCGTCGCCGGCGTTCGCGATGTCGTGCACGGTCAGCACCGTGAACAACCGGGGATTGATGTCGTAGACGGCGCCACCGCCGAGCACGGCGAGCTGCCGGCCCTGCTCGCCGCCCCGGTCGAGGAACGCCTGGCCGTCCTGGAAGTGGTTGCACTCGACGTGTCCGGCGAACGGCTGGTCGGTGGGCCGCACGCGTCCGGCCCGGGCGATCACCAGCCCCACGGTGCCCGCCGGAACGGAGGTGCGCGGCGCCAGCTCGATCTCGAACATGCGCGTGTTGATGGCGTAGAAGGCGCCGCCGGGCAGGATCGCCACCTGAGGCCCCTGCTGGCCGCCGTTGAGCAGGAACGCCTGGCTGTCCTGGAAGTAGTCGCACGCCACGCGCCGGCCCAGCGGCGCCCCGGGCGGACGGCGCTCACCGGCCAGCGCGACGACCACACCGACCTGGTCCTCGGGAATCTGGACGTGGGGCACGAACTCCACCGAGTAGAGCCACGGAAGCAGCCACCACGTCCGGCCCCCCGGCAAGGTCCTGGCCTGGATGCCGCGAGCGCCGCCGTCGGGAACGACACGGCGTAGGTGCCGGTCGGCCGGGCCGAAGTGGCGTACCACGATGCCCACGTGTCCGGCGGGCACCCTGACGAGGCCGCGCCAGGCGAGATACCCCGCGGCCACGACCGCGGCCACGGCTCCGGCCAGGAGGATCGGCAACGTGCTCATCGGTGTTCTCCGGCTTCACTTGAGCGAATCGTCGGCGTGAGATTTCCCATCAGACATGGACCAGGAGCAGGACGGCGTTCGAGGCGGAGGACCCCCGATCCGCCAGGGTGATGAGTGCGAACAGGGCCTCGGCGATCGGTCCCGAGACGTCGGGACGCGGAGTGGCGCCGTGGCGCGACAACGCCAGGGCGGCCAGCAGTTCGACGCTGGCGGTGGTCAGGACACGCGGCAACATGGGTGTCTTCCGCTCCAGCAGGGGGTTGATGAGGCCGAGCGCGTGCTCGGCGAGATGGCGCACGTCCGCCTCGTAGGGGGCGGGCACCCCGCTCGCCAGCGCTCGCAACGCCTGACGGATGGTGCCGGACGGGTCGGCGGCGGGCCGCGGCGCCAGCAGGGCGCCGTCGGCCAGCAGCCCTGCCAGGAACTCTTCGAAGGATCGGCGGACTTGTCCGGCGCGCGGCGTCCGCCGCCCCTGGCTCGCGGTCGCCCAGCAGCGCGACAGGCAGTTGAAGGCGGTCACGGCGCTGGTCAGCAGGTCCGGGTGGTAGGTGCCCACGTCGATCGCGAGATCGCGCGCCAGGTCGAGGCTGGGATCGGAGCCGGGCACGCTGGTCCTGGCCAGCGCCAGGTCATGGATGAGGCCGCGGGCGAGGTCGCCGCCCAGGTCGGCGTCGCGGGCGTGGGTCAGGGTCAGGGCACGTTCGAGGTCGAGGGTGAGCCCGGCCGATCCGCGTACCTGGTCGTGCGCGCGGGTCAGGGCCCGGGAGAGCTCGCGGGCGAGCGCCCGGTCCAGGTCGCCGGCCAGGTCCAGCGCCCGGTCCAGGTCGAGGACGCCCAGCTCCCTGGCCTGCGCCAGATCGCGGGACAGGGCCTGGAAGTGGTCGAAGGTCAAGGTGAGGTCCTGCATGTGATCGAGCGCCAGGGTCAGCCCGAGCGTGTAACGCAGCGCCCGGTCGAGGTCGCGGGTGACGGCCCGGGCTCGTTCCAGCGTCGGTTGCCCGCCCTCGCGTACGGCCAGCCGCAGGTCGAGGACGAGGTCGCGGGTGAGGTCGCGGGCGAGGTCGAGGTTGAGCACCAGCTCCAGGTTGGGTGGGTGCGGATCGTTGGTGGTGCGCTGGGTGATGAACGCGTGGGTGTACGCCAGCACGTGGGAGGGCTCCAGGGAGGCGCGGTTCGCGGTGACCCGGGTCAGGCGCAGGGCCAGCTCCACATAGTTGCGGACGATGGCCGGGTAGCGTGCGAGTTGTTCGGCGCTGGGGGTGTAGGGCCAGGCGACAGCGTCCGGCTGGTGCAGTACCGCTCCTGGCCCTGTCCAGACGGTGTGCTCCTTGAGACAGGCGATCAGCTCGGCGTCGCGGTGGCCCAGCTCCTCCCGCCTGACCAGCCGGAACCCCATCCCGTCGGTGAACAGGCCGTTGAGCCAGCCGAGGAATCGGGTCACGTCGCCCACCTCCATCCCGACGGCAGGCCCGTCACCGTCGCGGCCGGCGGTGGCGTCGAGTGCCGGATGCCGGCGGCCGGCGGCCGTCTCTGCCAGGACGAACAGGTGATACAGGGCGCGGGTCACAGGCTGGGCGCAGACCGGAATGGTGCCACCCAGCCAGATGACCTTGCGCAAGCTCCGCGAAGCCGTCACCGCGGCGATCAGCCGATGGTGCTCCCTGGCCCCGTCGTGGCCGCCGTCGGGGACCAGGAGGAGGTTATTCAGGCCGGCGCGGGTGTCCGGCTGGATGAGCCGGGCCTCGTCGCCGCAGTCGAAGGCGAGGGCGAGCGCGCGGGTGCTGCCCAGGCCGAGGCAAGCCTCGATGACCGGGGTCGCATCGCCGAGCGCGGCCCACAGCAGCGACGTCTCCCGCCACCAGAGGTCGTCCACGCCGTCTGTCAGCAGCTCCAGGTGGTCGCCGGGCTGGTCCCGGATGAGCGCGGCGGCTAGATACTCCTGAAAGGTGAAGTGGGCGAAACCGTAGGCGCCCTGCTCGTGCTCCATGATCAGCCCGCCCTTGCGCACGTCGTCCAGGAACATCTGCGGTGTGACCCGCCCTTCCTCCGTGACCAGCCGCAGCGGCTCGGCCACCGCCTCCTGAGCCTCCGCGAGGGGGATGGCTCGCACCTGGCGTCGCATCATGTGCAGCGCCAGATGCCGGATGACGATCTCCTTCTTGGGACCTTCTAGCCCGGTGCGGTCGGGAAGGGGTTTCGCCTGCTGGCGGCGGTGGACGAGCACGTCGCACATCTCCGCGTACAACTCGGCGCGGCTGCCCGGCAGCGCGCCACGGTAGCGGTGCACGTTCGCGATCATGGTGAGGAGCAGCGGGTTGGTGCCCAGCTCGTACAGGGCGGGCAGGCCGTGCACCTGGGCCAGCAGGTCGTCCGCGTTCCGGGCGGCCAGCTCGCGGACCCGCTGCCCGGACTCGTCGCGGGCGCGGCTCTCGTTCGCGTAGTACCACGCGTGCAGGAACGCCGAGATCTGGCCGCCGCTGAAGCGCTCCACCTGCAGGACGTTCGCGTTCGGCAGCGGATTGGTCAGATAGCCGTACGGACGGGAGGTCAGCACCCAGACGTTGCCCGGATAACGCTCCATCTGCCGGCGGACCCACGCGACCGCCCGCATACGATCCTGCTCGCCCACGATCTCATCGAGGCCGTCCAGCAACACCACGCACCGCCGCCGGTCGAGGCGCTGCTCCAGCCACTCGCCGCGGATCTTGCCGTCCAGCCAGCCCGCCGTGGCCGCCACCGCCGGCAGACGCGGAGGATCCGCCTCCAGGATCGAGGCCGCGTGGTCGCGCAGGTAGATCAGCACCGGCAGGGGCCGCCGGGGACGGTACGAGGCCCTGTCGCACAGGGTCAGCACGGTATGGCGGAGCAGGGTGGTCTTGCCCGAGCCCGGGCCGCCGAGGACCACGAACACGCCGCCGTCGCCCAGGTGATCGATGAGCGGCCGGCGCTTGACCGGACTCTCCTCCGGCCGGTCCGTGCCGTCCGCCTGCGCGGCGTCCTGCGGCGGGCGCGGGCGCAGGAGCATGTCCACGTACACCTGGCGCATCATCAGCACGAACTCGCCCCGTGTCCGCACCCCGATGGTCTCCATCGCCGAGACGCTGGCGCGTAACTGCCGCAGATACGTCGCACGCGTCCCCCGCAGATCCCGGCGGGCGGGTGCGGCGCTGCCGTCCTGCTGCTGCGCCGTGGCGGCCGTGAACATCGAGGCCAGCACGGCGAACCCGAGAGCGAGGTACGCCCAGGTGAAGCTCAGGCGACCCTCGGTGAGGATCTGGTCGCTCGCCACGGCCACTATCACGGCCGAGCAGGCTCCGATGAACAGTTGGGCAACCCGGCGCACACGCACTCCCGGCTCCAGAGCGGTCACTGCAGAGGTACCACGAACAGCCGTCGGTAACGACCCTTATCTCACCTCCGGCCGTCGGCCGAACCGAGATTCTTCGGAGAGGTGCGGCATGGCGGGCGTTTCGCGGCTGGGCCATGCGATGTCGTCGACCGCCGGAAACGACGACATCAGGGCTCGACGAGTTCATCCTGTGCGGCTCGGCGGAGGCGTTCCTCGCTCGTGAGCTCGACGCGTCGCATCGCGACGCGGAGCAGCGGCGGGGCCATGAGGGAGGTGACGATCGCGACGACGATCACGATGGTGTACATCTCCGTGTTGATGATGCCGAGGCGCAGGCCGACCATCGCCACGATGACCTCGATGACCCCGCGGGCGTTCATGCCGGCCCCGAGCGCGAGGGCCTCCCAGCCGCTCATCCGGCTCAGCAGGGCCCCCAGGTAGGCGCCGAGGAACTTGCCGATGATGGCCACGCCCAGGACGACGCCGGACGCGGCCAGGACGGCGGGCTGGGCCAGGAGGGTGAGGTCCATGCGCAGACCGGCCGTCGCGAAGAAGACGGGCGCGAGGACGCTGAGGACGATCGTCCGCAGCGGGGCCAGCCATTCGGCGTCGGCGTGGCCCGAGCGGCCGATGAGGGCGCCGCAGACGAACGCCCCCAGAATGGCCTCCAGGCCGAGCGCGTGCGTGCCGGCGGCCGACAGGAGCACCAGGACCACGGCGACGGCGACAGCGGGGCCGGGCTCCGCGGATCGGGTGGCGGCCCGCATCGTCCAGCGGACGATCGGGCGGCCGATCCAGACGGCGAACGGCACCAGGGCGACGAGGGAGACCAGCGACAACACGATCTGGCCGGTACGCACGCCGGTGGTCGCCATGGCGGAGACGATCGAGAGCATGAACCAGCCGAACGCGTCGTCCACCATCCCGGCCGTCAGGCAGAGCTGGCCCACGTTGCGGTGCAGGAGTTTCATGTCCGTCAGCGTCTTGGCGATCACCGGGATGGCGCTGACGCAGGTGGCCACGCCCAGGAACAGGGCGAAGACGGTGACGTTCGTGCCCTCGGCGAGGAGGGCGGCGGGCAGCAGGTAGCCGGTGGCCACGCCGAGCGCCAGCGGGACGACCAGGCCGGCGATGCTCACCTTGGCGGCGGTGGCGCCGCGGCGGCGGACGAGGCCGAAGTCGAGCTGGATGCCGGTGATGGCGACGAGCAGCAGCACGCCGACCTGGCCCACCGCGTCCAGCAGGTGGAGCTGGGTGAACTTCAGGCCGGGGGCCAGGTGGTTGAGGAGGGACGGGCCCAGCAGCACGCCCACGGTCAGCTCTCCGACGATGGCGGGCATGCGCAGGCGCACGGCCAGGCGGCCGAGAACGACGGCGAGACCGAGGAGCAGGCCCAGTTGCAGCATGAAGATCAGCAACTCGTGGGCACTCAGAGGCATGTCAGGCACATGAGAGGGTAAGCCGATCGGGCGATCGTCCTGCTGCTCAATATTGAGCCCAGCCGTTCGCGAGGGGCCTGCTCAATATTGAGCGGACGTCCCCGCGCCCGTGGGCGACATTCGGGGCATGACGAAGTCGGCGCAGTATCAGACCACCCTGCCTCCCGACCAGTTGCTGCACTCGGGCAACGCGGGCTTGATCATCCATCGCGTGGGGATGCTGGAGTACGGCATGGCCCGCGAGGGCCGCGACTTCAGCGTCGACCTGCTCGACTACATGAACCGCGCGCAGGCCGGCGTCGCCACGACCTTCTGTTACGAGGAGGTCTTCGGCGTCCGCGAGCGGCTGCACTGGTTCGTGCACATGAAGTCCCCCGAGAAGTACAGCAAGCTCCTCGACATGGTCGACCACGACGAGGCGTTCCAGGACATCTCGCTCAAGGACCGGCTGCCCAAGAAGGGCGGCGGCAACTGGGAGAAGATGTTCGTCTACGGCAGCCTGCGCGAGACGATCATGTGCCCGCAACACGGGTTCACCGACGACGTGCACGACGTGCCGGGCACGTTCGTGCCGCCCGCGACCTACCAGACCACGCAGAAGGAGCAGCTCAACTCGGCGACCGCCGGGGCGATCGTGCTGCGCAGCGCCGACGTGCGCTACGAGCTGCGCGAGGAGGGGCGGCAGTTCCTCTACGACTGGTCGCGGTACGTCAACGACAGCCTCGAAGGCCGGGCCACGGCCTACATCTACGAGCAGACGTGGGGCCAGCAGGACCGCATCCACGCCCTCATCCACCTGCGCGAGCTGGACGACTACCAGGCGGTGCGCGAGCTGGACCGGGGCGACGGCATGCGTAAAGAGGTCTACGACCTGGAGCGGGTGCCGGAACGGCACGGCGGCGGGCAGTGGGACCGGCTGTTCATGCCGACCAGCATCAACGACGTCCTGATGGTGCCCTGACCCATGGCTCCCGGGATCGAGGCGATCAACGCCTATGTCGGCAGGGCGTACACGGACGTGCGCGCCCTGTTCGACGCGCGCGGCCTGGACGTGAACCGCTTCGGCAACCTGATGATGGAGCAGCGCTCGGTCAACCTGCCCTGCGAGGACCCGGTCACCAACGCGGTGAACGCCGCCAGGCCGCTGGTGGACGCGCTCACCCAGGAGGAGAAGGACCGGATCGAGCTGCTGGTCGTCGGCACGGAGTCGGGGCTCGACTTCGGCAAGCCGATCAGCACGTACATCCACCACCATCTGGGGCTGAACCCGGCCTGCCGCTCGTTCGAGGTCAAGCACGCCTGTTACGGCGGGACGGCCGCGCTGCAGAGCGCGGCGGCCGTCGTGGGCGCGAGCCCGATCCCCGGGGTGAAGGCGCTGGCCATCGCCACGGACGCGGCCAGCGGCACGGCGAAGTCCACCTACTGGGAGCCGTCGGAGGGCGCCGGGGCGGTGGCGATGCTCGTCGGTGAGGACGCGCGGGTGTTGCGGCTCGATCCGGGCGCCAGCGGCTACCACACCTTCGAGGTGATGGACACGGCCCGGCCGCGGCACGACACGGACGCGGTCGATCCCGACCTGTCGCTGCTGGCGTACATGCGCTGCGTCGAGGAGTGCTTCGCGGTCTACGAGCAGCGGGTGACCGGGGCCGACATCGTGCACACCTTCGACTACCTGGCGCTGCACACGCCGTTCGCCGGCATGGTGAAGGGCGCGCACCGGATGTTGCTGCGCAAGCTCAAGGGGCTGGGGCCGCGCGAGATCGAGGCCGATTTCGACGCGCGGGTCGTGCCGTCCCTGGTCTATGGGATGCGGGTGGGCAACACCTACTCGGCCGCGCTCTACCTGGCGCTGTGCTCGCTCATCGACAACGGCGACTTCGACGCGCCGAAGCGGGCGGGACTGTTCTCGTACGGGTCGGGCTGCGCGTCGGAGTTCTTCAGCGGCGTGATCCCGGCCCAGCGGCCCAGCGGCATCGCCGCGGCGCTGGACGACCGGCGCGAGATCAGCGTCGAGGAGCTGGACGCGCTGACCGAGCTGAGCGCCGACCGCGCGTTCGGGGTGCGGGACTCGGTGCTGGACCCCAAGCCGTACGGCGACCTGTACGAGGACGCCTTCGGCGGGCGGGGCCTGCTGGTGCTGGACCGCATCGCGGACTTCCACCGGGAGTACAGATGGAGCTGACGTCGGCGACGATGCGGTATCGGCTGCGGCGCGGCACGATCGACGACCGCGTCGTCAAGGAGATCGACGCCGCCCTGGACGAGGCCGAGCGCACGCCCGAGTGCCGCATCCTCCTGCTGGAGGGCGGGGACGGCGTCTTCTGCACGGGCATGGACCTGGAGGAGGCGGCCGGCGGCGACGTCGCGGACGGCGGCCGGGCGTTCTACGGGCTGCTGCGGCGTTTCACCGAGACGCCGGTGACGGTGGTCGCGCGGGTGGACGGCCGGGCGGCGGGCGGCGGCGTGGGGCTGGCCGCGGCCAGCGACTTCGTCTTCGCCAGCGAGCGCAGCGCCTTCAGTCTCCCCGAGGCGTTGTGGGGGCTGCTGCCGTGCTGCGTGCTGCCGTTCCTGATCCGGCGCACCGGCTTTCAGAAGGCGTACGCGATGACGTTGAGCACCCAGCCGGTGAGCGCCGCGGAGGCCGCCACCTTCCACCTGGTGGACGAGGTGTCGGACGACCCGGAGGCGCTCGTGCGGCGGCTGGCGTACCGGCTGACGAAGCTGGACCGGTCGATCGTCACGGACATGAAGCGCTATTTCCGCGCGTTGTGGATCGTCTCGGACGAGACCGAGCAGGTGGCGGTCAAGGAGTTCGGCCGGCTCATGTCCAGCCCGGAGGTGCACCAGCGGCTCGTCGACTACGCGACCGAGAAGAGATTCCCCTGGGAACGCTAGAGAGGAACACGCCTGATGTCCGTCGTGTGGGTTTTCCCCGGGCAGGGGTCGCAGCGCAAGGGCATGGGGGCGGGCCTCCTGGAGCGGTATCCCGACCTGTGCGCCCGCGCCGACGAGATCCTCGGCTACTCCGTCGCGGAGTTGTGCGACGACCCGGTGCGGCTGCGTGACACCCGCTACGTGCAGCCGGCGCTCTTCACCGTCAACGCCCTGAGCTTCCTCGCCCGGCAGGAGGAGGGCGGCCGGCCGGACTACCTGGCCGGGCACAGCCTGGGCGAGTACACGGCGCTGTTCGCGGCCGGCTGCTTCGACTTCGAGACCGGGCTCCGCCTGGTCAAGCGGCGCGGCGAGCTGATGTCCGAGGCGTCCGGCGGCGCCATGGCGGCGGTGCTCGGGGCCGACCCGGAACAGCTGGAGAAACTGCTGGCGGGCACCGGCGTCGACATCGCCAACTACAACTCCCCGGAGCAGATGGTCATCGCCGGGCCCAAGGACGAGCTCGACGCGCTGCGCGCCGGCGTCCCCGGCAAATGGGTGCCGCTGAGCGTCAGCGTCCCCTCGCACTCGCGCTACATGGAGCCGGCCGCCGCCGCCTTCGCCGAGACGCTGGACGGCGTCCACATCGCCGAGCCGCGCGTGCCCGTCATCTCCAACGTGACCGGCCGCCCGTACGAGGCGGGGGAGGCGGCCGACCTGCTGCGCCGCCAGATCTGCAACCCGGTGCGGTGGGTGGACGGCCTGCGTTACCTGATGAGCCAGGGCGTTTCCGAGCTGGAGGAGATCGGCCCCGGCGACGTGCTCGGCAAGTTGTGGGAGGTCACCGGGCGCTATCCGGTCGAGACGCCGGCGGCGCGGGACTCCGGGGTCGCGCTCGGGTCCGCCGAGTTCCGCGCGGACTACCGCGTCCGCCACGCCTACCTGGCCGGGTCGATGTTCAAGGGCATCGCGTCGGCCGACCTCGTGATCCGGATGGGCCGCGCCGGGCTGATGGGCTTCTTCGGCGCCGGCGGGCTCACCCTGGACGAGATCGGCAAGGCGCTCGACCAGATCGAGAGCGCACTCGGGCCGGACGGCGCGTACGGCGTGAACCTGCTCTACGGCTTCGACGAGGACGGCCTGGAACGCGAGACGGTGGAGCTGCTGCTGCGGCGCGACGTCCGCCACGTCGAGGCCGCCGCCTACGCGCGCGTCACCGCGCCCCTCGTGCGCTACCGCTACAGCGGCGCCCACCGCGACGCGGCCGGCCGGCCGGTCGCCGTCCGGCACGTGCTGGCCAAGGTCTCCAGGCCCGAGGTCGCGAGCGCCTTCATGCGGCCCGCGCCGCAAGCCGTCCTGGACAAGCTCGTGCGGGAGGGGGCGCTGAGCGCGGCCGAGGCGGAGGTCGCCCGGGAGCTGCCGGTCAGCGGGGACCTCTGCGTCGAGGCCGACTCGGCCGGGCACACCGACGGGCGCTCGCCGTACGCGCTGATGCCCGCGATCCTGCGGCTGCGCGACGAGGAGATGGCCGCGCACGGCTACGGCCGGCGCATCAGGGTCGGCGCGTCGGGCGGGATCGGCGCTCCGGAGGCGGCCGCCGCCGCGTTCGTGCTCGGCGCCGACTTCATCGTCACCGGCAGCGTCAACCAGTGCACGCCGGAGGCGGGGACGTCCGACGCCGTCAAGGACCTGCTCGCCGGGCTCGACGTGCAGGACACCGCCTACGCCCCGGCCGGCGACATGTTCGAGCTGGGCGCGCAGGTGCAGGTGGCCAGGAAGGGCACGCTCTTCCCGGCCCGGGCCGGGAAGCTCTACCAGCTCTACCGTCAGTACGGCTCGCTGGAGGAGATCGACGAGAAGACCAGGCGGACGATCCAGGACAAGTTCTTCCGCCGCTCCTTCGACGAGGTGTGGGAGGAGACGCGGGCGTTCCTGGCCGCGCGCAGACCGGGCGAGCTGGCCCGCGCCGAGCGCGACCCCAAGCACCGGATGGCGCTCGTCTTCCGCTGGTACTTCGTCCACACGATCAGGCTGGCGTTGCGCGGCGAGGCCGGGCGGCAGGTGGACTACCAGGTCCACTGCGGCCCGGCGATGGGCGCGTTCAACCGGTGGGTCGCGGGCACGGAGCTGGCCGACTGGCGGGCCAGGCACGTGGACGTCATCGCCGACCGGCTGATGGAGGCCGCCGCCGGGCTGCTCGAAGCCCGGCTGCGCGACCTGGTCAAGGAGGGTTAGCGCACGTTGAGGAGATGGCGGTCCAGGTCCTCCTGGATCGCCGTCAGCACCTCGGCCCGCGGGCCCTTGAGGTAGAAGTGGTCGCCGCCGAACACGCGCAGCGTGAAGCCGCCGCCGGTGGCGTCGGCCCAGGCGGCGATCTCGTCCGGGTCCACCTCCGGGTCGGCGTCGCCGAGCAGCGCCGAGATCGGGCAGTCCGGCCGCGTGCCGGGCAGCGGCGTGTACGACTCGTTCAGCTCGAAGTCGGCGCGCAGGCTCGGCAGGAACAACTCCAGCAGGCTGCGCTGGCCCATCACCTCCGACGGCGTGCCGTTCAGCTTGCCGAGCTCGGTCAGCAGCTCGTCCTCGGACAGGTCGCTGAAGCGGCGGCGGCGCGTCGGCAGTTGCGGCGCGCGCCGCCCCGACACGAACAGCACGGCAGGGGGGAACCGGCGGGCCGTCTCCCAGGCCACGGCGGCGCCCATGCTGTGCCCGAACAGCGCGAAGGGCCGGTCGGTGTACGGCTCGATGGCCTCCGACAGCGGGCCCACGAGCTGCTCCATCCGGTCGTAGGGCCGCTCGCGGATACGCGACTCGCGCCCCGGCAGCACCACCGGGCAGACGTCGATCTCCGGCGACAGGTGCTCGTCCCACTTACGGAACAGCGCAGACCCGCCTCCCGCGTGCGCGAAGCAGAACAGTCTGATCCGAGCGTCGGCCCTGGGCTCTCCGCCCGCAATCCAGGAATCAGGCATGGTCGGAAAGCTACGGCTGGACGCCTGCCGGTGACTGCTCAGTCTTGAGCAGGCAGGGCGCGGTCTCCTCACTAGCGTCGCAAAGACGGAGGAGGCTTATGAAGCACAACGAGCGCGTGACCGAGACGGTCGTCCGCCTGCTGGCCGAGGTGCTGCCCGGCGGCGCGGACCTGACCCCTGACGCGTCACTCAAGGACAGCGGACTCGACTCGATCTCCGCCGTACGGGTGTGGTTCGAGATCCAGCGGGAGTTCTCGCTGGACTTCCCCGTCGAGCGACTGGGCGAATGCGCGACGCCGGCGCAGCTGGCCGAGCGGATCGCCGAGCTGGCCGGGACGGAGCAGGACGCCGCCCCGGCCGGCCCAGTGATCAGCCCGGCCCCTGAGGAGCGGCACGAGCCGTTCCCTCTGACGCCGCTGCAGCAGGCCTACGTCATGGGCGCGGACGAGGACGTCACCCCCGACCCGGTCGGCTGCCAGGTCTACCGGGAGTTCGAGGTGCCCGGCGTCGACGCGGGACGCCTGCGCGAAGCCTGGCAGCGTGTCGTCGACCAGCACGACGCCCTGCGCCTGGAGCTGGGGGAGGACGGCACCCAGCGGGTGCTGGAGCGGGCCCCCTCATGGGAGCTGCCGGTGGACGAGCCCGGCGCGCGCGAGCGTCTCGCGCACCGGCGCTACGAGCCCGGCGTCTGGCCGCCGTTCGCCGTCGAGGTCACCACCCCCGGGACCGTGCACTTCAGCATCGACGCGAGTGTGACCGACGGGCGCGGGCTCGACGTGCTCCTGCGCGACTGGTGGCGCTGCTACCGCGACCCCGGCCACCGCCTTGAGGACCGCGGCCCCGCCCTCCGCGACTGCCTGCGCGCGCTGGCGGCGTACCGGCGGAAGGAAGACCTGGACTATTGGCGGGAACGCCTGACGGGCCTGCCGCCCGGACCCGCCGCCGGCGTGCCGGACGGGTCGCCGCGGTCCGCGCTGACCGGCTCGCTGAGCGCCGCTCAATGGAGCGCCGTGCGCGCCAAGGCCGCCGCGCTGGACGTCTCGCCGACCGCCCTGGTGCTGACCCTGTTCGCCGAGACGGTGGGCAGGGGCGAGGACTGCTCGCTGGCCGTCACCACGACCGGCCGGGCGTGGTTGCCGCGCGAGGTGGACGAGGTCGTCGGCCCGTTCACCAGCACGGCCGTGTTCGCCGCCGAGAGCACCCTCGGCGAGCCGCTGGAAGAGGCGGCCCAGGAGGTGCACCGGTGGTTGTGGCGCGACCTCGGCCACGCGGCCGTCCCCGGCGTGACCGTCATGCGCGAGCTGCGCGAGCGGACGGCGCTGCCCGTGGTCTTCACCAGCCTGCTGGACGCCCGGCTCGACGAGGCCGTGCCGCCGGTGTCGTACGCGCTCAGCCAGACCTCCGGCGTCGCGCTCGACCACCAGATGTGGGAGCTCGACGGCGAGCTGCGGCTGCGCTGGGACCTCGTGCCCGGCTGCTTCGCGCCCGGCGAGCCGGAGACCCTGTTCGCCCGTTTCACCAACGCGCTGCGCGCCCTCAGCGTTGACGCCGCCGGCGAGATCCGGCCCCTGAACGAGCTGCAGAAGGCGTACTACGTCGCCCGCGCGGCCGGTTCGTGCCGATACGACGGCTGTCAGGTCTACCACAGCTTCCACGTCCGCGATCTGGACCGCGACCGGCTCGAATACGCCTGGTTGCGCCTGGTGGCCGCCTATGACGCGCTGCGCACGGAGGTCACGCACGACGGGACGTTGCGGGTCAGACCGGACGCGCCGGAGAGCTGGAGCATCCCCGAGACCGCCGGGACCTCCGAGACCTCCACATCCTCCGGGGCCTCCGGGGTCGACGTCGACGAGATGACGGGCCGGTCCTTCCCGCTGGGCCGCTGGCCGCAGTGGGAGTTGCGGGTCACCGGTGAGACGGTGCACGTGGCCGTCGACCTCACCGTGCTCGACGGGCGCAGCATCCACATCGTGCTGCGCGAGCTGTTCCGGCTGTACGCCGACCCGTCCGCCGAGCCGCGCCCGCCGGAGGAGCACTCCCTCGCCGACACCGGGGAAGCCGGCTACTGGACCGATCGCTTCCGCGACCTGCCGCCAGGACCCGAGGTGGCCACCACGCCCGCCCGCCGGGTCCGGCTGAGCGGCAGCGTCGCCGCGGTCTCCGACGAGACCGTCTTCGCAGCCCTGACCGGCGCGCTGGGCAGGCGCTTCACCGACCCGTTCAGCGTGTCCGTGGTGCGCTGGACCGCCGAGTCCGAGCCGCTGCGCCCCGGCGAGCACACCGCGCTGAGCTGGGTCACCGACGAGGAGTCCTATCCGGACCGCATCGAGGCCGACGCCGCGAACGGCGCGCTGACCGGCCTGGCCACGCTGCGCGGGCACGTCATGAAGGAGCGCCGCCGCCGCACCTACGCCTTCCCCGTCGTCTACACCAGCACCCTCGACCTGACCGCGCACCCGCTGCCGGACGGCGTCGAGGCCGGGCCGTGGATGACCTACACCCCGGACGTCGCGCTCGACTGCATCGTCATCAGGGAAGGCGACCGGCTGTACTACCACTGGGACGCGCTGGAGCCGGAGTTCCCCGACCTCGCCGAGTTGTTCGCGGCCTTCGAGGACCGGCTGCGTCCCGCGCACGTGCTGTTCGAGCGGCAGGCCGCCGCCCGGCCGGACGCGGTCGCGCTACGGCACACCGGCGGGACCATGACGTACGGGGAGCTGAACCGCCGGGCCAACGCCACCGCCTGGCGGCTGAAGGAACTGAACGTGGGGCCGGGGACGGTGGTCGGCGTGCGCCTGTGCCGCGGGCCGGACATGGTGGCCGCCGTCCTCGGGATACTCAAGGCGGGCGGCGCCTACCTGCCCGTCGAGCCGTCGCTGCCGGACGAGCGGGCCGCCGTCATGCTGGACGACGCCGCCGCCGGGATCGTGCTCACCTGCCCGGAGACGCCCGGCTGGGCCGTGCCCGAGGGCGTGCGCACCGTCGAAATGGACCCGGACGGGGACGACCGCGGCGACCCGCCCCTGGTGAACACCGTGGACGACCTCGCCTACGTGATCTTCACCTCGGGCAGCACCGGCAAGCCCAAGGGCGTCGAGGTCAGCCACCGGCCGCTGCTCAACCTGCTCGACTGGTGCTACCGCACCTTCGCGTTCGACGCCTCCGACGTCGGGCTCTGCGTCACCTCGCTCGGCTTCGACCTGTCGGTCTTCGACATCTTCGGCCTGCTCGGCCGGGGCGCCTCGCTCTACATCGCCGACGAGGGTCAGCAGCGCGACCCCGAGCTGCTGCTGGACGTCCTGCTCGACGAGCCCATCACGTTCTGGAACTCCGCGCCCACCACGCTCAACCAGCTCGCCCCGCTGCTCGCCGACCGGCAGGACCACGAGGGCGTCGGTGACCTGCGGCTGGTCTTCCTCAGCGGCGACTACACGCCGCTGCCGCTGCCGGACGCCGTCCGTGCGACCTTCCCGCACGCGCGGGTGGTCAGCCTGGGCGGCGCCACCGAGGCCACGGTCTGGTCGAACTGGTACGAAGTGGGAGAGATCGACCCGTCGTGGCGGAGCATCCCGTACGGCCGGCCGATCGACGACGCCCTCTACTACATCCTCGACGAGAACCGGCGGCCCTGCCCCGAAGGCGTCGAAGGCGACCTGTTCATCGGCGGCCGCTGCCTGAGCCTCGGCTACCGCAACCAGCCCGAGCTGACCGCCGAACGGTTCGTGCCCGACCCGTTCGCGGGCGGGCGCATGTACATGACCGGCGACCGGGCCGCCCTGCTGCCCGACGGGAACATCACCTTCCTCGGCCGGGCCGACAACCAGGTCAAGATCCGCGGCTTCCGGGTCGAACTGGGCGAGATCGAGCACCGGCTGCGGCAGCACCCCGGCGTGCGGGACGTCGTCGTCCTTGCCCGCGATGACCGCTCCGGCGAGCGGAAGCTGGTCGCGTACGTGGTGGCCGACGGTGGGGAGCCTGATGTCGGGGAGTTGCGTGGGTACGCGGGGGAGACGCTGCCGGCGTACATGGTGCCTAATCACGTGGCGTTCGTGACCACGTTCCCGGCCACCTCCAACGGCAAGCTGGACCGTGACGCGCTGCCGTGGCCGCTCGGCGAGCCCGTCCCGGAGCCCGCTCCGGAGCCCGCCGCTGAAGCGGTGGGGCAGGCGGTGACGGAGATCGCGGAGCTGTTCGCCGAGTTGCTCGGTGTCGAGGAGGTCGATGTCGGGCAGGACCTGTGGGACCAGGGCGTCACCTCCTTCACCATGGTCCAGGTCTCCAAGGCCCTGCGGAAGCGGTACGGCAAGCGCATCCCGGTAGCGCTGCTGCTGGAGAACCCGACCGTCAGCGGCATCGCCGCGATGGTGGGCGGCTCCAACGAACCGCCCGCCGAAAGGCAGCCCGCTGAGAAGCCGGCCGCCGAGAAGCAGCCCGCCGAGCAGCGGCCCGTCGAAAAGCCGCCTGCCGAGCAGCGACCTGCTGAGAAGTCGCCTGTCGAGAAGTCGGCCACCGAGCAGCAGTCCGTCGAGAAGCAGCCCGCCCAGGAGCCGTCTGCCGGGAAGCAGTCCGCTCAGGAGCCTTCTGCCGACAAGCCTGTGCGGCCGGCCGAAGTGCCTGCTGCCGAAGTGAGCGAGCCGGGCGAGGTCGACTTCTTCTCGGCCGAGGACCGGGAGGCGTTCAAGGCCGGCCGGTGGAACCTGCGCCCGCTGGAGCCGGACGCCAGCCTCATCCGGCTGGACCGGATCGACGTGCCCGAGGAGCACTTCGCGTGGCGGACCAGCGTGCGCGACTTCGAGCCCGGCTCCCTGCCGTACCGGTCACTGTGCCGGTTGCTCGGCCTGCTGCGCGAGCGGCGGCTCGGCGACCGCGAGCGCCACCTGTACCCGTCGGCCGGAGACACCTACGCGGTGCAGGCGTACCTGCACGTCACCAGAGGCGCGATCGACGGCGTCGCCGAGGGGATCTACTACTACAACCCGAGCGAGCACGCCCTCCACCTGGTGAACGGCCGCCCGGAGATCGACCGCTCGGCACACTTCGTCTACAACCGCGACCTGTACGACCGCGCCGGCTTCAGCCTCTACCTGATCGGCCAGGTCAAGGGCATCGAGCCGCTGTACGGCGAGCAGAGCCTGCGCTACCTGACCCTGGAGGCGGGCTACCTCGGGCAGTTGCTGATGACCGGCCAGGCGGCCTGCGGCATCGGGCTCTGCCCCATCGGCGAGGTGGCCTTCGACCGCGTCCGCGACCAGTTCGACCTCGACGACGGACACCACTTCCTGCAGGCGTTCCTGGGCGGCCCCACCGAGTACGCGCCCCACGAGACCGCACCCGTGTTCTCCACCCCACAACCGGAGCCCGCCCTGCGATCGGAGTCCGCCCCGTCTTTGGAGTCCGCCTCGCGATCAGAGTCCGCCCCGCGATTGGAGTCCGCCCCGTCTTCCGTGCCGCGATCGGAGTCCGCACCGCGAACAGAGCCCGCTCCTGAGACGGAGCCGGCTGGGCTCGCCGTGATCGGCATGGCCGGGCGCTATCCCGGTGCCGACGACCTGGACCGCTTCTGGCACAACCTCCGGACCGGCACCCGCAGCGTCGGCCCGAACGCCAGAGGCGAGCGGCCCGGCGGCTACCTGGAGCACATCGATCGCTTCGACAGCCTGCTCTTCCACGTCTCGCCGAAGGAGGCCGCGACGCTGGACCCGCAGCTCCGGTTGTTGCTGCACAGCGTCTGGGAGTGCCTGGAGCACGCCGGGCACACCCCTGCCTCGCTGCACAGGAGTGCACCCAGGGTGGGCGTCTTCGTCGGCTCGATGTGGCACGACTACCAGCACGCGGGCGCCACCGCCTGGCGCGCGGGCAGCCCGGCGGTGGTCTCGGCGACCGCCTCCGACATGGTCAACCGCGTCTCGTACTTCTTCGGCTTCACCGGGCCGAGCATCGCGGTGGACACTTCGTGCTCCTCCACGCTGACCGCTCTGCATCTGGCCGCCCAGGCCGTTCGCGCGGGTGACTGCGAGGCGGCCGTGGTCGCGGGCGTCAACCTGCTCGCCGACCCCTACCACGCCGCGCTGCTGGCCGGGCTCGGCCTGCTGACCAACGAGCCCGGCGCAGTCGGCGCGCCCGAGGTGCCCGGCGCGGCTGGCGTGCGCGGCGCGGCTGGCGAGCCTGGCGCGGTCGGCGTCGGTGCCTTCGACACCGACCGGCCGGGCTGGACAACGGGCGAGGGCGTCGGCTCCTTCCTGCTGCGGCCCGTCGCGGACGCCGTCCGGGAGGGGGACTCCGTCCACGGCGTGGTCGAGGCCACCTGGGTCGCGCACACCGGTCGCAGCGGGCGCTTCACCGCGCCGAGCGCCGAAGCGATGGCCGAGTCCATGCGCCGCACCCTGGAGCAAGCCGGGGCCGGGCCCGACGATGTCTGTTATGTCGAGTGCGCGGCGGCCGGCGCCGTCCTGGCCGACGCGGCCGAGGCAGAGGCGCTCACCGAGGTCTTCGCCGAGCGGGCCGAGCCTGTCGCGGCGGGCACGCTCAAGCCGAACATCGGCCACCTCGAAGCCGCCTCAGGCGCTTCCCAGCTCACCAAGGTGCTGCTGCAGATCCGGCATGGACGGCTGGCGCCCACCCTCCTCGCGGAGTCGCCCACCGACGCGATAACCGTGCCCGAGCAGGTGCGGCCGTGGACCGGCGAGCGGCGGCGCGCACTGATCAACGCCTTCGGGGCGACCGGGACGCACGCGCACGCCGTCGTGCGCGCGCCCCTTCCCGAGGAGTCCCAGGGAACCGCGCCCGACGACGGCCGGGAGCACGCCGTGCTGCTGTCCGCCGCGACCAGCCGGCAACTCGTGTCCGCCGCCCGCCGACTCGCCGCCAAGACCGCCGAGCCCGTCGAGTTCGCTGAGTCCGCCGAGCCCGTCCAGACCGCCGGGACCGCAGGGACCGCCGGGACCGCCGGGACCGCTCAGACCGCTCAGACCGCTCAGACCGCTCAGACCGCCGAGCTGGTGCTGAGCCGTGTCGCCTACACCACCCAGACCGGGCGCGCCGCCCTCGCGCACCGGCTCGCCGTGGTCTGTTCCGACGTGGACGGACTGCGGGAGGGGCTGGAGGCGTTCGCGGCGGGCAAGGCGCACGCATCTGTGCTCACCGGCGACGCTGACCACCCAGGTGACGCCAGCCGCTCAGGTGACGCTGGCCGCCCCGGTGGTGCTGACCGCACCGGCGGGGCCGCCGGCCTGGAGGCGACGGAAGCCGAGGCGGCCGCCGCCTGGGTGTCCGGGCAGGAGGTGGACTGGGAGCGATTCTGGCCGGAGGTCCCGGGGCGGGTGGCGCTGCCCGCCTACCCGTTCGCGGCCGAGCCGTACTGGATCGAGCGGACGGAGCCGGCCGCGCCTCAGGTCGCCACGGGCAAGATGGAGGAGTACCTCAAGGGTGTCTACGCCGAGGTCTCGGGCATCGACGTGGACCGGCTGGGCCTGCGCGTGCCGCTGGAGCAGTACGGGCTGACCTCGTACCAGATCGTCCAGCTCAACGAGCGGCTGGAGCGGGACCTGGGCGAGCAGTCGCGGACGCTCTTCTTCGAGCATTTGGACCTCGCCGGGGTCGCCGCGGCGCTGTCCGCCAAAGCGCCCGCGCCGCAGACCTCCGAGTCCGCACAGCCCGTTCCGCAGACCGCCGAAGGGCCTGTTCTGCAGTCATCCGAGTCCGAGCGGCCCGGACCGGGTGATGACGACGCGATCGCCGTGATCGGGATCGCCGGGCGTTACCCCGACGCCCCCGACCTGGCGGCGTTCTGGGAGAACCTGGCCGCCGGGCGGCACTCACTCTCCCGTGTCCCGGACGACCGGACCCGCGACGGCTGGCCGGTGGACCTGATGTGGGGCGGCTTCCTCGATGGCGTGACCGACTTCGACCCGCTGCTGTTCGGCATCACCCCACGCGACGCGGCCCTCATGGACCCGCAGGAGCGCGTCTTCCTCGAGGTCGCCTGGGAGGCGCTGGAGGACGCGGGCTACCCGCGCACCCGGCTGCGCGACCGGCACGGATCGAGCGTGGCCGTCTACGCGGGCGTGATGTACAACGAGTACCCCTTCTTCGGGGTCGAGCAGACTCTGCGCGGCACGCCCCAGGACACCGGCGCGACCCCGGGCGGCGTGGCCAACCGCGTCTCCTACCACCTGGACCTCAAGGGGCCCAGCATGTCGATCGACACGATGTGCTCGTCCTCGCTGGCCGCGCTGCACCTCGCGGTCCGGTCGCTGCGCCAGGGGGAGTGCGAGCTGGCGATCGCCGGCGGCGTCAACCTCAACCTGCACCCGAACAAGTTCATCCAGCACGCCCGCATGCGGCTGACCGCCGGCGACCGGCGCTGCCACAGCTTCGGGGCGGGCGGCGACGGCTTCGTGCCCGCAGAGGGCGCCGGGGTCGTCCTGCTCAAGCCGCTGTCCAGGGCGCAGGCGGACGGCGACCGGATCCACGCCGTGATCAGGGGCACCGCCGTGGTGCACTCCGGCAGGACCAACGGCTGGGTGGTGCCCAGCCCGGTCGAGGAGGGCGACCTCGTGGCCCGCGCGCTCGCCGACGCCGGGGTGGAGCCCGCCGACATCGGCTACCTGGAATGCCACGGCGCGGGCACCGCGCTCGGCGACCCCATTGAGATCAACGCCCTCATGCGGGTGTTCGGGCAGGCCGGGCTGGTTTCGGGGAGCATCCCGATCGGGTCGGTCAAGTCCAACCTCGGGCACGTCGAGTCGGGTGCCGGCATCGCCGGGCTCACCAAGATCGTGCTGCAGATGCGGCACCGGCGGCTCGTGCCCTCCCTGCACGCCGATGAGCTGAACCCGGACATCGACTGGGACGGGATCCCCTTCCGGGTGCAGCGCGAAGCGGCCGACTGGCCCGAGGGGCCCGGCGGCGCGCCCCGGCGGGCGGGCATCAGCTCGTTCGGCGCCGGAGGGACGATCGCGCACGCCGTACTCGAAGAACCGCCGCCCGCCGAGACGGGCACGCCTGCTGGGGCCGGCACGCGCGCTGAGACGGGTGCGCCCGCCGAGACAGGCGTGCCTGGCGGAGCACCGCAGCTGATCGTGTTGTCGGCGCATGACGACAAGCGGTTGTACGCCATGGCCGGTCGGCTGGCCGGGCACCTGCGCGCGACGCCTGAAAGCCTCGCCGACGTCGCTTACACGCTCCAGACCGGACGGGAGCCGCTGCGCGAGCGGCTCGCGCTGGTCGTCTCCGAGGTGGGGGAGCTGTGTGAGCGGCTGGAGCGGTTCGCCCGGTCGGAGCCTGACGACGTGTTGCGGGGCCGGGTCCGGGCGGGCAGCCCGCCGGCCGCGCAGCCCGGCGGCCTGGCGGAGCTGGGGCGGCACTGGGTGAACGGCGGCCACGTGGACTGGACGCCTCCCGTGGGTGCGCGCCTGGTGGGGCTGCCGTCGTACCCGTTCGACCGGATGCGGTGCTGGCCCTTCGAGGCCGCCGCGACCGCACCCGAGACCACCTCCGCGCTGACCGACCAAGCCTCCGATCCGACTGGGGCCGCCTCCGCGCCGGCCGTGGCTGAGACGCCGCTTTTCGAGCGGACCTGGAGCGCGTGCGAGCATCTCGCGCACGACCCGGGAACGCTCGGCGGCGGAACCGTGGTGTGCCTGTACAACGACGCCAGTGAGGAGCTCGCGCGGTCACTCGGCGAGCAGGTCGTGCTCGTACGCGAGGGGGAGCCGGTCCCGGAGGCGTTCGCCGGCTGGATCGACCTGTGCGATCTGGGCGAGGCGCGCCCCGGACGTGAGCTGGAACGTCTGGCGATCCTTCAGGACGCCCTGGCCCGACGCCGTCCGCTGACGATCCTGCACGTCACCAGCGGTCTGCTGGACCTCGACGGAGCACGGACGAGCCTGGCCGGGGCGCGGATGGCGGGCTTCGTGCGGATGCTCGCCGCCGAGTACCCGGCGGTTACGGCCACCGTGCTGGACAGCGACCGGCCTTGCGCGCAGCAGATCCGCGCCGAGTGGGCGGCCACCGAGCCGTACGGGGAGGTCTGCTATCGCGACGGCGGGCGGTATCGTCCCGATCTGCGCGAGCTGCCCGCACCGTACGTGGAGCCGGATCTCGACCCCGAGGCCGTTTACGTCGTGAGCGGCGGCACCAGAGGGCTGGGCGCACTGGTGGCCCGCCACCTGGCCGATCGCGGCGCGCGCCGGCTCGCGCTGCTCGGCGTGCGGCCGCTGCCGCCGCGCGACCAATGGGACGGCTCCGGTGTGGAGGCCGTCGCCGGTGTCCCTGGGGCAGAGGCCGTCGCCACTGTCCTCGATCTGGAGCGCATGGGCGCCCGGGTGGCCGTGCACAGCGGGCCGCTGTCCGAGCGCGCCGAGCTGACCGACTTCCTGAACGGCGTGCGGCGCGAGCTGGGACCGATCGGCGGCGTCGTGCACTGCGCCGGCCGCTCCAGCCAGGGCCGTCCGTCGCTGGCGCACAAGGACCAGGAAGACCTCCGCACCGTGCTCGCGCCCAAGGCCGACGGCCTGGAGGCGCTGGACGAGGCGTGCGCCGGGGACCGCCTCGCCTTCTTCGTCACCTTCTCCTCCGTCTGCGCCGCCGTGCCCGCGCTGGCCGCCGGCGTGGCGGACTACGCGGCCGCCAACACCTTCCTCGACCTGTACGCCGGGGCCAGGCGGCGGGACGGGCGGCCCGAGTTCCGCTCGGTGAACTGGCCGCAGTGGCAGGAGTCCGGCGGGGCACGCGGGAAGCCGAACGTCTGCGAGCCCGTCGGGATCGCGGCGCTCGGCGACCGGGACGGGCTGCGGGTGCTGGACCGGGTGATCGGGCTCGCGCGCGGTGCGACCGTGCTGCCGTGCCCGCCGGCCGGCGCGGCCGTGGACGTCCCGGCGCTGATCAGGCTGCCCGAGCGGCCGGAACGCCGTCCGGTCCCCGAGCCCGCGCACGACATGGGGCCCGACTGGCTGGCCGTCCTGTTCTCCGAGACGATCGGCATCCCCGTGGACGCGCTGGACCCGGCGGCGGAGTTCGGGGACCTCGGCGTCGAGTCGGTGATGCTGGCCGAGCTGGTGCAGCGGATCGAGGAGCGGCTGGGGGAGAGTGTCGAGCCGTCCCTGCTGCTGGACTACCCGACGCTGGAGCAGCTCCGCGAGCGGCTCGGCACTCCCGCTGAGGCCGTCCGGGACGCTGCCGGGCCCGTGCCGGAGCCCGAGCCCAAGCCCGTGCCGCACCCCGTTTCGAAGTCCGGCCCTGTGCGGGAGCCGGTGGAGCCGGGGCCCGTGCTGGAGCCCGTGTCCTCCGGACCCGTCGAGGAGCGTGGGCGGCCTGGGCCCGAGGACCGCAGGATCGCGATCATCGGGATGGCCTGCCGGCTGCCCGGCGCCCCCGACGTGGCCGCCTTCTGGCGGAACCTGACCGCGGGCCGGTGCGACGTGGGCGAGGTGCCCGCCTCCCGCTGGGACCACCGCGAGCTGTATCGGCCCGAGCCCGCGCTCGGGCTCAGCATCAGCAAGTGGGGCGGGTTCGTCGACGGCATCGAGGACTTCGACAACGACTACTTCGAGCTGGGTGAGGACGAGGCCCGCGCCCTGGACCCGGCCATCCGCATGTTCCTGGAGTGCTGCGCCGCCTGCCTCGCCGACGCCGGCTACGAGCCCGGCGGGCTGCGCGGGCGCCGGGTCGGCGTGTTCGCGGGGGCCCGTATGTCCGACTATGGGCGGCGGGTCGGCATCCGGCCGGGCGGGCTCGCCTCCGACCAGAACTTCATCGCGGCCAGGGTCGCTCACCACTTCGACTTGCGCGGCCCCAACCTCGTCGTGGACAGCGCCTGCTCGTCCTCCCTGGTCGGCGTGCAACTGGCCGGGCAGAGCCTGCTCGCAGGAGAGGCGGAGGTCGCTCTGGCGGGCGGGGTGGAGGTGCTCCTGGAGGAGAACGACTACCTGCAGCTCAGCGCGGCCAAGGCGCTGTCGCCCACCGGCCGGTGCCACACCTTCGACGAACGCGCCGACGGATTCGTGCCCGGTGAGGGGTGCGGGGTCGTCCTGCTCAAGCCGCTGCGTGCGGCTCTGGCCGACGGCGACCGGGTGTACGCGGTCATCGAGGCGGTCGCCGTGAACAACGACGGCCGCACCATGGGCGTCACCACGCCCAACCCTGAGGCGCAGGCCGACGTGGTCCGCCGGGCCCTGGCGGCGGCAGGGCGCACACCGCGCGAGATCGGCCTGGTCGAGGCGCACGGCACCGGTACGCTCATCGGCGACCCCATCGAGCTGCGTGCCCTGACCCGGGTGTTCGGCGAGGGCGGCGGCGACCCGGGCACGTGCGCGATCGGCAGCGTGAAGACCAACATCGGGCACACGCTGAGCGCGGCCGGGATCGCCGGCCTGCTCAAGGCGGCGCTGGCCGTCAAGCACGGGCAGATCCCGCCGACGCTGTCCTGCGAGCGGCCCAACCCGCGCTTCGACTTCGGCGCCTCGCCCTTCGAGCCCGCCACCGAGCTGCGGGACTGGCCCTCGCCGCGGGTCGCGGGCGTGAGCTCGTTCGGGCTCGGGGGCACCAACGCGCATCTCGTACTGAGCGAGCTCGATCCTCGGTTGCGCGTGCAACCGGAACGCGAGCCCGCCCCCGCGCCGGTCTTCCACCGCAGGCGGCTGTGGCTGGACCGCGATCCCGGTCCTGATCCCGGCACCGGCGCCGTCCGGGATCCCGGCACGGCGGGCAGCGTCGATCCCGGTCCTGATCCCGGCGCTGCTGCCGGACGTGATCCCGGCCGCGATCTCAGCCCGCCGGACGACGCCAGCTCGCTGCTCGACCTGAACATCACCACGGGGAGGCGCTGACTCCATGCCCGCGATCGAGTGCCACACGACGCTGAAGCACACGGACTTCATCCTGCGGAACCACCGGGTGCACGACATATCCGTCTTGCCCGGGGTGACGTTCCTCGACCTCGTGTTCCGGACGCTGATCGCGACCGGGCGCGACCCCGGGGAGATCGTCCTGCGCGAGGTGCTGTTCACCGAGGCGATCGTCACCAAGCCGGACACCGACCGCGAGATCCGCATCACCATCGACGGCGAGGACGTTCAGGCGGAGAGCCGCTGGATCAGGGACGGGACGCCGCTGTCCGGCTGGCGGCGGAACTTCACCGGCAAGGTGGGCACCCCTGGCGAGCCCGCGCCCGCCCCGATCGACGTGGACGCGCTCCGGCGGGGCGCGCGGCGGCAGAGCGACATGGAGGATTTGTACGCCCGCGCCAGAGCCGAGGACATCAACCACGGCGAGCCGATGAAGTGCGCCGGGCGGCTGCACCACGGCGACGGCTACCTGCTCGCCGAGCTGCGGCAGGAGTCGCCGGCTCCGGGCCACGAGGGCTTCCACCTGCACCCCGCCCGGCTGGACGCGGCCACGCTGGCCGGGCTGGGGCAGACGAAGGCGTCGGGCGAGGAGCCGTTCATCCCGGTGTACATCGCCGAGTTCCGGGCGCCCGAGCGGCTCGGCTCCGCCTTTTACGTGTACGCGCCGCGGCCGGAGACCATCGCGCCGTCCGGGGACGTCATCACCAACGACTTCGGGCTCTACGACGAGCAGGGGCGCTTCGTCGCGGGGTTCAGCGGGCTGTCGTGCAAGCGCATCAGGTCGCCGCGGCTGATCGAGCGGCTGCTTGAGGACGCCGGGCAGCCGGAGCGGCCCGTCGTGAGCCACAACGGCGCCGGCGACCTGGCCGGCCACCTGCGGGCCCTCGTCGCAGGGCCGCTCGGCCGCTCTCCCGGCGAGGTGCCCACCGACACCGGCTTCTACGACCTCGGCCTGGACTCGGTCACGCTCGTGGACATCAGCGAGCAGCTCGAAAAGGTCGTCGGGCGGCGGCTCTACCCGACGCTGCTCTTCGAGTACGGCGACATCGACACGCTCGCCGCCCACCTGTCCTCGGCCTACGACGTCACGCTGCCGGAGCCGGAGAGCGGGGACGAGACGCAGGTGCCGGAGAGCGAGGGCGAGACGCGGGAGCCGGAGTCAGGCGGGGGCGAGACGCGGTGCTTCCGTGACGTCTGGGTACCGATGCCGCTGGACGGGGACGATCCCGGCGAGTACCGCGAGATCACCCCCGGCACCCAGCCGGACGGTTCCCGGCATTTCCTGATCCGGGGCATGGCCGGGGAGCCCGCCGATCCCTGCCTGGCCGTCTGGGAGCTGGCGCGGGCCGTTCACGCCACGAAGCCGGAGCGGCCGGTCACCATCACGTACGCGCACACCGGCGACGACCCCGCCCACGAGGCCGTCGGCGCGCTGGCCAGAACGATCACCGCGGAGACCCCGCTGATCCGTTGCCGGAGCATCCGCCTGGACGATGCCGCCCCGGCCGACGCGCTCAGGGACGCCTCCAGCGAGTCCGAGATCCGCTACGTGCGGGGTGAGCGCCTGGTGCGCCGCTGGCTTCCAGCCGAGCCGCGTGCCGAAGCCGACCCGCGTGCCAAGGCCGAGCCGCGTCCCGAGGACGCCGCCGCCCCGTTCCGGAAGGGCGGCGTGTACGTGATCGCCGGCGGGACGGGCGGGATCGGCCGCATCATCGCCGACCACCTGGAACGCCGCCACCAGGCCAGGCCCGTGCCGATCAGCAGGAGCGCGGAGATCGCCGCCGACCTGACCAGCCCGGACGAGGTCGAGCGCGCCCTCGCCACGGTACGCGAGCGCCACGGCCGCATCGACGGCGTCATCCACTGCGCGGGCGTCAACCGCGACGGGTTCTACCCCGGCAAGCGGGCCGCCGACATCGAGGCCGTGGTGGCGGCCAAGGCCCAGAGCGTGCGCCACCTCGACGCCGCGACCAGGGACGACGACCTCGACTGCTTCGTGGTGTTCTCGTCCGTCTCGGCGTCCCTGGCGAACCCCGGCCAGGCCGACTACGCCTTCGCGAACGCCTACCTGGAGGACTTCGCCCGCCGGCGCGCCGAGCGGGCGGACCGGCCCGGCCGGACCCTGGCCGTCGCGTGGCCGTACTGGGCCGAGGGTGGGATGCGGGTCGGGCCGGACACGATCGAGCGCTCCCGCATGGCCACCGGCATGGTCCCGCTACCCAGCGAGGCCGCGCTGGACGTGCTCGACCGCGCCCTGAGCGGCACCGACGACGTCCTGGCGGTGCTGTACGGCGACGCTGACCGCATCACCACCCTGCTGCCGAACCCGCCGTCAACGGACGCGCGTCCGGTCACCCGCCCTGCCATCGAGGAGCCGGCGGGACGCGGGGGCGATGAGCCCATCGCCATCATCGGCCTGGCGGGGCGCTACCCCCAGGCGCCCGACCTCCGCGCCTTCTGGCGCAACCTCGCCGAAGGACGCGACTGCATCGAGGAGGTCCCGGCCGGCCGCTGGAACCACGACGAGATCTTCGATCCCGAGAAGGGCAGCGAAGGCAGGACGTACGGCAAATGGGGCGGCTTCCTCGACGGCGTCGACCGCTTCGACCCCGCCTTCTTCGGCATCTCCCGCCGCGACGCCGAACGCATGGACCCGCAGGAGCGGCTGTTCCTGCAGACCTGCTGGCACACGCTGGAGGACGCCGGCTACCCGCCGGACGCGCTGCCGGAGGAGAGCGTCGGCGTGTTCGCGGGCGTCATGTGGAACCACTACCAGCTGGTCGAGGGCGGGGAGGGCGGCGTCGCCCCCACGGCCATGCACGCCTCCATCGCCAACCGCGTCTCCTACACCTTCGACCTCCACGGGCCGAGCCTCGCGCTGGACACCGCCTGCTCCTCCTCGCTGACCGCCGTACATCTGGCCGTCGAGAGCCTGCGGCGCGGCGAATGCACCCTCGCCCTGGCCGGCGGCGTGAACGCGACCGTGCACCCGCAGAAGTACCTGCAGCTCGCCCAGGGGCACTGGCTGTCGGAGGACGGCCGGTGCCGCGCCTTCGGCGCCGGCGGCAGCGGGTACGTCCCCGGCGAGGGCGTCGGGGCCGTCCTGCTCAAGCCGCTGTCGCGGGCCACGGCGGACGGCGACCACATCTACGGTGTCATCGCCGCCACCGCCGTCAACCACACCGGCAAGACCAGCGGCGCCACCGTTCCGAGCCCGCGCTCCCAGGCCGCGCTCATCGACACGGCGATCCGCAGGTCCGGCTGGGATCCGGCGAGCATCGGCTACATCGAGGCGCACGGCACCGGCACCTCGCTCGGCGACCCGATCGAGGTCGAGGGCATGCGCCAGGCCCTGCCGCAGGGCGCGGACTGCGCGATCGGCTCGGTCAAGTCCAACATCGGCCACCTGGAGGGCGCCGCCGGGATCGCCGGGCTCACCAAGGTGCTGCTGCAACTCCAGCACGGGCGGCTCGTGCCGTCCCTGCACACGGAGGAGCTCAACCCCAAGATCGACTTCGACGCCACGCCCTTCCACGTGCAGCGCGCGCTCGAACCCTGGGCCCGTACGGACGGCACCCCTCGGCGGGCCGGGGTCAGCGCGTTCGGCGCGGGAGGCACGAACGCGCACGTTCTGGTCGAGGAGCATGCGGAACCCGCTCCCGAGAGCGGCCCGGACGGGCCCTGTCTCTTCGTGCTCTCCGCCCGCACACCCGAGGCGCTGCGCGACTACGCCCGCGCCTACACCGATTTTCTGTCGTCGGCCGACTACACCGGCTCCCTGTCCTCGGCCGACTACGCCGACACCGGCATCCTGTCGCCGTCCGGCTCCGCCGCGGCCGTGGCGAGGGTGGCCGAGCTGCTCGGCATCCCCGCCGACCAGCTCGACCCCGCCGACTCGCTGGGCGACCTCGGTCTCGACCCCGCCGCGCTGATGGAGCTGGGGCGGGGGCTCTCGCTCGACGACACCGTGGCCGACCTGGCCGGTCCCGGACCCGCCCTGGCCGACCTCGCCTACACCTCCCAGGTGGGACGGACCGGCATGGCGGCACGGCTGGCGCTCGTCGTGAACGACGTGGCCGAGCTGCGGACCAAGCTGGAGGCGTACGCGCGGAACGAGAGCCTCGGCTCCGGCGCCTTCACCGGCTCGGACAGCGGGGACGGGACACCGGCGGGAGAGGAATGTGTGCGGCTGTTCCGGGCCGGACGGCTGGCGGAGGTGGCGGCGGCCTGGGCCGGGGGAGCCAAGGTGCCGTGGCGCGACTGCCACGACGGCGGGCGGTTGTTGTCGCTGCCGGTCTACCCGTTCCAGGAGGAGACCTGCTGGCTCGGCCACTGGCAGCGCGGCGCGACCGCCACGGCCGGCGACACTCCCGTGCCGCCCACCGCTGCCACGCCCGTCGAGGCTCCTGAGCCTCTCACCGTCTCCAGGCCCGTCGAATCTTCCGGGCCTCCCGTCGCCGCCAGGCCCGTCGAATCCACTGCGTCCCCCACCGCCTCCGTGCCCGTCGAGCGGCCGGGTGCGGCCGAGGACGTTTCGCCGGACGGGGAAGGGGTGCGGTTCGAGGTGCTGCCCGAAGGGGTGGCCCTGGTGGTGATGGGCTCCGGGACGTCCATGTTCACGCGGGAGGTCATCGACGACCTGCAGCGCGTGTTCGCCGAGATCGCCGGGCGCGAGGACGTCAAGGCGGTCGTGCTCACCGGCAGCGGCAACGTCTTCAGCATGGGTGCCACGCCGGAGGCGCTGCGCACGCTCGCGGGCGGCGAAGGACGCTTCACGGACGTGCCGTTCCTGTACGAAGGGTTGTTGCGGTGCGACCGGCCGGTCATCGCCGCCGTCCAGGGGCACGCGTCGGGCGGCGGGCTGGCCTTCGGGCTGTTCGCCGACCTCGTCATCATGGCCGCCGAAGGTGTCTACAGCGCCAACTTCATGAAGTTCGGCTTCACGCCGGGCATGGGCGCGACGTACATCCTCGAAGAGCGGCTCGGCCGTTCGGCGGCGCACGAGATGCTCTACACCGGCCGTTCCGTCACGGGCGAGGAGCTCGCCGGGCGAGGCGCCGGGGTGACCGTCCTGCCGCAGCGGGACGTGCTCAAGGCGGCGCTCAGGCACGCCCGCTCGATCGCCGCCCTGCCGCTGCCCGCCCTGCGGGCGCTCAAGTCCGAGCTGGCCGGACGGGTGCTCGACCGGCTGTCCGGCGTCATCGCCGGGGAGTCCGGGATGCACGAGCGCGTGCTGGGGGAGGAGTCGCTGGCCCGGGTCGACGAGTACTTCGCCAAGGTGGACACCTTCAGGAACGAGCCCAGGACCGAGCGCCCCGCGCCCGCACGTAATGACCAGAGCGAACACGCACGTGATGAGCAGAGCGGACGCCGCGAGGAGCCGGTTTCCACGGATGGCGGTCCCGATCCGGCGGAGGTGCGGCGGGTCATCGAGGGCACGCTCATGAACCACCTCTACCTGGAAGCCCACGAGGTGGACATCTCGCTGAGCTTCAGCGAGATGGGGCTGGACTCGATCGGCGCCGTGGAGATCGTCCGGGACCTGAACCGCAGCTTCGGCCTGGATCTGGACTCCGTCGCCGTCTATGACCACCCGACCATCGCCGCCCTGGTGGACGCCGTCCGCGACGCCGCGACCGCCGACGGCCTGCGCCTTCCTTCACCGCAACCCGCCCCCGGGCGGCAGACCACGGAGGAGGACGCTCCCGCGACCGAGCAGACCGAGCAGACCGAACGGACCGAACGGACCGAACAGACCGAACGGACCGAGCAGAGCGAGCGGGCCGAGCCATCGGAGTCCGCCGAGCCGGAGCGGGCAGACCGTGTTCGGCTGCCGTCGCTCGACGGTGACCGCGCCGAGCCGGAGCGGGCAGGTCGTGTTCAGCTGCCGTCGCTTGACGGTGACCGCGCCGAGCCGGAAATCGCGGCCGAGGAGACGCCCACGCCGGCCGGCAAGGTGGTCACGCTGGAGTCGGTGGAGACCGTCGAAGAAGTTCCGGGACGTGACGGGGACATCGCCGTCATCGGGATGGCCGGGCGCTTCCCGGACGCGCCGGACCTCCAGGCGTTCTGGGAGAACCTGGCGGCCGGGCGATGCAGCATCCGGGAGGTGCCGCCCGAGCGGTTCGACGTGTCGGAGGTGTACGACAGCGACCGGATGGCGCCGGGCAGGACGTACAGCAAGTGGGGGGCCATGCTCGCCGACGTCGACGCCTTCGACGCGGGCTTCTTCAAGCTCTCACCCCTTGAGGCGGAGTTGATGGACCCGCAGCAGCGGTTGTTCCTGCAGGAGGCGTGGCACGCCCTGGAGGACGCCGGGTACGCGGGCAGGTCGGGCCGCAGGCCGTGGGGATGTTTCGTGGGCTGCGGAGCGGGCGACTACGCGAGCCTGCTCGCGGCGGCCGGGCGCGACGACACCGGGCACGCCTTTCTCGGCAACGCCTCGTCGGTGCTGCCCGCGCGGATCGCGTACCTGCTGGACTTCGGCGGGCCCACCATGGCCGTGGACACCGCGTGCTCGTCCTCGCTGGTGGCCGTGCACCTGGCCTGCGAGAGCATCCGGCGCGGGGAGTGCGAGGCGGCGGTCGCCGGCGGTGTGGCCGTGATGAACACCCCGAGGATGCACGTCTGGTGCAGCAAGGCCGGGATGCTCTCGCCGACCGGGACCTGCGCGCCCTTCGACGAGTCGGCGGACGGCATCGTGCTGGGCGAGGGCGTCGGCGTGGTCGTGCTGAAGCGCCTCGACCGGGCGCTGGCGGACGGCGACCACGTGCACGGCGTCATCCGGGCCAGCGGCGTCAACGGCGACGGCGCGTCGAACGGCATCACCGCCCCCAGCGCCTCCTCACAGGCGGAGCTGCTCACCGAGGTGCACCGGCGGGCTGGCATCAGGCCCGGCGCGGTCGACTACGTCGAGACGCACGGCACCGGGACGGAGCTGGGTGACCCGATCGAGGTCAAGGCTCTGGCGAAGGTGTTCGGCGAGGTCCGCGAGCGCCCGTGCCGCATCGGATCGCTCAAGGCGAACGTGGGCCACACCACGATGGCGGCCGGGATCGGCGGGCTGCTCAAGACGCTGCTGGCGCTGCGGCACCGGCAACTGCCGCCGTCGCCGGGGTACGTGCGGGCGAACCCGAAGATCGACTTTGCGGACGGCGCGCTCGAAGTGGTCACGGAGTTGTCGGAGTGGACGGCCCAGGGCTCCGGGGAACGGGTGGCGGCCGTGAGCAGCTTCGGCTTCAGCGGGACGAACTGCCACGTCGTGCTCTCCGAGGCGCCCTCCCGCGAACCCCGCACCGGCGCGCACGGCAGTCAGGACGTCGTCGTGCCCCTGTCGGCGTCGAACGAGCGGACCCTGGCACGGCTGTGTACCGAACTGGCCGGCCACCTGGACGGTCACCCGGAGCTCGACGTGCGGGACGTCGCCCACACGCTCGCCGTCGGCCGGTCGCACCTGGCGGGGGCGCGGAGCGCGTACGTGGTCAGGGATGTCGCGGATCTGCGCGGGCAACTGCGTGACGGCGCCCGCGCGGCGCGGGGCGAGGCGGGACGCCTCGCCGAGAGGTACGCGTCCGGGGAAGATCTCGACTGGAATGACCTGACCGCAGGCGGGCGGCGGGTGCCACTGCCGGTGTACCCGTTCGCGGACGACCAGCGCCACTGGGTCGGCCGCGACGGCCACCCGGCCCAGCCCACGCCTGCTCAGCCCGCGTCCGCTGAAAACGTGTCCGCTCAGAACGTGTCCGCTCAGGACGGTCGTGAAGGGTGGGTTCGTCCTGATGACTGGCTGGTGGCCGATCATCGGATCGGTGGCACTCCCGTGTTGCCCGGTGTGGCTTCTCTGACGATCGCCGCCGCCCGTAGCGGGCTGCCCGCGCCGGTGCGGTTCGAGCGGGTCCGCTGGTTGCGTCCGTTCGAGGTGCGCGAGGCCCGGCCCCTGGACGTCGTCGTGCATGACGACGGCGGTTTCGAGCTGGGCGGGCACGTCGGCGGCACCCTGCGGAGCGTGAGCGGTGAGCGGCGGCGGCTGGACATCGCCGAGATCGAGACGCGCTGCGCGGGCCGCCGCAGCGCCGAGGACCTCTACCGCGCCTTCGACCGCGCCGGCCTGCGGTACGGCCCCGCGTTCCGGGTACTGCGCGAGATCCGCGTCGGCACCGGCGAGGCCCTCGGCGTCCTGCGGGACGGCGCGCGCTGGGAAGCGCTCCTGGACGGCGCACTCCAGAGCATCGTGGCGCTGCGTCCGGAGGGCGCCGAGCCCGCGATGCCGTTCAGCGTGGAGTCGGCCGAGCTGGACGGGCCGGTCACCGGCCCCGCCTACGCGCACGTGACCGACGAGGGCCGGGACAGGTACACGGTCCGGCTCGCGGACGCCGGCGGGCAGGTCCGGGCCGAGTTCCGGGGAGTCGTCCTGCGGAGCAGGCCACCCCGCGCCACGACCGACGGCATGATCTTCGCGCCGGTCTGGCGCGAAGAAGAGAACGCCGGACCGGCCGCGGGTGGCGGGCGGGCGCTCGTGCTGCACACCCCCGCCGGCGAGCCGCTCGCCCGCGCCCTGCTGGCCGCGCACGAGGACGGCCGCCTGGCGCCGCTGGACGGCTCCGGCCTGCCGCAGGAGCGGTACGACACCGTGTACGTCCTCGCCGCGACCGGCCAGGACGGCTCGGCACCGGCGGACGACCCGACCACGCGTGACGTGTTCCGCCTGGTCAAACGACTTTCCGAGCAGGGACGCGGCGGATGGGCGCCGACAGTGAAGGTGGTTCTCGCGGGAGCCGTGCGAGTCGGGGACGAGGAGACCGTCTCGCACGCGGCGGGTGTGATCGGCCTGACCAGAGCAGTGGCCGCCGAGCACCCGCGCTGGACCGTCGGAACCATCGACGTGGGCACCACATCCCCGCGTCCCGCAGAACTCGCCCGCCTGGTGCGCGCCGAGGGCTGCACCGATGACCTGGTGGCGCTGCGCGCCGGCCGCCGGTACGTCCGCACGCTGGAGCCGCTGACCCTGGACGCCCAGGGCAGCCCGTTCCGGGACGGCGGGACGTACCTGATCGTGGGCGGGACGGGCGGTCTCGGCCGCACGCTGAGCAGGCATCTGGCCGCCACCGCCGGCGCGCGGCTCGCGCTCGTCGGGCGCCGCGAGGTCACGCCGGAGATCCAGGAGCAGCTCGCCGAGATCGAGTCGCTCGGGGGCCAGGCCGTGTACCTGGCGGCCGACGTCGCCGACCGGGCCGCGTTCGGCCGGGCCGTCGAAGCGGCGCGGGAGCGGTTCGGCGAGATCCACGGCGCTTTCCACGCGGCTCTGGTGCTGCGCGACATGACGCTCGCCAACATGGACGACGCCGCGTTCGCCGAGGTGCTGGCGCCCAAGGTCGCCGGAGCGGCCGTCTTCGCGGCGGCGCTCGCGGACGAGCCGCTCGACTTCCTGGCCTACTTCTCCTCGGCGGCCTCGTTCGTCGAGGTGGGCGGGCAGGCGAACTACGCGGCCGCCAGCACGTTCGAGGACGCCTACGCGCTGAGCCTGCGCGACCGGCCGGTGAGTGTGATCAACTGGGGTTACTGGGGCAGCGTCGGCGCGGTTTCGGGCGGCGGCTACGACGGCAGGTTCGCCGAGCTGGGCATCGCCTCGATCGAGCCCGAGGAGGGCATGGCGGCGCTGGCTGCCATCTTGGCAGCGGGGGTGCGGCAGGCGCTCGTCGTCAAGGCGGAGCCTGAGGGCCTGGCCCGCATCGGCGTGCGCACCGCCGGCACCGGCGAGCACGGCCAAGGTGGCGAGCGCGGTCACGGCGAGCGCGGTCACGGCGAGCGTGGGAACGGTGGCGAGCGTGCCACGTTGGAGCGGGCTCGGGCGGCGTTCGCCGAGCTCGACGAGCTGGCCCGCGGCCTGCTGCGCCGCTCGGCGGACCAGATCCGCGCCATTCAGGACGTACGGGAGGGCCGCGGGCGGCTGCACGCCGCCGTCCTCCACCTGCTGGACAGGCCGGCGCGGGAGCCGTCGCCGCAGGAGGTGCTGGCCCGCTTCCCCGACCTGGAACCGCACGTCAAGCTGCTGACCGCCTGCGTCGAGGCGCTGCCCGGCGTGCTGTCGGGTGCGCGCGACCCCATGGAGGTGCTGTTCCCCGGCGGGTCGATGACCCTGGTCGAGCAGGTCTACAAGGGGCAGGCGGTCTCGGACCACTTCAACCGGCTGCTCGGCGAAGAGGTCGCCCGCGGCGGGCCCGGACGCGTTCTGGAGATCGGGGCCGGTACGGGCGCCAGCACCGGCTTCGTCCTGGACGCCCTCGAAGGCCGGGACGTCGAGTACACCTACACCGACATCTCGGCCGGGTTCCTGCGCCACGGCGAGCGGGAGTTCGGCGAACGCCGCCCGGACCTCCGCTACGAGCTCTTCGACGTGGAGCGGGACCCGTCCGAGCAGGGCTTCGAGACCGGGACGTACGACGTCGTGCTGGCCACGAACGTGCTGCATGCCACCGCCGACCTCGGCCGGACGCTGCGCAACGCCGCGGCCCTGCTGCGCCCCGGCGGGCGGCTGCTGGTCAACGAGGTGACCCGGGCGGCCGACTTCCTGACCCTCACCTTCGGGCTGACCCCGGGATGGTGGCGCGCCACGGACGAGGAGCTGCGGCTGCCGCACAGCCCGCTGCTCAGCGCCGTCCAGTGGCACCGGGCGTTCAGGGACGCCGGTCTCACGCCCGCCCGCACGCTGGGCATCCCCGGCACGCCCGTCGAGGAGCTCGACCAGTGCGTCCTGGTGGGCGCGGCGGCGGCCGCCACCGGCACCGGCGCGCGCGACTACGTCAAGCGGGTCTTCGCCGAGGTGCTCAAGTACGGCTCGGCCGACCTGGACGAGCGCGCTACGTTCGAGACGTTCGGCATCGACTCGCTGGTGAGCCAGAACGTCATCCACCGGTTCGAACAGGACCTCGGCCCGTTGCCGTCCACCCTCCTGTTCGAGAACCTGACCATCGAGGAGCTGGCCGCGCACCTGGAGGCCGAGCACGGCGAGCGCCTGCGCGCGGCCCTGGGACAGGAGCCCGCGCGGGAGGAGCCGGCGCCGGTCACACGGCGGCGGGAGCCCGATACGCAGGCCCTCGACATCGCCGTGGTCGCGGTGACCGGCCGCTACCCGGCCTCTCCTGATCTGCCCGCCTTCTGGCGCAACCTCGCGGAGGGGACGAACTGCATCACCGAGGCGGACCGCTTCGACCTGGACGCCCTGTACGACCCCAAACGCGGCCGCAAGCAACGCACCTACAGCCGGTGGGGCGGGTTCATCGAGGGCGTCGAGGAGTTCGACGCGCCGTTCTTCGGCATCCTCCCGCGCGACGCCGAGATCACCGACCCGCAGGAGCGCCTGTTCCTGGAGACCGCCTGGACCCTGCTCGAAGACGCCGGCTACCTGAGCGAGCACACCAGACAGCAGCGCACCGGTGTCTTCGTCGGCACCATGTACGGCTCCTACGGCCGGATGGCGGCGGCCGAAGGCTGGCCGCGCGGCAGGTTCGCCGGGGCGCACTCGGCGTACTGGTCGATCGCCAACCGGGTGTCGTACTTCTTCGACCTGCGCGGGCCGAGCTTCGCCGTCGACTCGGCCTGCTCGTCCTCGCTGACCGCGATCCAGCTCGCCTGCGAGAGCCTGCGGCGCGGCGAATGCGCGCACGCCATCGCCGGCGGCGTGAACCTCATCCTGCACCCCGCCCACTTCGTCGCGCTCTGCTCGCTGAACATGCTCGCCGCCGACGACGCCTGCAAGGTGTTCGACGAGGCGGCGGACGGCTTCGTGCCGGGTGAAGGTGTCGGCGCGGTGCTGCTCAAGCCCCTGGCCGCCGCCGAGGCGGACGGCGACCGGATCTACGGCGTCATCAAGGGCGCCTTCGCCAACGCCGGCGGGAAGACCGCCGGCTACACCGTGCCCAACCCGGCCGCCCAGGCCGATCTGGTCTCCGAGACGGTGCGGCGGGCCGGGCTGGACCCGCGGACCATCTCCTACGTCGAGGCGCACGGAACGGGCACCGCGCTCGGCGACCCCATCGAGATCGCCAGCCTGACCAGGGCGTTCGGCTCCGACGACGGAGACGGCGTGGACCGCATGGTCGGCTCCGTCAAGGCCAACATCGGGCACTTGGAGGGGGCGGCGGGCATCGCCGGGCTGACGAAGGTGCTGCTGCAGTTCCAGCACGGGCAGGTGGCTCCCTGCGCGAACCTGGTGACCCCCAACACGAAGATCGACTTCGCCGCGTCACCCTTCCGTCCGCCGGACCGGCTGACCGACTGGCACCGGCCCGTCCTGGACGATGAGACGTTCCCGCGCCGGGCGGGGGTGAGCTCGTTCGGGGCCGGTGGAGCCAACGCGCACGTGGTCCTGGAGGAGTACGTGCCCGTCACCGGAGCGCCGCCCGCCGACGCGGGCGAGCACGTGGTGCTGCTCTCGGCGCGCACCCACGACCAGCTCCGCGCCATGGCGGGCGGGGTCGCCGATGCCGCCGACGTCGCCGCGAGCAGGATGGCCGAGCTGGCCTACACCACCCAGGTGGGCCGGGCGGAGCTGCCCGAACGGCTCGCCGTGCGGGCCGGCAACCTGGACGAGCTCACCGCCCGGCTGCGGTCCTTCGCGGAGGCCGGCGAGGCCGAGGGAGTGATCGCGGGTACGGCGGAAGCCGGGTCGGACGAGAGAATGATCGCAGGTATGGCGGAAGCCGGGTCGGACGAGGTTCCGCCGGACGACGGCGCCTGGCGGCTCGCGGAGAGATGGGTCGCGGGCGCCCGGGTGGACTGGGGGACGAGGTGGCCCGCGCCGCACCCGCGCCGCGTCACGCTGCCGCCCTACCCCTTCGACCGGCGCCGCTACTGGCTGCCGTCGGACTCCGCCCAGCAGCCGGCACCGGCGCAGCCGGCCGGGTCCGTGCAGCGTTCGGAGTCCGCAGAGGCGGGTCCGGCCACTGCACCGGCGGCTGAACCGGCCACTGAACCGGCGGCTGCAGTGAAGGCTGAACCGGCCACTGAACCGGCCGCAGCGCCGGTCCCCGCGCCGGTTTCCGTATCGACCCCCGAGGGTGAGCCGGTGGGGCGGGAAGCCGCCGACGTGCGTTGCACCTATCTGCGGCCGGTCTGGACGCCTGCCCCGCTTCCCGGCAAGACCTGGGAGCCGAGCGCGGTCCTGGTGGTCACCGAGGACGACCGGCTCGCCGAGGTGCTCGGCGGCGTCCGGGTCCGGCTCGGGGACGCGTTCGCCGTGGACGCGGGCTCGTACACCATCGACCCCGCCGAGCCCGAGCACGCCGCCCGCCTGCTCAGTGACCTGGACGAGGCGCCGGACGCGCTCGTGATCGCCCCGTCGGACCCGTTCCCCGGCAGCGCCGCCTTCGAAGCCCTGCTGTGGACCGCCACGGCCGTCCTGCGCGAAGGGGGACCGCTGCGGGTGGTGGTGTCCGCCTCGACCGGCGAGCCGCACCACACCGCCCTGGCCGCCGCGCTGAGAACGCTGGCCCTGGAGCACACCAAGTTCAGCGGCGTGTGCGTCACGGGGGCCGGCCCGGAGCAGGTCGCGGCCGAGCTGCGTGCGCCCGCCGCCGGCACCGGTCCGGAGCAGCGGGTCTCCGAGGTCGCCTACCGTGACGGCACCCGCCTGCTGAAGGGCATGGAACCGTACGAGCCGCCCCCGCCGGGCCTGGACGTCCGCCGGGACGGCACGTACCTGATCACCGGCGGCGCCGGCGCCATCGGGCTGACCTTCGCCCGCTTCCTCGCCGAGCGGGGGGCGGCGAAGCTGGTCCTGACCGGACGGTCCGAGCCCGGTGACGACACCGCACGGCGGATCGCCGGGCTGCCCGCCGTCTACGTGCGCGCCGACGTGTGCTCGGCCGGCGACCTGCGCGACCTGCTCGATCAGTACGGCCCCTTCCACGGCGTCATCCACGCCGCCGGAATCCACCGGGACGCCCGAGCCGTGCGCAAACGTCCCGAGGACACGCGGGCCGTCCTGAGCCCCAAGATCCTCGGCACCACACTGCTCGACGAGGCCCTGCGCGGGCAGCCGCTGGGCTTCCTGGCGCTGTTCTCGTCCGTGGCGGCCGAGACCGGCAACATCGGGCAGATCGACTACGCCTACGCCAACGCCTTCCTCAACCACTTCGCCGACCGGCGCGAGCGGCTCGGGTACGGCAGGACGCTCGCCGTCGGCTGGCCGCTGTGGGAGGAAGGCGGCATGACGGTGGACGACGCCACCCGCCGGCTGTTCGAACGCCGCTGGGGCAGCGTCCCGATGGGCACCGCCGCCGGGCTCACCGCCTTCACCAGGGGGCTCGCCGGATCCGAGACGAGCTTCGCCGTGGTCGAGGGCCCCTCCGCCCCCGCCCCCGAACAGTCCCAGCCGCCCACGACCCCCGAACCCGAGGTTATGGAGATGAGCGAGCCCATGTCCGCGCCGGAGACGACCAGGTCAGGCGACGATCCGAGCGAGGCGGTCCAGGCGGAGCTGCGCCGGGCGGCGGCCGGATTCCTGCTGGTGGGCGAGGAGCACGTGGACCTCGACGCCGAGCTCATGGACATGGGGTTCGACTCGATCTCCCTGACCGAGCTGGTGGACCAGGTCAACGAGCGCTACTCGCTGGACCTGCTGCCGACCGTGCTCTTCGAGGCGTCCAACCTGGCCGCCTTCTGCGACCACCTGCTCACGGAGCACCCGGCCGAAGTGGCCGCCGCCCACACGCCGCCCGTGCCTGCTGAAGAGCCTGCCGTCCACACGCCGCCCGTACCTGCTGAAGAGCCTGCCGTCCACACACCTTCCGTACTACCTGTCGCAGAGCCCGCTGACCAGCGGGAGAACGCCGAGCCAGGCCCGGCGCCGGAGACCGTGAACTCGCCCTCACGGCCCGGCGCCGGGACCTCCCCCCTCGGCGGCGTCGCGATCGTCGGCATGGCGGGCAGTCTGCCCGGCTCCGCCGACCTGACCGACTTCTGGCGGCACCTGGCCGAAGGACACGACCTCACCCGCTCGGTCCCCGAGGACCGGCGCGAGCTGCGCGAGAACCCCGAGACGGCGAACGTCCGCGCCGGGTTCCTCGACGATGTCCGCTCCTTCGACGCCGCGCTGTTCGGCATCTCGCCCAAGGAGGCGGCGATGATGGACCCGCAGCAGCGGCTGTTCCTGCAGACCGTCTGGCGGGCCGTCGAGGACGCCGGCTACCGGCCCGCCGACCTGGCGGGGACCAGGACGGGCCTGTTCGCGGGCGTGTCCGCCTGCGACTACGACGACCTGCTGCGCGAGTACGGGGTGCCGGTCGAGGCGCACACGGCCAGCGGCGTGGCCAACTGCATCCTGGCGAACCGCGTCTCGCACCTGCTGGACCTGCGCGGCCCGAGCGAGGCGGTGGACACCGCCTGCTCCAGCTCCCTCGTCGCCCTGCACCACGCGGTGCGCGCCATCGAGGACGGCGAATGCGACGCGGCCATCGCCGGTGGCGTCAACCTGACGCTGAGCCCGGGGCTCTACATCGCGTTCGCCCAGTCCGGCATGACCAGCGAGGACGGCGTCTGCAAGACGTTCGACGAGCGCGCCGACGGCTACGGCCGGGGCGAGGGCTGCGGAGCCGTGCTGCTCAAGCCGCTGAAGGCGGCGCTGGCGGACGGCGACCAGATCCTCGCCGTGGTCAGGGGCAGCGCGGTCAATCACGGAGGCCGGGCCAGCTCGCTCACCGCGCCGAACCCCGAGGCGCAGGCGCGCGTGCTGCTCGACGCCTACCGCAAGGCGGACGTCGATCCCGCGCGGGTGAGCTACATCGAGGCGCACGGCACCGGCACCAGGCTCGGCGACCCGATCGAGATCGAGGGCCTGAAGAAGGCGTTCGCCCGGCTGTACGCCGACCGGGGGCGGCCCGCGCCCGACGCCCCGCACATCGCCCTCGCCTCCGTGAAGACCAACATCGGCCACCTGGAGGCGGCGTCCGGCATCGCCGGGCTGCTCAAGGTGCTGCTCTGCATGCGTCACGGGGCGCTGCCACCGACGATCAACTACGAGCGCCCCAACCCGTACGTGCGGCTGGAAGGGACTCCGTTCGCCATCCACACGAAGCTCACACCGTGGGACGGGGCGGACCGGGTGGCCGGGCTCAGCTCGTTCGGCTTCGGCGGCACGAACGCGCACGTGGTGCTGGAGGCGTACCGGCAGGAGATCCCGGCGGACGCCGAAGGGGAGCCGCGGCTGCTGGTCCTGTCGGCGGCCAGTAAGGAGGCCCTGGAGGAGTACGCGGCGAGCGTCGCCCGCCACCTGCGCGAACATCCGGAGATCGGGCTCGACCGCATCGCGTACACCTTGCAGGTCGGACGCCGCCCCCTCGCCGAGCGGCTCGCCGTGGTCGTCCGCGATCGCGAGCAGGCGGTCCGGGCGCTGAGCGGTGAGCTGGACGAGGTGCAGAGGGGCACCGCCCGCAAGGACGCCCCGGCGCCGTGGGGCACCGGGCTGGAGGACGTCGCGGAGGCGTGGGTCTCCGGCAGCGAGGTGGACTGGCTGCACATGTGGCAGGACCCGCGCCCGGTGCGGGTCTCGCTCCCCGGCCCGCCCTTCGCCCGCACCGAGCACTGGTTCACGGTTCCCACGCCGACGCGGCCCGCCTCGCAGGATGATGGGGCTGCCCCGCAGGCCGACCGGATCGCTCCGCAGGCCGACGGACTCCTCCAGCAGGTCGGCGGGGTTGGCGGGGTCGTCCAGCGGACGAGCGACGGGAAGGTGCGCCTGCGCGCCGCCAAGGGCGGCCAGGCGCGGAGCGTGGCCGGCCCGGCCGAGCGGGCGGAGGCCGTGGAACTGGACGAGACGCCGGTCGCGCCCGCCGGGAGCGCCGGCGGGCCCGCCGGGGTGGAGGAGATGCTGCGCGAACGGCTCTCCTCGATCCTGAACACCGACCCGGCCGGCGTGGACGTGGACACCCCCTTCGGGGACCTGGGGCTCGACTCCATCTTCAGGATGGAGCTGGTCAAGGCGATCAACACCGCCTTCTCCCTCGATCTGCAGGCAGCGGAGCTGTACGAGTACGACACGGTGGACCGGCTCGCCGGTGCCGTGGAGGCGGCCATCACCGACACCCCCCGGCCCGAGCCGGACCCCAAGCCGGAGCTGAGAACCAAGCCGGACCCCAAGCCGGCCTCGAAGCCGGACCCCAAGCCGGAGCAGGAGTCCGTGCGGGAGGAGGTGGCGACCGGTCTGGACGGGCAGCTCGCGGAGTTGATCGGCTCGATCATCGAGCGCCCGCTCGACCGCGACCGCGACTTCGCTAGCAACGGGCTCACCTCCTTCGAGATGCTGCGCGTGGTGAGCGCCCTGGAGAAGCAGGTCGGTGCGTTGCACAAGACCCTGCTGTTCGACCACCCCACGCTCGCGGAGCTGGCCGCGCACCTGCGCGAAGAGTGCGGCACCGACGCCGTTCAGAGCACGCTGGAGCCGGACGAGCCCGCGCTGCACGAGGCGGAGGCGCGCGACGGCGAGCCGGTCGTGCTGCTGAAGCGGGACCTGCACCGGCATCCGGAGCTGCGCGAACTGGTGGCGGACATCGACCGCCGCCACGCCAAGGAGGGTGGCCTGGCCGGACGCGACATCGCGCCGCTGGCCTTCATCGGCTCGGCCAGAAAGGGATACCTGCACTTCTCCGAGGGTGGCGGCAACATGCTGGCCTGGAACTACGCGGGTTCGGAAGAGTACTTCCACGAGCTGGTCGAGGAGTACGCCGGATACGCGAAGGCGAACGGCCTGCGGCCCAACTTCCTCTCCCTCATCCCGGTGCGCGAGGTGGCCGGGCAGCCGTACAGTGCGACGCCGTTCGGGGCCGTGCAGCGGCTTGAGGACCTGGGCTCCTTCACCCTCAAGGGCGGCCGGATGGAACGCCTGCGCTACATGGTGCGGCGCTTCTGCAAGGCGGGCGAGTGCCGGACGGTCGAGTACCGCTCGGGCGACGACCCCGCGATGGACCGCAGGCTGGCCGAGCTGGTGAACGAGTGGGCCGACCGCAAGCAGATGGTCAACCCGTACGTGTCGGTCGTCCGGCGGGAGATCGAGGAGGGCCGGCTTGACCGCAGGCATCGCGTCTTCGTCACGTATCTGGGCGACGAGGTGGCCAACGCCGTCGTCATCACGGAGATCCCGTCGGAGCACGGCTACCTGCTGGACGTCGAGTTCTATCCGAAGGGCATGCCGCTCGGCGGGCTGGAGTTCGCGATCGTGCGCGTCATCGAGCAGCTCGTGGACGAGGGGTGCACGATGTTCAGCTTCGGCGCGAGCTTCGGCGTGGAGACGGAGGAGTCGGCCAACGCGGCCCCGGACGTCAGGGAGGCGCTGGACGAGCTGCGCTCGGTGGGGATCTTCGGCGAGGGGAACTTCCAGTTCAAGAACAAGTTCCGGCCGGTCAACGTGCCCATCTACCTGTGCCAGCCGGAAGGGCCGGACCGTACTCCGGTGTCCGAGATCATCTTGATGATCGCGGACCCGAACATCAGCACCGCCGCAGAAGAAGAGCCTGCTGCGGACAGAAAGCCCGCCGCCGATGAGAAGCCGGAAGCGAAGCTCGCCACGGAGCAGAAGCCGGTCGTGGAAGCGAAGCCCGACGCGCGTACGCCTGTCGTGGAAGAGGAGCCCTCCGGGGACACCGACGACCAGCCGGCCGCCAGGGACAGGCTGCTCGCCGCGCACGGCGACGAGCCGGCCCGCATCCCCGCCCACCACATCACCACCGACCTGATCACCGACTCCTGGGCCGAGCTGGACGCCCCCTGGATCGCCGAGCGGCTGCGGCGGCTGACGGATCGGTCGGCCACCCGCCCGGACACGCCCGGCACCGAGGTCCTGCCGTTCCCCTTCGTGGTCCCGACGGGCTCCGGACGGTCGGCGGAGGCGCTGCTGTGCCGGTCGTGGCCGGGGCGGCGGGGACGGGTGCTGCACAACGGCCTGTTCCCGACGTGGTTCCTGAGCCTGGCCGACAACGGGTTCAAGCCGGTCGAGATCCCGGGCGGCGCGGAGGTCGACGTCGAGGCGCTCCGGTCGGAGCTGGCCGGGGACGAGCCGGTGTCGTTCGTCTGCGTGGAGGTGAGCAACAACGCGGCCGGCGGCCGGCCGGCCTCCCTTGCGAACCTGCGCGCGGTCAAGGAGGCCGCGGCCGGGCACGGCGTCCCGCTGGTGATCGACGGTGCCCGCGTGGTGGAGAACGCGGTGGCGGTCGCGGACGGCCGGGACGTGTGGGAGGTCGTCCGTGAGATCCTGGGCCTGGCCGACAGCGCGACGATCAGCCTGTCCAAGGACTTCGGGGTGCCGTTCGGCGGGCTGCTCGCCACCCGCGACGAGGCGTTGCGGCGGCGGGTCGACGAACGGCTGGAGACGTGGGGCCGGGACGTCGCTCTGGCCAACCGCAGGATCATCGCGACCGCGCTGGAGGATCGCGAGACGGTGGTCGAGCAGGTGCGTGCCCGGATGGACGCGGTGACGGCGCTCTGGCAGGGCCTGTCGGAGTCGGGCGTGCCGCTGGACGGCCCGGCCGGCGGCCACTGCGTGCTGCTCAAGGACGCCGACCACGTCCGGATCTTCCGGGAGACGGGCATCAGGGGCGCTCCGCACTTCGGCCGCGCGGGCCTGGTGCGGCTCGCGGTGCCGGTCGGTCTGAGCGTTGAGGAGGCCAAGGAGGCCGCCGCCCGCCTGGGTACGGTCCTCGGCGGCGACGCTCCTGCCAAGAGGTCCACGGAAAAACGGAGAAAGGACGCTCATTCCAACAAAGCACCCGAACAACGGAGAAAGGACGCTCATCCCGAGCAGCGGAGCAAGGACGCGGACAACCTCAACCTGGCGATCCTGCGCGAGCACCACGCCGACGTGGAGCACGAGATCGTGCACACCCCGGACGGGGACGTCGAGATGTTCAGCGCCGGTTCGGGGCCGCCGCTCCTGCTCATGCACCCGTTCAACATCGGCGCCGGCGTCTACGCCCGGCAGTTCGAGGGCCTGGCGCACCGCTTCCGGGTGACGAGCGTGCACCATCCGGGTGTCGGCCACACCACGGCCGCCGCCGACCTGTCACTCGACGGCCTGGCCAGGCTCTGCCACGACGTCGCGGGCGGCCCCGCGCACGTGGCCGGGGCGTCGTTCGGCGGCCTGATCGCCCTGACGTACGCGCTGGCCTACCCGGAGGACACCGAGTCGCTGATCCTGATCGGCAGCTCCTACCGCATCGGCAACCGCGCCGGCGACATCGACAAGCTGGAGGTGGTGGCCACCCAGGACTTCGACCGGGTCATCGAGGGCAGCGGTTCGAAGCGGCTGCGCAAGCGGCGGGCCGGGCTGATGCGGCTGCTGCTGCGCGCCGAGAGCATGGCTCCGCAGGTCGGCCTGCGCTACCTGGACGTGTTCGCCGAGCGTCCCGACCTCGGCGACCGGCTGGAGGAGGTACGGGCGCGCACCCTGATCATCCAGGGCCGGCACGACACCGTGATCCCGGCCAAGACCGCGCACCTGCTGCACGGCACGATCCCCGACGCCCGCTACGAGGAGATCCCCGACGCGGGGCACTTCCCGCAGCTCACCAGTCCCGACCGGGTCAACCGGCTCATCCTCGACTTCTGCGAGTTCAGCGAGGTCCATGATGAACAGAATTGACGAGAGCACCGTGACCAGGACCGCGCTGGTGAAACCCGGCATGTGCGGGCACAACTCGCTGTTCATGGGCGAGGTCGGCGACTGGACCTGGGACACGGTCAGCGCGTTGTGCGGCACGAACGCCTTCGACGCGAAGAACGCGGCCGGCGATCCGACGTACCTGTCGTTCTACTACTTCCACGTCCGGGGCAGCCGGGACCTGCACGTCAACGCGCTGACGTTCGGCGACGAGCTGGAGGTCACCTCCCGGCTGTTCGGCTTCGGCAGCGAGTCGGTGCTGGCCCTGCACCGGATCGGCCGCGGCGGCGGCCAGGCGGAGGCGCTGGACCCGGACCGCTTCTACGCCTTCGACGACCCCGGCCGCATCTACGTGGAGACCTTCAACCGCTGGATCTCGCGGAGCGCCCCGGGCAGCAACGAGGGTCTGGTCAAGTCGTCGCCGGTGGACTTCCGGCATGAGCACCTGCCGACGCTGCCCGGCGCGTACTCGCCGAGGAGGGTCTACAGCCACGCGCGGAGCACCGGCACCTTCCTGGCCCGCAAGCTGGACGATCCGGTCACCTTCACCGCCGACTACCCGGTGGAGCCGTCCAGGGACCTCAACGGCGTGGGCCTGCTCTACTTCGCCTCCTACTTCTCGATCATCGACTGGGCGCTGCTGCGCTTCTGGCGGCACCGGGGCTTCAGCGTCGCGGACTTCCTCGGCCGGGTCGTGCTCGACCAGCGGCTCTGCTACCTGGGCAACGCGAACGCCGACTCGGTGTTGCGCGTCCGCCTGGAGAGCTGGCCGGCGCCGACCGAGAACGCGAACGAGAACGAGGAGATCGTCAACCTCGTCATGGAGGACCGGGGCCGCACGATCGCGGTCAGCACCCTGCACGTGCTCAGGAGGGGAGACACCGATGGCGACGCGTGAACACGTCGAAGGCGTCGTGCACAAGGCGATCGACGAGATCCTGCCCGGCGTCGAGATCGACGGCGGGGCGCACCTGAAGGACCTGGGCGCGGACTCCGTGGACCGGGTCGAGATCATCCTGGCCGTGCTCGACCGGCTCGGCGTCTCCGAGCCGCTGTCCTCCTTCGGCGGCGTGCCCAGCATCGACGCCTTGGTCGACTTCCTGTGGGAGCGTGTGAGATGAACGTCGGAATCGAGGCGCTCAACGTCTATTGCGGCCTGGCCCAGATCCCGGTACCGGCCCTGTTCGAGGGGCGCGGGCTGGACGCGGAGCGCCTGGGCAACCTGATGATGCACAACCGCTCGGTCGGCCTGCCCTTCGAGGACCCGGTGACGAACGCGGTCAACGCCGCCCGGCCGATCGCCGGCGACGACCGTATCGAGATCCTGATCACCTCGACCGAGTCCGGCCTGGACTACAGCAAGTCGGTGGCGTCCTATGTGCACGAGTACCTCGGCCTGCCGAAGAGCTGCCGCGTCGTGGAGGTCAAGCAGGCGTGCTACGCGGCGACGGCCGCGGTCCAGCTCGCCGCCGCGTACGTCGCCTCGGGTGTGTCGCCCGGCGCGAAGGCGCTGGTGATCGCGACGGACGTGGCGCTGGTGGACGAGCGGGCCGCCTACGCCGAGCCCGCGATGGGCGCCGGGGCGGCCGCCGTGCTGATCAGTGACCGGCCGCGCATCCTGGACCTGGACCTGGGGGCGTTCGGCAACCACAGCTACGAGACGATGGACTCGGCGCGGCCGGGGCCGACGTTCGACGTCGCCGACTCCGACCGCTCGCTGTTCGCCTACCTCGACTGCCTCACGAGCTGCCTGGCCGGCTACCGGGCCAGGGTCGAGGACGCCGACTTCGCCACCACCTTCGACTATCTGGCGATGCACACCCCGTTCGCCGGGATGGTCAAGGCCGCACACCGCAAGCTGATGAGGGAGTCAGGGGGAGCGGCAGCGTCGGTCGAGGAGGACTTCGAGCGGCGGATGTCACCGTCGCTGGCCTACCCGAGCCGGGTGGGCAACCTCTGCTCCGGCTCGGTCTACCTGGCGCTGGCCAGCCTGATCGACCACGCCGCCCTGGACGGCACGGCCCGGGTCGGCCTCTACTCCTACGGCTCCGGCTGCTCCTCGGAGTTCTTCAGCGGCCTGGTGGACGAGGAGTCGGCGCGGACGCTGGCCGAGATGCGGATCGGCGAGCATCTGGACGGCCGCTGCGAGCTCGGCTTCGACGAGTACGCGGCGCTGCTGCCCGCCACCCTCACCTGCCTCGTGCCGGAACGGGACAAGGAGGTCGACGTGGGCGCGTACGAGCACCTGCTCGGCCGGGCCCGCTTCGATCGGGACCTCCTGGTGAACACCGGGACGAAGGACTATCACCGAACCTACGAATGGTTGACACCATGACCGACGCGCAGATTTTCGAGACCGTCAAACAGAATGTCCTGAAGGTGCTGCCGGACCTGCGGCCCCAGGACGTGACGACCGAGGGCACCTTGACCGATCTGGGGGCCAACAGCATCGACAGGGCCGACGTGGTCACCATGAGCATGGAGGACCTCGGACTGACCGTGCCAGTGTCGGAGTTCCAGGAGGTGCACGACATCCGGTCCCTGGTGAACCTGCTGGCGAGGCACTCATGAGGACCGTCGTCACCGGCATGGGCATCGTCTGCTCGATCGCCTCCACCGTGCCGTCGTTCACCAGGGCGCTGCGGGCGGGCCGGTGCGGGATCGGCCCCGTGGCCGACCCCGGCGACGGCGGGCCGCGGCTGGCCGCGCTGGTCAAAGGCTTCCGCTTCAAGGACGCCGTGGCGGCCCGCCATCGCCTGCCCGAGGAGACGCGGCGCAGCGCGCTGCGTGCCGCGAGCCGCTCGCCGGAGCCGGTGCAGATGGACCTGGTCGCCGCCATGCAGGCGTTCGAGCAGGCGGGGCTGCACGAGGCGAAGGCCGACCCGGAGCGGATGGGCCTGGTCGTGGCCGGGCACAACCTCAGCTCCGGTTACGCGCACGACCTGCACCCCAAGTACGAGGACAACCCGGCCCACCTGCCGGCCAGGTTCGCCCTGCACTTCATGGACACCGACCGGGTCGGCACGCTCAGCGAGGTGTTCGGCGTCAGAGGCGAGGGCTACACCGTGGGCGGCGCCTCGGCCAGCGGGAACGTGGGCATCATCAACGGCGCCCGGCTGGTGGAGTCGGGGGCCGTGGACGTCTGCCTGGTGGTGGGCGCCATGACCGACCTGTCGCCGATGGAGAAGCGCGGCCTGGCCACGCTGGGCGCGGTCGCCGGCGTCGAGGAGCCGCAGGAGGCCCGGTGCCGGCCGTTCGACGAGGACAACGAGGGGTTCGTGCCGGGCCAGGGCGCCGCCTGCATGGTGCTGGAGAGCGCCCGCTCGGCCGCCGCCCGGGGCGCGACGGTCCTGGCGGAGTTGTGCGGCTACGACCTGAAGCTGGACGCCAACAGCCTGCCCGACCCGCGCGAGGAGGGCGAGACCAAGGTGATGGTCAACGCCATGGCCAACGCGGGCGTGGGGGCGCGCGACATCGACTACGTCAACGCCCACGCCACGGCGACGCCGATCGGCGACGTGGCCGAGATGGCCGCGCTGCGCCGGGCGCTGGGCGACAGCTTCGCCCGGCCGTGGGTCAACTCCACCAAGGGGCTGGTCGGGCACTGCATGTGCGCGGCCGGCGTGGTGGAGGCCATCGCCACCGTGGTGCAGATCCGCCACGGCTTCGTCCATCCCAACCTGAACCTGCGCCATCCGATCAACGACGACTGCCGGCTGGCGCCCGGCAAACTCCGCAAGGCCGACATCCGCTACGCGCTGTCCAACAGCTTCGGTTTCGGCGGCTTCAACACCTGCATCGTCCTGGGGCGTGCGCGGTGAACGCATAGCGCCCCGGCTTAGGGGTAGCGCAAAAACAGAGCAAAAAAGGAGCTGACATGACTACCCAAGGTAAGGGCTCGTACCAGATCACCGGATGGGACGAGAAGCCCTACGAGGAGAAGAAGGGCCAGCCCAAGCTCACTCAGGCCCACGTCACCAACGCATGGACCGGTGACATCGAAGGAGAGGGCCGGGCCGAGTACCTCATGGCCTACGCCAGCGACACCGACGCCAGCTTCGTCGGCCTGCAGAAGGTCGTCGGGAGCGTCCGTGGCAAGAAGGGCTCCTTCGTGCTGCAGACGACGGGCACCTTCGACGGCGGTGTGGCCAAGGCCGACTGGTTCGTCGTGCCGGACTCCGGCACCGACGACCTGAAGGGGCTGAGCGGCAAGGGGGGTTACGTCTCCAAGAGCGATGGCTCGGCGGACGTCACCCTCAACTTCAACCTCAAGTAGGCACCGGCGGCATCGAGTACGCGGGGCCGCGCGCCCCGCGTACTCGCATGTCAGGAGATGCTCAGTGTTGAGCAGACCGGCCCGCGCCCGCGCGGAACGATGGCCGCATGGACACTGAAGTGATCGTCGTCGGCGGCGGCCAGAGCGGGCTCGTCGCCGGCTACTACCTGAAGCAGGCCGGCATCCCCTTCATCATCCTGGACGAGGAACCCCGGCTCGGCGAGGCGTGGCGCCAGCGCTGGGACTCGCTGGAGCTCTTCACGATCGCCGAGTACTGCGCCCTGCCGGGCCGGCGCTTCCCCGGCAGGAAGAACCGCTTCCCGACCAAGGAGGAGATGGCCGACTACGTGGAGGCGTACGGCAAGGAGTTCGACCTGCCGGTCAAGCTCGGCACCCGCGTCACCTCCCTGGAGCCCATCGAAGGCGGCTACCGGCTGGAGACCACGAAGGGCACGTTCGAGGCGCCCCAGGTGATCATCGCGACCGGCGCCTACCGGCTGCCGAAGCTGCCGGACCTCGCGAGCAGGCTGGACCCCGAGGTCTTCCAGGTGCACACCGGCCGCTACCGCAGGCCGTCGCAGGTGCCCGGCGGGACGGTCGTCGTGGTCGGCGCCGCCAACTCCGGCGCCCAGATCGCGCCCGAGCTGGCCGCCGGCCGCCGCGTCCTGCTGGCGCAGGGCTCGCCGCTGCCGCACTTCGGCCGCCGCTTCCTGGGCAAGGGCCTGCACTGGTGGGGCGACAAGTTCGGGCTGATCGCCAAGCCGCTGATGGGCGAGCGCGACCGCCTGCACAAGAAGACGATCCTGGTCGGGCCGAGCCTGAAGAAGCTGGCCAAGCGGCACGGCTTCGAGCTCGTGGGCCGCGCGGTCGGCGCCGAGGGCCGCACCATGCGCTTCGAGGACGGCAGCTCGGCCGAGGTCGACGCCGTCGTCTGGGCCACCGGCTTCCGCTACGACTACTCCTGGGCGCACGTGCCGGTGCTGGACGACGGCGGCGCCCCGGTGCAGGAGCGCGGCGTGACGGCCGCCCCCGGGCTCTACGTCCTGGGCATGCAGTGCCAGCACTCCTACGGTTCGGCGCTCATCTGGTGGGTAAAGGACGACGCGGCCTACCTCGTTGAGCGCATCAGGCAGTTCCGTCCCCAAGCGGTGGCCGGCAGGAGGGGTTGAGCGACATGTCCAGGCAGGTGGCGCTGCTGCGCGGCGTGAACGTCGGCGGCCGGAACATGGTGAGCATGCCGAAGCTCCGCGAACTGCTGGAGGGCCTCGGCTTCGAGGACGTCAAGACGCATCTGCAGAGCGGCAACGTCGTCTACACCAGCGGCAAGAGCCCCGACAAGGCGGCGGCCGAGATCAAGGCCGCGCTCGCCCGCGACCTGGACGTCGACGTGCCCGTCCTGGCCAGGACGGGCACCCAGCTCGGCGAGATACTCAAGGCGAACCCGCTCGGCGACGTGGCCGGCAACGACTCCCTCTACCTGGTGACGTTCCTGTCCGGGAAGCCGGCCGGCAAGCCGATCAAGGACCTCGATCCGGACACCTTCAAGCCGGACGTGTTCCGGCAGGTCGGCAAGGAGATCTACGTCTGGTGCCCCAACGGGGTGCGCAACACCAAGTTGTCGTACTCCTTCTGGGAGAAGAAGCTCGGCCTGACCGCCACCGCCCGCAACTGGAAGACCGTCACCAAGCTGCACGAACTCGCGAGCTAGCCCGCCGTGCGGGCCAGCTCGCGCTTGAGGGTCTTGCCGATCGGGCCGCGCGGCAGCGTCTCGGTGACGACGTAACGCGCGGGCCGCTCGGCCGGTTCGAGCCGGTCGGCGGCGAAGGCGCTCAGCTCGCTCTCGGGCACGGCGGAACGCAGGACGACGGCCGCGGTGACGCCCTGCGGCCCCTCGAACGCGGCGGCCTCGACCACCTCGGGATGCCAGTGCAGCGCGTGCTCGACCCGCAGCGAGGAGATCCGGCGCCCGCCGGACATGATGGCGTCGGCGGCGCGGTCGAAGAAGCGCAGCCGCCCCTCCCCGTCCAGTTCGCCCAGGTCGCCCATGTGGGTCCAGCCGTCGCGGAAGGTCCGCTCGTTGGCGGCGGCGTCGGTCAGGTAGAAGCGGGGCGGGGCGTCGGAGCGCAGGCAGATCTCACCCGCGTCGGTGATCTTCACTTCGGTGCCCGCGCTCGGCCGGCCCAGCAGCCCTTCGTCGGCCTCCGTGGGAAGCGTCTCCACCGGACGGTGCACGAAGGCCGGGGCCGACTCCGTCGAGCCGTAGCCGATGACGATCCGGACGCCCGGCAGGGCCTCCATGAGCCGGGCGACCGTGGCCATCGGCACCGGCGCCGAGCCCAGCATGAGCGCCCGCAATCCGGACAGGTCGAACCGCTCGTGCCACCCGTGCGCCACCATGCGGGTCATGGTGGACGGCGGGACGATCGCCATCGGCACCCGCAGTTTCTCCAGCATGCGGGCCACGTTCTGCGGCCCGAGGTCGGTCAGCACGTGCGTGGTGGCCGGGGCGGTCATCGCCGTCATCAGCGCGCTGTGCCCGGCGTTCGTGCCCAGCGGGACGGCGGCGAGCACCCCGTCCACACCGGTGAACAACTTCCCGCGGCCCTCGTGGCCGTAGGTGAGGTTCGCGACGGGGACCGCCACGGCCTTGGGCCGGCCGGTCGTGCCCGAGGTGTAGAGGATCTCGGCGACGTCATCGTCCCGCGCGCCCGCGTGGTCACCGATCGGGCCGGGCAGCACCTGGTCCGCCGCGCACTCGGCCAGGCGGGCGCGCAGCTCCCTGTCCGGCAGCTCGGGCGGCAGGCCGAGCACGGTGCCACCGGCCAGGTGCACGGCCAGGGCGGCCACGGCGTGCTCGATCCAGTCGTCGTGCCGCAGCGCCGTCCTGACCGGGGCCAGCCGCCCGGCCAGCTCCTGCGACCGGTCGGTCCAGTCCGCCACGCTCAGCTCGTGCTCGCCGTCCACGACGAGCGCCACATGATCGCCCGCTCGGGCGCTGACCAGGTCTGCCGGGGTCGTCATCATGCGGCCGATCGTAGGAAGCCGGCCGCTCTGCGGATGCTCAGTGTTGAGCAGACCCGGAAGGCGGCTTCGTGTGAGCTGAAGTCGGCATGGGTCCGAAAAGCAAGTGGGACGGCTGCCAAGAACAAAGGGAGGCGATGACATGAAACAAACCGGTTCGAGTACCCGCGGCCAACTGTTCGCCACCATCGGCGCACTCCTGGCCCTGGCTCTGGCCTCGATCGACGTCTCGGTGGTGGGGGCGGCCATGCCCCGGATCGCCGACGACCTGAACGGCCTGTCGCTGTACGCGTGGGTGGGGGTCTCCTACGCGGTCGCGGCCGCCGTCGTCGTGCCGATCGCCGGCAAGTTCGGCGACCTGTTCGGCCGCAAACCGGTGCTCCTCGTGGGCCTGACGGGCTTCCTGGTGGCGTCGTGGCTCTGCGGCGCGGCCCAGACGATGCCCCAGCTGGTCGGCGCGCGAGGGCTGGCGGGGCTGTTCGGCGGCGTGCTGATGGCCAACGTCTTCACGCTGCTGGCCGACATCTACACGCCGGAGCGGCGCACCCAGATGCAGGGTGTCTTCTTCGGCTTCTCCGGCCTCAGCATGGTGATCGGGCCGCCGCTCGGCGGTGTCATCACCGACAACTGGAGCTGGCGCTGGGTCTTCTACGTGAACGTGCCCATCGGCGTGCTCGCGATCGCCGCCGTGCTGATCGGCGTCCCGTTCGTGCGCAGCGGCGCGAGCTGGCGCGACATCGACTTCGCCGGCGTCATCACGCTCGTGGCCGGGCTGGTCCCGCTCCTGATCGGGCTCACGCTCACCGGCGACGGGCACGCCTGGACCTCGCCCGAGGTGCTCGCGCTGCTGATCGGCGGCGCCGCGCTGCTCGTGGCGTTCTACTTCGTGGAAACGCGGGTGGCCAAGAATCCGCTGGTGCCGTTCGCGCTGTTCCGCAGCAACCAGGTTTCCATCATGGCCGTGGTGGCCTTCTTCTCCGCGTTCGCCATGATGGGCACGACCTTCTACGTGCCGCTGCTCTACCAGGGCGTGCTCGGCGTGAGCGCGACCCACTCCGGCACCCTGCTCATCCCGATGATGCTCGGCCTGATGCTCATGGCCCCGATCGCCGGCAAGGCCATGACGGCCCTGCCGCGCTACCGGATCCTCGGCGTGTTCGCCATGGCCGCCATCGTCGCCGGGCTGCTGATCCTGTCGGCCGTCGAGCCGGGCAGCGGCCAGGGCCTGCCGATCACCGCCATGGTGCTCATCGGCGTCGGCATCGGCATCGCCTTCCCGATGGCCACGGCCGTCGTGCAGAGCGCGATCCCGATGGAGCAGATGGGCGCCGGCACCAGCCAGATCCAGTTCTGGCGGATGATCGCCGGGCCGGTCTCACTGGCGATCCTCGGCACGATCATGTCGAGCCGGCTCGGCGCCGCCGGGCAGGGCGGCGAGGGGGTGGCCGCGCCGGTGCTCGCGGACGCGCTGGGCGACCTGTTCCTCGCGTGCGCCATCGCGGTGGGCATCGGCCTGGTGGCCAGCCTGTTCCTGAAGGAGATCCCGTTGCGCGACATGTCCATGGGAAAGCCGAAGGCGGGTCAGCAGGGCTCGCAGAAGCAGGACCGTACCGCCAGGGCGTGACCTTGGTTTCGGGTGGCGGGGCCGTGCGCGGCCCCGCCATCGCCGTGCCTGCTCACAGTTGAGCAGACGGGCGCGGGCGCGCGGGCGAGTCTGTCGCTATGGATTCCTACCCGATCCCCAGGACGTGCCCGCTGGATCCGCCGTCCGCATACCGGGACCTGCAATCGGGGCAGCCTGTCACCCGCGTGCGGCTGGACTTCGACGGGAGCGAGGTCTGGCTGGTGACGCGGTACGAGGACGCCCGCGCGGTGCTCGGCGACGCCAGGTTCAGCTCCGACTTCGCCACCCCCGGCTTCCCGGCCCGGCTCACCTCGCAACCTCCCGGGCCTGGCACCTTCATCAGGATGGACCCGCCCGACCACTCGCGGCTGCGCCGCCTGCTGCTGCCGGAGTTCAACCGCAGGCGGGTCGAGGCGATGCGCCCGGTGATCCAGCGCATCGCCGGGACGCTCATCGACGACATGGCCGCGCAGGGGCCGCCGGCGGACCTGGTCGAGGCGCTGGCCCTGCCGCTGCCGTCCCAGGTCATCACCGAACTGCTCGGGGTGCCGTACGAGGATCGGGACTACTTCCACGAGACCACCAAGGTCATCGGCGACCGCAACGTGGAGCCCGAGCAGCGCATGAAGGTCCGCGAGGACCTGCGGCACTACCTGGAGCGACTGGTGGCCGAGCGCGAGCAGCGGCCGGTGGACGACCTGCTCAGCCGCCTCGGCGCGGCCCGGGAGGCGGCCAAGGTCAGCCGTGAGGAGGTCGTCGGCATCGCGACGCTGCTGATGGTGGCCGGCTACGAGACCATCGCCAACCAGATCGGCGTGGGCACCGTGGCGCTGCTGGAGAACCCCGACCGGCTGGCCGAGCTGCGTGCGCGGCCCGAGGCGCTGCCCGCCGCCATCGAGGAGATCATCCGCCACCAGACCGTCATCGACTACGGCGCCCGCCGCGCCGCCACCGCCGACGTCGAGGTCGGCGGCCAGGTCATCAGGCAGGGCGAGGGCGTGGTGGTGGTGCTGGCCGCGGCCAACCGCGACGAGGAGGTCTGGGCCGACCCCGACCGGCTCGACTTCGGCCGGTTCGGCGACCCCGCCGAGCGGCAGGAGCACCTCTCCTTCGGCTTCGGCGTCCACCAGTGCATGGGCCAGTTGCTGGCCCGCGCCCAGTTGGAGGTCGCCTGGTCCACCCTGTTCGCCCGGCTTCCGGGGCTGCGTCTCGCGGTGCCGCTCGACGAGGTGCCGTTCCGCTCGGACATGTTCGTGTACGGCGTCCACGCGCTCCCGGTGACCTGGGAATGAGCCGCGACCCGCGGGACCGGGTCCGCGCCCTCTTCGATCCGGGGACCGTCCGGCCGCTGCCGGGCGACGACGCCTGCGGCGTGCTCGCCGCCCGGGGCGACATCGGCGGCGGCCCGGCCGTCGCCTACGCGACCGACCCCAACCGGATGGGCGGCGCGATGGGCGCCGAGGGCTGCGCCGGCATCGTCGACACCATCGACCTCGGCGTCCGGGAGCGGATACCCGTCGTCGGCCTCTGGCACTCCGGCGGCGCGCGGCTGGGCGAGGGCGTCACGGCGCTCGACGGCGTCGGCCAGATGTTCGCCGCGATGGTCCGGGCCTCCGGCACCGTCCCGCAGATCTCCGTCGTGCTCGGCCCCGCCGCGGGCGGCGCGGCCTACGGCCCGGCGCTCACCGACGTGGTGATCATGAGCGAGAGCGGGCGCGTCTTCGTCACCGGCCCGGATGTCGTCCGCAAGGTCACCGGCGAGGACGTCGACATGGCGCACCTCGGCGGCCCCGAACCGCACAGCAGGCGCAGCGGCCTGGCCCACCTGACCGCCCCCGACGACGAGGGCGCCATCGACGCCGCCCGCCGGGTCACCACCCTGCTCGGCGGCCAGGGCGAGCCGCACCCCGGCGACGCCCGCCCCGACGCCGGGCTCGGCGAGCTGCTCCCCGAACGCGCCAACCGCGCCTACGACGTGCACCGCATCATCGCCAGGCTGCTCGACGGCCCCGGCGAGGAGCTGCACCCGAAGTGGGCGCCGAACCTCGTGACCATGCTCGGCCGGCTGACCGGCAGGACCGTCGGCGTCATCGCCAACAACCCCCTGCGCAAGGGCGGCTGCCTCGACGCGTCCGCCGCCGAGAAGGGGGCGCGGTTCGTGCGCATGTGCGACTCCCTCGGCGTCCCCCTCGTCGTGCTCGTGGACGTGCCCGGCTACCTGCCCGGCGTCCGGCAGGAGTGGGACGGCGTGGTCCGGCGCGGCGCCAAGCTGCTGCACGCCTTCGCCGAGGCCGTGGTGCCCCGGGTGACGCTGGTGATCCGCAAGTCGTACGGCGGCGCGTACGTCGCCATGAACTCCCGGGCACTGGGCGCCTCGGCGGTCTTCGCCTGGCCCACCGCCGAGGTGGCCGTCATGGGCGCCGAGGCGGCCGTGGACATCCTGCACCGCAGAAAGCTGCGCGACGGCCCGGAGGACGGGCGCGAGGAGCTGCGCCGTCGGCTCATCGCCGAGCACGAGGAGGAGGCCGGCGGCGTCGGCAAGGCCGTGGAGATCGGCGTCGTGGACGAGGTGATCGAGCCCGCCGACACCCGGCGCCGGCTCGCCGACGCCCTGCTGCACGCCGCGCCGCTGCGCGGCAGCCACACGAACATCCCGCTGTGAAGCCCTGCTCACTATTGAGCAGGCAGTACGGCGGCCCGTGAATAGCGTGAAGAACAAGTCCGACAGACGGAGTGGAGCGATGACCCATCCGAATACCGTCATCCCGCCCGCCGAGCACCAGATCTCGGTGCCCGCGGGTGATCTGATCAACTCGGCCACGGCCGGCGTGATCGTCGAGCGGACGGCGCAGGTCAAGAACGGCTTCCATGCCAAAGGGCGCAAGTTCGCCCGCATGATGGCGGAGATGGTGACCGCCAAGCAGGTGGGAGTCGCCAGCGTCTTCGTGTATGAGGAGACGTTCGGGACCAAGGACCGGCTGCACTGGCTCATCCACCTCAGCTCGTTGCACGCGTACGAGCAGATGGTGCACATGGGCACCTCCGACGGCGAATACCGCGAAAACACCACGGACAGCGGCTGGGAGGAGATCTTCGTCGACGGCAGCATGCAGGAGACGGTGCTGCTGCCGCAGTTCTGGGGCATGTACGGCACCAAGGTCGACGGCGAGCGCGAGAAGCAGTCCGCGGTCTACCAGCAGCAGGGCGAGATCACCGGGCTGCCCGGCGCCCTTGAGCAGGTGCCGCAGCCCTACGAGCAGCTCGTCCACTCGGGCAACTGCGGTCTCCTGCTGCACCGCACCGCCCAGCTCGACTACGACTTCCGGTCGGAGGGGCGCACGTTCGCCCGCGAGGCCGCCGAGTCCATCAACGAGAACCTGCCCGGCGAGGCGACCGTCTTCGTCTACGAGGAGGCCTTCGGCGCGGCCGACCGCATCCACTGGTTCATCCACATGAAGTCGCTGAGCACGTACTACAAGGTGCTGGCGCTGCACGTGAAGGACGAGAAGGTGCGGGATCTGTACTTCCAGGAGCGCATCGCGCCCGAGCGTGGCGGCGGCACCTGGGCCAGGATGTTCCTGCCCGGCAGCATGGCGGACACCGGCCTCACCCCGCACCACTGGGGGATGTACGCGACATGACCGGCCGCTGCCTGCACGAGATCTTCGCCGAGCGGGCCGCGGCGGCCCCCGAGCGGATCGCCGTGATCTGCGGTGCCGAGGAGATCTCCTACGGCGACCTGGACGCCCGGGCCGACCGGCTCGCCTGCCGGTTGCAGGCCACCGGAACCGGCCCTGGCGTGCTGGTGGGGCTCTGCGCGGACCGCGGCATCGACCTGGTGGCGGGGCTGCTCGCGATTCTCAAGGCGGGCGGCGCCTACGTGCCGATCGACCCCGCCTACCCGGCCGAGCGGATCGTGTACCTGCTGGAAGACAGCGGCGTCCGCACGGTCGTGACGACGTCGGACGTGGCCGCCCGGCTCGACGGCGTCCTGCCGGACGAGCTCGTGCTCGCCGACGCCGAGCCGCCCGCGGGCCGCCCGGCGGCCACGGCCTCCGACACCGATCTGGCCTACGTCATCTACACCTCGGGCTCGACCGGCGCGCCCAAGGGGGTGCTGGTCGAGCACCGCAACGTCGTGCGTCTCTTCGAGCGGACCGAGCAGTGGTTCGGCTTCGGCGAGGACGACGTCTGGACGCTCTTCCACTCCGTCAGCTTCGACTTCTCGGTGTGGGAGATCTGGGGCGCGCTGCTCTACGGCGGCCGGCTGGTGATCGTCCCGGCCGAGGTGGCCAGGTCACCGGAGGCGCTGCGCCGCCTGCTGCTGGACGAGGGCGTCACCGTGCTGAACCAGACGCCCTCCGCCTTCCGGCACCTGGTGGCCGCCGACGCCCGGCAGGAGCGGGCCGCGCCGTACCGCCTGCGGCACGTCGCCTTCGGCGGCGAGCGGCTGGACCTGGAGCTGCTCGAACCGTGGATCGCCCGCTACGGCGACGACCGTCCGCGGCTGGCCAACATGTACGGCATCACCGAGACCACCGTCCACGTGACCTACCGCCGCGTCCGCGCGGCCGACCTCGGCCACCCGGAGCTGAGCCCGATCGGCGAGCCCATCCCGGACCTCCGGCTCGACGTGCTCGACGAGCACGGACGCCCGGCCACGACCGGGAACCTGCACGTCTCCGGCCCCGGGCTGGCCCGCGGCTACCTCGACCGGCCCGACCTGACCGCCGAGCGCTTCGCGGTCCTGCCGGACGGCGGGCGCCGCTACGACTCGGGCGACGTCGTCACCCGGCTGCCCGGCGGCGAGTACGCCTACCTGGGGCGGTCCGACGACCAGATCAAGGTCCGCGGGTTCCGCCTGGAGCCCCGGGAGATCGAGTTGTGCCTCCTGGGCCATCCGGGGGTCGCCCACGCGGTGGTGGCCCACCGCGACTACGGAGAGGGCGACGTCCGGCTGCTGGCTTTCGTCGTCGCGGACGGCGACCCCGGCCCGGACCTGATCGAGCGACTCACCGAGCGGGCCGCGGACCGGCTTCCGGCGCACGCCCGCCCGTCCACCTACCACATCGTGTCGGAGATCCCTATGACGCCGCAGGGAAAGGCGGACCGTGCCGCTCTGGCCAGGTCCGCGCAGGCATCGTCGGCCGCCAAGGTCGTGCAGCGCATCGCCGAGGACGTGCTCGAACGCGACGAGGTGCCACCCCAGGTGGACCTGTTCGACCTGGGCGCCACCTCGCTGGCGATGACCCGCATCATCGCCCAGGTGAACGAGCGCTTCGGGCTGGAGCTGACGGGACGTGAGCTGGAGGAGGGGGCGTCGGTCGCCAACCTGGCCTCCTGCGTCGAGGAACAACTGACCGTGAGGGGATAGACCATGCCAGAGACCAGATTGCGCGGCGAGCACTCGATGAGCCCCGAGGAGCTGAAGAGCTTCCACACCCAGGGCTATTTCGGGCCGTTCAAGGTCTGCGAGATCGACGAGATGCGCGAGAACTGGCGGCGTGAGCGCATGCGTCTCATGGACCGCAGCAACGCCGTCTACCAGGACGAGGCCGCCGCGTCGGGCAACACCAACATCTCCAACTACGACCGGCACCTGGACTCCGCCTTCCTCGCCGACCACATCAGCCGGCCGCAGATCGTGGACCGGGTGGTCAGCGTGCTCGGCCCGGACGTGCTCTGCTGGCGTACGGAGTTCTTCCCCAAGTACCCCGGCGACGAGGGCACCGACTGGCACCAGGCGGACACCTTCGCCAACGCCTCGGGCAAGCCGCAGATCATCTGGCCGGAGGCCGAGGAGTTCGGCGGCACCATCACCGTCTGGACCGCCTTCACCGAGGCGAACGAGGACACCGGCTGCCTGCAGTTCATCCCCGGCACCCACCAGACGATGTTCTACGACGAGACCAAGCGCATGCACTACGACCCCAACACGATCAACGAGGCGGACAAGGAGGGCGTCCGGCGCGGCTTCTTCGGCTACGACTACCGCGACCTGCAGATCGACCCCGACTGGAAGCCCGACGAGTCGCAGGCCGTCTCCATGGTCATGCGGCCGGGCGAGGCCATCCTGTTCTGGTCGACGCTCATGCACGCCTCGCTGCCGCACAACGGCAGCACCGAGGAGATGCGCCTCGGCTTCGCCTCGCGCTACGTGCCGACCAAGGTGGACGTCTACCCCGACACGGACGAGATCGAGGAGTACGGCGGCCGGGTCAGCCTGGAGCGGTACGGCGCGGTCCTGGTGGCCGGGCAGAACGGCAATCCGCGCAACCGGATCGCGACCGCCACCACCACCGGGCACGCCTTCACGACACGGTGAGGCCATCGTGACATCTCGCAACCCACGGAACGCGGTGATCATCCCGTGACCGCCGAACTCAGACGTCTGACGCGGGCCGTGCAGGACACGCGGCCGCTGGTGGACGTCCTGCGGCATCCGGTGCGCCTGGCCGGCCCGCCCGGCCTCGCCTCCCTCTTGAGCCGGGTGACCCGACGGCTGGGCGCACCGGAGTTCGCACTCGACGACCACGACCACGACCACGACCACGATGACGACCACGACCACGATGACGGCCACGACCACGATGACGGCCACGACCACGATGACGATGACGGCCAGGGCTCGCTCGGCACCTTCGAGCGCCTGGTCAGCGACCATCTCGCGGTGCGCGAGGGCATGGGGGAGGACCTGCCGCCCGGCGTCGTCGACGACATCGTGGACGACGCGGCGAAGGACGGCTTCGAGGGACTGTGCATCCGCAATGAGGTCAAACCGGCGGACGGGGGCGCGCCGCTGCCCGCCTACGCGGCCGGCGACCCGGCGGCCCCGGCCGTCGTGATCGTCGCCGCCTGCGGCATGCCGGCCCGGCTGTGCGAGCGGTGGATGCGCTTCCTGTCCCCGACCCACTACGTGGTCACGTGGGAGACCCGCGGCCTGTTCGGCCCAGGCGCGGACGACTGCCCGCAGGCGGGGGTGGCGGCGCAGGCCGGCGACCTCTTCGCGGTCATGGACCACTTCGGCGTCCGGCGCGCGCACCTGATGTGCCTGTGCGGCGGAGCCGTCATCGGCCTGGCCGCGGCGCACCGCGACCTTGCCCGCGTGGACTCGCTCAGCCTCTGGCACGGCGATTTCGCCGCCGTCGCGGGGTCCGAGCGAACCCATCACCAGCAGAACCTGGTGGCGCTCATGGAGATGGGCGCGACCGGCCCCGACCGGGCCGCCGCCATCCATCCCGTGCTCTGCCAGACGATGCTCTCCTCGGTGCCGCCGGACCTGGCACACCTGGTGGTCTATCCGTACGCGACGGCCGAGCTCCTGCACCGTTACTGCCGGCTGAACGGGGAGATCATGAAGACCGACGTGACCTCCTGGCTGGCCGGCATCGACCGGCCCGCGCTGGTGGTCACCAGCCGTGACGACGAGACCGCGCATCCGGAGGGGTCGAAGACGGTCGCGAGGACGCTGCCCGACGCCATGCTGCACGTCAGACCGCATGGCGATCACATCTCGCTCTTCAAGGGAGACCCGGACCTGATGAATATGGCCCGCGATTTTATTGATTCCGCGGCGGGCCGATAAACGAATGAGTCTGCCTCTCTGTCAACTTCGTCATCAAACCTGGAAATCCTTCGGCCTTCTGTTAATCAGTCGCTTGACGGGTAGGGCTAGGGTATTCGTGGCAAAATGTACGAGGGGCGAGACAAATGAGGTCAACAGAGGTCGCGCGACTGAGGGACGGCCTCCGTTCCTTTATTGCGCATGATACGTCAGGAGCATGTTCTGTCAGGGTGCCGAAGCGCGCCAACATCTACAATTGCGGGCAGCGCGACGGCAATATCTACGTGATCGAGAGCGGGCAGATCAAAACGCAGATGTACGCTCGCTGCGGCAAGGAGTGCCTGCTGTCGATCTTCACGGCCGGCGACATCTTCGGCGAGTCCTCGCTGCTCGGGGCCGAACGGAGTGAGACGGCGACCGCCATGCGGACGACCTGGGTGCGCCGCATCCCGGCCGGCCGGTTCCGCGCGGCCATGGTCGACAACGAGCTCATGGACGGCTTCGTCGACTATCTCGCGTTGCGGCTGCGAGAGCAGCAGGAAGTCATCGCGACGATGGTGACAATGGACAGCGAGCAGCGTCTCGCCTCCGTCCTCTTACGTTTATCCAGAAAAATCGGAAAACGCCGCGCGCCAAATGTGCGCGCCATTGAGGAACGTATCACCCAAGAAGAACTGTCCGGCATGGTCGGCACCACCAGATCTCGCGTCGGCTTCTTTCTGAAGCGATTCAAGGACGCCGGTCTGGTCCTGCCGACCTCGGACCCGTTCCTCGTCGTGAACGAGGAACTCCTGGCCGAGTACGTCGACGAGGTCAACTGATCGGGACGGCTGGACCGGCCGTCGGGGGCCGGTCCAGGCGGCCGTCGGGGGGCGGCCGCCTTCGCGTACCGGTCTCAGCAGGTGATCAGCTCGAAGGGAACCGCCGGACGCCCGCCGAAGCGCTGGCCGGCCGCGTTCACGAAGCCTTCGAGCGGCGCCCGCGCACCACCCGGGGGCACGCCCAGCGCGGCCAGATACGCGGCGTGCGCCTCGACCGAGGCCAGCGCCGCGTCCAGATGCCCGGTCACGTCCACCGCGTGCGTCGGCTGGACGGAGCCGGCGATCGCCACGTATGCGACACCGCCCCAGGGTTCGGCGCCGGCGTCGGGCAGGATCCACCGGTTGCCCGCGTCGAGGACCGCGTCCAGCACGGCCCGCCCGGTGTTGCGGTGATCGGGGCTGTTCCACTTGCCGGTGAAGGTGAAGTCGTGGTGGTTGAAGGTGATCACCAGTTCGGGCCGGTGCCGGCGGAGCGCGGCCACGAGGTCGTGCCGGAGCCGGGGCGAGCGCTCGATCCCGCCGTCCGGATGGTCGAGGAACTCGACCGAGGAGACGCCGACGATGGCGGCGCTGGCGTGCTGCTCCTCCTCCCGCACCTTGCGCGCCTGCTCCGGCGGCATCGAGTCGATGCCCGCCTCTCCTCGGGTGAGCAGGAGGTAGCCGACCTGCTTGCCGGCCGCGGTCCAGGCGGCCACGGCGCCGGCGCTGCCGAACTCCATGTCGTCGGGATGGGCCACGACGGCCAGGGCTCTCGTCCAGTCATCGGGCATGGGCTGTAAGTCGTCCGTCATGCCATTTCCCCTGACATGCACGGTGATCGTTAAACATCGTCTTCCCCGATGGAACGCCGGTGCTGTCCCACCGGCGGATTCCGCTTTCGGCGATCTGTACGGAAGCCACCGGACCTCGCCTGGCATGATGCGGGTGACCGGCTCGAACCTCGACCTGTCGGAGTTGACGCCACGGTGAAAGCGACAGAGCGCTGATCAGGCTGCTGGCGGCGCATGCCCGGCCCCATCGCCGGGCCCTCGCCGCCGTCGTCGTCCTCCAGGTGTTCCAGACGATGGCCCTGCTCTACCTGCCCAGGCTCAACGCCGACATCATCGACGAAGGCGTCGTGCGGGGCGACGTCGGCCTCATCTTCCGGCTGGGCGCCATCATGATCGCGATGTCGCTCGTGCAGGGCGGCGCCACCGTCGGCGCGGTCTACCTGAGCGCGCGCACGGCGATGGCCGTCGGCCACGACCTGCGTGCGGCCGTCTTCCTGCGCGTGCAGCGCTTCTCTGCCCAGGAGATGGGACACCTCGGCGTGCCGTCGTTGATCACCCGGACCACCAACGACGTTCAGCAGGTGCAGACGCTGCTCGTCTCGCTGATGACGGTGGCCGTGACGGCTCCCGTCATGGCCGTCGGCGGCGTCGCCCTGGCCCTGGCGCAGGACGTGGTGCTCGCGTGGCTGATGCTGGCGCTGGTGCCCGTCCTCGGCGTCGTGGTGGCCCTGCTGATCGCGCGGATGCGGCCGCCGGCCAGAGGCGTGCAGGTCAGGATCGACGCCGTCAACCGTGTGCTGCGCGAGCAGATCACGGGTTTCCGGGTCACCCGGGCCTTCGTCAAGCAGGAGTTCGAGCGGGAACGCTTCGAGCGCGCCAATGAGGGGCTCACGGACATCTCGATACGGCTCGGCAAGGTCACCACCATGCTGCTGCCGTTCGTCGTCAACATCATCAACGTCGCCGGCGTGCTGCTGATCTGGGCGGGGGGACACCGGGTCGCGAACGGCGACATGCGGATCGGCGCGCTGGCCGCGTTTCTCACCTACCTCGTCATGATCCAGACGGCGGTGCTCTCCGCCGCTTCCGTGATCATGAACCTGCCGCGCGCCGAGGTCTGCGCCGCCCGCATCGAGGAGGTCCTGCGGACCGAACCGAGCCTCGTCCCGCCCGCCGCCCCGGTCACCCGCTGCAGAGCCCCCGGTCAGGTGGAGCTGCGCGGCGTGCGCTGGCGCTACCCGGGAGCGGAGGACGACGTGCTGCACGGCGTCGATCTCGTCGCCCTGCCGGGCACGACCACCGCGATCGTCGGCTCCACCGGCAGCGGGAAGAGCGCGCTGATCGGGCTGATCTGCCGGCTCTTCGACGCCACCGAGGGTCAGGTGCTGGTCGGCGGTGAGGACGTGCGGACACTGAGTCCGCAGGCGCTGTCGGAGTCCATGGGCCTGGTCGCGCAGCAGTCGTTCCTCTTCTCCGGCACCGTGGCCTCCAACCTGCGCTACGGGCGGCCCGAGGCCACCGACGAGGAGTTGTGGCGGGCACTGGAGATCGCGCAGGCGCGGGACTTCGTGGAGCGGATGGACGGGCGGCTGACGGCGGCCGTCGCCCAGGGCGGCGCCGACCTGTCGGGCGGGCAGCGGCAACGGCTGGCGATCGCCCGCGCCCTGGTCAGGCGGCCGCCGATCTACCTCTTCGACGACTCCTTCTCATCGCTCGACCACACCACCGACGCGGCCCTGCGGCAGGCCCTGAAACGCGAGATGGCCGGCGCCACGTTCATCGTCGTCGCCCAGCGGGTGCACACCGTCAAAACCGCGGAACGCATCCTGGTGCTCGACGAAGGCAGGGTCGCCGGCACCGGTACGCACGAGGAGCTGATGCGTGCCAGCCCGGTCTACCAGGAGATCGCGCGGTCCCAGCTCGAAGAGGGGCGGCAGAGGTGAGCGTCCGGCCCGCGTCCGCGCAGCAGGTGCCGGCGACACCGTCCGGCTCCGGCGAGCCGCCGGCCGACTTCGGCCGGACGGCACTGAGACTGCTGGGCCTGCTGCGCCCGTTCCGCCGCCTCTGGGGTGTGGCGGCGCTGGGGTTCGCCAGCATCGTCCTCAATGTCTGCGGTCCGCTGCTGCTCGGGCACGCCACGAACCTCATCTTCTCCGGGGCGATCGGTCAGCAGTTCGCCCCGGAGGCCACCAAGGCGGACGTCGTCGAACGGCTGCGGCAGCAGGGCGAGAGCGTCCTGGTGTCGCTGATCGGCTCGGTCGACTTCCGGCCCGGGCAGGGCATCGACTTCCGCGCGCTGGGGCTCACCCTGGTCGCGGCGTTCACCGTGCACGTCGCGTCCGGAATGTTCTGGATCCTGCAGGGCCGTCATGCCACCGGAGTCGTTCAGCACACCGTCTTCCGCCTGCGCAGGGACGCGGCAGGCAAGCTCGGGCGGCTACCGGTGTCGTACTTCGACCGGCGACCGCGCGGAGAGGTGCTCAGCCGCACCACCAACGACATCGACAACGTCGCCCAGTGCATGCAGCAGACCCTGAGCCAGATCACCAACTCCTCGCTCCTGCTGCTCGGCGTGCTGGCGATGATGTTCTGGCTCTCGCCCCTGCTCGCGATGGTCGCCCTGGTCGCGATCCCGCTGTCGATCCTGATGACGAGGGTGGTCGGCAAGCGCGCGCAGCGGCAGTTCGCGCGGCAGTGGAAGGCGACCGGCGAGCTGAACGCGCACGTCGAGGAGGCCTACACGGCGCACGACCTGGTCAAGGTCTACGGCCGCGAGCGCGAAAGCGCCGCCGCCTTCGCGGTGCGGAACGAACAACTCTCCCGGTCCGCCGCCCGCGCCCAGTTCATCAGCGGCGTCATCGGCCCGGCCACCACCCTCATCGGCAACCTGAGCTACGTGCTGATCGCGGTGATCGGCGGGTTGCGGCTGATCGCCGGCGGTCTGTCGATCGGCGCGGTCCAGGCGTTCGTCCAGTACTCCCGCCAGTTCACCCAGCCGCTGATGGGGCTGGCGAACCTGTCGAACCTCGTGCAGTCCGGGGTCGCCTCCGCCGAGCGGGTCTTCGCCTTCCTGGACGCCGAGGAGGAGCCGCCGTCCGCCGCGCGCCCGGCCGTCGTCGGAGAGGTCCGGGGACGGGTCGCCTTCGAGTCGGTCTCCTTTCGGTACGACCCTGACCAGCCGCTCATCGAGGACTTCTCGCTGACCGTCGAGCCCGGCGCCACCGTCGCCATCGTCGGCCCCACGGGCGCCGGCAAGACCACGCTGGTCGATCTCCTGCTGCGGTTCTACGAGGTGACGGCCGGCCGTATCACCGTGGACGGTGTGGACATCCGGGACATGGACCGCGACGACCTGAGATCGGCGATCGGCATGGTTCCCCAGGAGGCATGGCTGTTCGGCGGGACGATCCGGGAGAACATCGCCTACGGCCGCCCCGGCGCGGTCAGTGACGAGGAGATCAGCGCCGCGGCGCGGGTCGCGCACGTGGACCACCTCGTCCGCACGTTGTCCCAGGGCTACGACGCGGTGATCGACGACGAGGGCTCGGGGGTGAGCGGCGGCGAGCGGCAGATGATCACCATTGCCAGGGCCATCGTCGCGAACCCGGCGATCCTGGTGCTCGACGAGGCGACGAGCTCGGTCGACACACGGACGGAGCTGCTGGTCCAGCAGGCCATGGCGCGGGCCGGCCAGGGCCGGACGAGCTTCGTCATCGCCCACCGGCTCTCCACGATCCGGGACGCGGATCTGATCCTCATGATGGGGCACGGCACGATCGTGGAGCAGGGCACCCACGAAGAGCTGCTCGCGGCGAAAGGCCCGTACGCCCGCATGTACGCCGCGCAATTCAGGCAGCCGCTGGTGGCGGCGGATTAGCCGGAGAGCCGGTTGTGGCGAGACAGATCGAGCAGCCACAGCGGCCTGATCTCCGCTCCGCGCATTGCTTCCTTCGTGATGACCGTGGTCCGTCCGGCCACCTGGCGGGCCACGGTCACGGCAGGATGGGCGTCCACTCCTTCAGCAGCACGACGTCGTAGGCGTCGGCCGCGGTGTAGGGGTCGCGGCTGAGGATCTCGCGGGCCGGGCTGTCGCGGGTGAACATGCACGTTGTGCATTGATGCGCGTTGTGCAGGTTACCCGCTACTGTGGGGGTGGACGCAGCGTGCTGCCCGACAGGAGGACGAGTGATGGCGACTCCCAGTGAGCGAAGCGAGAAGCGGGTGACGGAATCCCCGACACAGATGCGCCGGATGTTGCCGGCCGACATGGTGGAGCGGGGCGGCTGCCCGTTCGATCCGCCCTCCGGCCTGCGGGAGCGGCGCGACCAGGGAGCGGTCCAGTCGATCGAGCTGCTCAACGGTGCTCCCGCCTGGCTGGTCACCGGTCTGCAGGAAGCCCGCGCCGTCCTCGCCGACCCCCGCTTCAGCTCGGATCGGGTACGGTACCCCGACGTCACCAAGCTGCAGCCGCACGAAATCGAGCAGATGACCGCCGCGGCGCGGACCGGGTCCGCCACCAGCGTCGCGCCGAAGGTGGAGAGCCGCACCGACGGGATGTTCGTCTTCATGGACCCGCCCGAGCACACGCGCCTGCGGCGGCTGCTGACCGGCCAGTTCACCGTCCGGCGGATGAAGGCGCTGGAATCGCGCCTGCGCGAGATCGCCGTGGAGCACATCGAGGCCATGCGGGCGGCCGGCACCGAGGCCGACCTGGTGCCCGCGTACGCGCTGCCGATCCCCTCACTGGCGATCTGCGAGCTGCTCGGCGTCGACTACGCCGACCGGGCCGAGTTCCAGACGCGCACCGCCATCGCCCTGAACTCCGACACCCCAGAAGAGGAGCGGCTCCGCGCCGGCCTTGAGCTGTACGGCTTCATCCAGGGACTGGTGGCGGCCAAGCGGGCCGAGCCGGGCGACGACATCCTGTCCGGCCTCGTCCACGACGCCGACCCGCCGCTGACCGACACGCAGCTCACCGACGTGGCCCTGGTGCTGCTCGGCGCCGGTCACGAGACCACCGCCAACATGCTGGGCCTGGGCACCTTCGCGTTGCTGGAGCACCCCGAGCAGCTCGCCGCGCTGCGCTCCGACCCGGCGCTGATGGACAACGCGATCGAGGAGCTGCTGCGCTACCTGTCCATCATCCAGATGGGCGTCAGCCGGGTGGCCATCGAGGACGTCACGGTCGCCGACGTCAAGATCCCCGCCGGTGCCACGGTGATCATCGCCACGCCCGAGGCCAACCGTGACCCTCGCCACTGGGACGACCCCGACCGCCTCGACGTGCACCGGTCCCGCGCCACGCACCTGGCCTTCGGCCACGGGATCCACCAGTGCCTGGGCCAGCAGCTCGCCCGGGCGGAGATGAAGGTCGGGCTGAGCGAGCTGATCACCCGGATGCCGGACCTGCGCCTCGCCGTACCCGCCGACAAGGTGCCGCTGCGTAACGAGATGCTCATCTTCGGGGTGCACTCCCTGCCGGTCACATGGGCCTGACCGGTCCGGCCGGCGCGGTCAGCGAGGCCGCGGCCGGTCCGGCTAACGCGGTCGGCGGGGGCACGGTCGTGATGGGGCGCCGCGAGCGTAAGAAGCTGGCCACCCGGGCCGCCATCCGGGAAGCGGCGCTGCGCCTGGCGCTGCGCCACGGTGTGGAGAGCATCACCGTCGAGAAGATCGCCACCGAGGCCGACATCGCGCTGCGGACCTTCTTCAACTACTTCTCCAGCAAGGAGGAGGCGGTGGTGGCGGCCGCCGCGGCCGGCGCCGAAGCGCTCATCGCCGAATTCCGCGCCCGGCCCGGCACCGAGTCGGTGCTCCAGGCGCTGCGCCAAGCGGTGCTCACCATCGTCGACCACGATGTCGCGGCCGGCCGCGACTACATCAGGGCGATCCAGCTCATTCGCCGGACGCCGTCGCTGCTGCCCCATGAGCTGGCCCTGCTGGCCGCCCAGGAAAGCGCACTCGCCGACGCCATCACCGACCGCCTCCACCCCGCCCCCACCGGGATCTATCCGGCGTTGTGCGCCGCGACCGCGCTCACCGCGCTGCGCGTCGTGCTGCGCCGGTGGCTCGAACACGCCGGCGGCCCCGACGAGAGGCCGCCCATGGCCATCCTGCGCCAGGAGATCGACCAGGCGATCGACGCCCTCGCCGCCGGGCTGGACCGGCCCGGGCCGGCGGACGCCGGCTAACCTGTCCGGCCGCCAGGTCATCCCGCCGGTCAGCGTCAGCAGGAACTCCGCCAGCGCGTTCGCCTCGTTCGTGCTGCCCCTCGGTCCGCCCTGGGGCCGGCCCGCCCAGCGGTTCACCACCGTCGCCCCCTTCTTCCAACGATCAGTGCAGCACCAACGGTTGTCCGCGGACAACTCATTGTCCGGAATCGACCTGGGACTTCGCGTCGAACGGTTACGGACAACCGGCCGCGCGCCGCAGCCTCGGAGATGCCAGGCGATCATCGCCCGGGAGTGCAGGACCAGGCAGTCTGTCACGACACGAGAGGACGTTCATGATCAGCAGAGACGTGGCACGGTTCGCGTCAGCAGCCCTGCTCACCACCACCCTTGTCGCATCACCGCTCTCCGCCTCCGCCGGATCGGTGGAGTACGGCAACTGCGGCGGAGGAGCGAATCGTCAAAGGGGCAAAGGCTAATTAAGCCCACGACCTGGAGGGTCCTCCCGCAACCACACCATCCGCGTCGCCGGGAGCTGCTCCATGTCCTCCAGCTCGGCCAGGGCGACCACCCAGGCGGACACCATCAAGCAGGCGCCCACCAGAGCCATGGTGAAGGGGGCGCCGTGGAAGCGGTATCCGGAGCTGCGCGCGGTGCTGAACCCGGCCGCGAGGACGGCCACTGCCGTCAAGATCAGGGCCCATAAGGAGAGGTCGAGGACGGTCGCCATGGCGACCGATTCCATTGATCCAAGCGGAGCCGCCACCAGAGGTGCGAAGACCCTGGGCCCGAGCCGCACGCCGGATCCGGAAGACGCGCTTAGGATCGGCCCATGCCCTTGACCGCGCAGGACGTCGACCGGTTCGAGACCTCCAGGTCGCGCCTGGAGACCATCGCCTACCGCCTCCTCGGCTCCGCCGGGGAGGCCGAGGACGCCGTGCAGGAGACGTTCCTGCGCTGGCAGGCCGCCGATGTCAGCCGCATCGAGGTCCCCGAGGCCTGGCTGACGAAGGTCCTCACCAACCTGTGCCTCAACCAGCTCACCTCCGCGCGGGCGCGCCGCGAGACCTACGTGGGCCAGTGGCTCCCCGAGCCGCTGCTCGCCGGGGACCCGATGCTCGGCCCGGCCGACACGGCCGAGCAGCGCGAGTCGGTCTCGTACGCGGTCCTCACCCTCATGGAGCGCCTCTCGCCCAGCGAACGGGCGGTGTACGTGCTGCGGGAGGCCTTCGACTACCCGCACCGGGAGATCGCCGAGATCCTCGACGTCACCGAGGCCGCCAGCCAGCAGATCTTCCACCGTGCCAAGAAGCACGTCGCGGCCGGCAAGGCCCGTACCGAGATCGACGAGGCCGTCGCCCGGCGGATCGTCGAGGAGTTCCTGGCGGCCGCCACCAGCGGCAAGACCGAGCCGCTCATCCGCCTGCTCACCGGGGACGCCATCTCGGTCGGCGACGGCGGCGGGAAGGTTCCGGCTCGCACCAAGGCGTTCGAGGGCGCCGTCGCGGTCGCGAAGTTCCTGCGCGGCCTGTTCCGGCCAGGCGAGGCCAAGCGCGCCCTGGTCGGCGGCGCGCCCGGGGTCTACGCCTGGATCGCCAACGGCGACCCCGCCGTCGTGGCCGTCGTGAACGGCCGGGTCGTCGGCGTCATGTGCCTGGAGGTGACCGCCGAGGGCATCGTCGCGTTCCGCAGCCAGGCCAACCCCGACAAGCTCGGCCGCGCGACCGCGCAATGGGCGGCCGCCGACCGGGGAGAGCCCCTGTTCAACGCCTTCTGAGCGTGGTGTGAGGTGCTTCACATCGCGTACCTGTCAGGAAACGCCGGGCCATCCGGTTCAAGTGGCGAACCCGCGCTAGACAGGAGCAACGAAATGCAGCATCGCATCGTCGTCCTCGGAGCCGGATACACCGGCGCCATCGCCGCCGGCCGCCTCGCCAAGCGGCTGCACCGCGAGGACGTCTCCATCACCCTCGTCAACGCCGAGCCCGACTTCGTGGAACGTGTCCGCATGCACCAGCTGGCGACCGGGCAGGAGATCAAGCCCCGGCCGTTCAGCGAGATGTTCGCGGGCACCGGCGTCGAGCTGAGGCTCGCGAAGGTCACCGGCGTCGACGTCGACCGCAAGACCGTCGCCGTCACCGACGCGAACGGCGCGGGAGAGCTCGCCTACGACACGCTCATCTACGCCCTCGGCAGCGGCTGGAACGCCCAAGGCGTCCCCGGGACCGCCGAGCACGCCTATGAGATCGCCGGTCGCCCCGGAGCGCTTCGGCTGCGCGAGCGCCTGGCCCGCCTCGACGCCGGGCAGAGCGTGGTCGTCGTCGGCGGCGGCCTAACCGGCCTGGAGGCCGCGACCGAGATCGCCGAAGCCCGCCCGGACCTCGACGTCGCCCTCGCCGCCCGCGGCGGCCTCGGCGACTGGCTCTCGCCCAAGGGCCGCGAGCACGTACGGCACGTCTGCGGCAAGCTCGGGATCACCGTGCACGAACGGGCCGCCGTCGCCGCTGTCGAAGCCGGCCGCGTCGTCACCGCCGACGGCGCGGCCATCCCGGCCGCCGTCACCGTGTGGACCACCGGCTTCGCGGTCCACCCGATCGCGAGCGCGACCGCCCTGAAGGTCACCGGCACCGGCCAGATCGTGGTCGACGGCACGATGCGCTCGGTCTCGCACCCGGACGTGTACGCCATCGGCGACGCGGCCATGGCGCTGGGCCACGGGAACAAGCCGCTGCGGATGTCGTGCGCCTCCGGAACTCCGGCCGCGTGGCGGGCCGCCGACGCGATCGCGGCGCGCCTGACCGGCGGCAAGCCCTCGGCCGCGCCGATCCACTACTTCAACCAGTGCATCTCACTGGGCCGCAAGGAGGGCCTGATCCAGTACGTCACCGCCGACGACCGCGCCCGGCCTGCGGTCCTGACCGGACGGCTCGCCGCCGTCTACAAGGAGCTCATCTGCAAGGGCGCCGCCTGGGGCGTCGCCAACCCGATGCTCGGGGTGCCGACCCGGCGCCGGCGCGTCACGCGCGAGCGGGCGGCGGCGGACGCGCGGGTCAACTGAGGGTGGCCCCGCGACGGACCAGAAAGGCCGGCTCAGGAATGACACCAGCGGTTTCCCGGCTCACCGAACGACTGCGGCTGGACCGGCCCACCTTCGCGGACGTGACCGCGCACTACGAAATCCACGGAGATCCCGAGACCCATCGTTTCAACCCCGCGGGGCCGCTCGCCTCACCGGCGGACAGCGAAGCGGAGTTGAGCGAATGGGCCGCCCACTGGGAAGAGCACGGATTCGGCTACTGGACGGTCCGCACGAGAGCGGACGGACAGGTCATCGGCTTCGGCGGCGTCGTCTACCGCGACTATGGCCACGGCGTCATGCTGAATCTCTATTACCGGTTCCGGCCCTCGGCATGGGGGCGGGGTTTGGCGCAGGAAATGGCGCGAGAGGCGATCGTACTGGCCGCCGAGACCGTTTCCGGAGCACCGGTGGTGGCCGTGATCAACCCGGCGAACACCCCGTCGGTCCGGGTCGCGGAACAGGTGGGCCTGCGACTCGATGGCATGATCCCCCTCGCCAGAGGCAGCCGCGCTCTCTATCGACTGCACAGTGCGCGAACGGCTCCGGGCGAAGCAGGAATGCGTGGCGATTGAAGGACCGCTCAGGGGTGCGGCGGTGGATTCGAGAGGCGTGCACACGCTGGACCGCGAGCAGGCGCAGGGTCACAAAGAGGTCACTACGTAAAAGCCCGGCCCGTACAGCGTGAACTTGGCCCGCTTCAGGGAAGACGTTGCGGCCTCGCCGCAGGGTGGACCCGCGGCGCCGGCGAAGGCCACTGCATGGACGGAGACCCTTGTGACAAGTCTGCCGCTGCTCAAACCCGGGGACGACAACTACGACGTCAAGACCGTCAGAGGGGCGTTGAACGCCCGCGGCTACTTGCCGGAGGCCGTGTACGCCACCGTGGGGCTGAAGGCGTGGCTCGACCGCACCACCTACGATCCTGAGCTGGCCGGTCTCATGCGCGGTTTTCAGCGGATCGAGAAGCTCGACGAAGACGCGCTCATCGGCGAGAACACCTGGTCCGCCCTGCTGCGGGCGTCATGAGCGACGGCCTGTGGTTGCGCCATTGGCCGGAGTCAGCGCCGTGCCCGGCCGCGGAGGGCGGCCGCGATCCGCGGAAGAGCGCCCACCACGGCGACGCCGAGGAGGACGCGCACCCGCAGACCGGAGTTCCGCCCGGTGAGGCCGCCATGCCGCGACCGATGCTGACCAAGCGCCACGGCATGGGGCCGCTCGGTGCGATCATCGGCAGGTGGACGAATGTGTCTTTTGCCAGATCGTCGCCGGCCGGGCCTCCGCCTATCGGGTGACGGAGGACGACCACGCGGTCGCGTTCCTGGACATCGCCCCCGCCACGCCGGGTCATACGCTGATCGTGCCTCGTGGGCATGCCCGGGACCTGTGGGAACTGTCGGAGGACGCCTGCGCACAGGTCGCTCGGCTGGTGCATCGCGTGAGCGCGCTGCTGCGGGCGGCGCTGGCTCCGGACGGCTTGTCGGTCACCCACGCCACAGGGGAGGCGGCCGGGCAGGAGGTCTTTCACTTCCACGCTCACGTCGTCCCGCGCTGGCAGGGCGACGACGCGAGGATGATGTGGCGGTCCCGGCGTGCTTCGCCTGAGGAGCTCCAGGAGATGCTGGCGCGGATCACCGCGGCTCGATGACCCTCCGACCGGCAACCGTGTCCGCACGAACGGCCGCCGGCCGCATCGACGTGTGTCAGGCCCGCCCCGCCCTGCGCATGAGGCGGCTGGACGAGCCGTATGCCAGCAGCGTTGTCCGGCGAAAAGACCGGAAGAATCGATGGTTTTCTGTGTCTGAGGAGTCACCATTCTATGGGCGTGGTCTTGGTGTGATCGGTGTTCGGGCGATGTTCGCGAGGCGAGCCCGTACGTATGCGATGCTCTCCGCATCCAGGAGCCTCTCATAGACGGCCAGCGATGCCTGCCAAAATTCGCGGGCCGTATCCTGCCGGCCGGCTTCATGCGCGGCGCCTCCCAGGGTTTCGAGTATCCAGGCTTCGCCAGGCCAGTCGTCAATGCTCCGAGCGTGCTGGAGGGCCTGCTGGAGATGGTCGGTCGCCTGCTGCAGCATGCGTCGCCGCAAGTATGAGTAGGCCATTCGACAAAGAGCGATATTCAGTCCGAATTGATCGCCCGTCGCCTGGAATACCTGGACTGCTTGCCGGCAGCAATCCGTTGCTTCTTCGTACTGCCCTACGCGTTGGTGCGTGGCACCGAGGCTTTGCAGCGCATACCCCTCTACATTTCGGTACCCTGTTTCGCGAGACGTGGCCAGCGCCTTATGCAGGTATTCGAATGACTCGTCATAGCGGCCGAGGGCCGCGGCCGCGCTGCCTAAGTTGACAAGCAGTATTTCTCCCTCCCAGCCGAGCCTTCTGTAACAGTCGAGTGCGGTGCGCTGATGATGGTAGGACTTCTCGTACTGGCCGCTGTAGTAGTAGGCGCCGCCAAGGCCGCGGTGAAGTTCGGCCTCGGCCTGCACGTCCTGGGCGGTGCGCGCGGCCTCCAAGCCGATCAGATGCATACGAATCCATGAATGAGAGTCCCTTCGGCGATTGAAGTAAGGCTGAATGGCTACGACCAGCCAGCAGCCCAGGTCGAATCGCCCGTGGCCGACGGCTTGTTGCACGGCGGCCATGTTCGGCGACTATGCGGAGTGCGAGAGGTAGGTGCGAGCAGTAGCGGACGATACTGCTCGCCGCCTCGGGTTCGGCGGCGACACGTGTTCTGCCGATGATTTTGGTCACGAGATCGAGCGCTTCGCGAGGCGGGAGCATGTCCACGATGATGCGGCGGGCGCCGTCGCCGGATATCAGGCCGGGAAGCAGACTCCGGCTGGTGACCACCACTAATGGTCCCGAAGAGCCCGGCAGGAGAGGACGGATTTGTCGAGCGCTGTTGGCATTGTCCAGGACGATCAACATCCGCCTGCCACTCAGTACGGAGCGGAACAGGGCCGCGCGCATGTGCAACTCGAGTGGGATGCTCTCGGGCGGTACGCCGATAACCTTCAGGAGATTGCCGATGACGTCATTGGGTGAGAGCGGCGGACCAGGACCATAGCCTTGAAGGTTCACGTACAGGTCGCCGTCCGGGAACTGATCCCGGCAACGATGCGCCCAGTGCACGGCGAGTGCCGTTTTGCCGACACCCGCAAGTCCGGTGAGGGCGGTCACGATCACGGCGGTCGGTTCGCTTGCAGCCCTTGCGAGCAGAACGTCGAGCATTTCCAGGTCCGACTCGCGACCCGTGAAATACGTGATGTCCCGCGGTAACTGCCGGGGTGTGGGATGTCCGGACAACTGGCCTGACGGCGGCCACCACGGGTTCGAGCCGCTCGCTCCAGCGTGAATGTGCACATCCCTGGCAGCGGTGTACGCATCGCGCTGTGGGCTGGCGTTCTGGTGTACACCCGGGTTTTCGGGAGCGGTCATTGCCGTCTGACAGTCAGGTCTCGGCCCGCCGTATAGGCGTCCCGGCCTGCCCGGACTGTCTGTGTCACCGACCCGGCGGGCGGGCGTTGCTGTGCCCACCCGGCAAGTTCCGCAGCGAAATTCTCGTCTTGCTCGGCGTACGAGCACAGCGCTTCCGCCAGATCTCGCACCGCGTCCTCGTCGTCGCCCTGCTCGACCGCGCGCTCCAGCTTGCGCACCGCAGGTGTGTCGTCGCCGAAGATCGTGCGGATCCGCTCGCGAATCGTTGTCACCATGTTCAGCGCCGCCTGCTCACTCAGGCCGGAGACGGCGCCCGTGCCCGCGATCAGGGCCACCGCTGCCGCCACTTCTGACACGCTCATTTCCCGTCTCTTCCCATGCCGGCCGTGGAAGGCAGTTACTCCCCAGATGCACTGTCGTTACCTATGGGGCGGCGGATCCCGCCGGTCGTCGGCTTCGAACAGGTGGGCGCACACGGGCACGAGCCGGTCGCGAAAGCAGGGGTGCGGCGTGCCGAAGCCGGCATCGTGAGGGTGGCATCGCCTTCTCGCGCGGCGTCGGCTGGTCGTGGACAGCCGTGAGATACGCCACGTTTGCGCGGTCAGGCTCGGGTAGCGATCTGGGGGTCACACCATCGAGGACAGGAGCAACCCGCTTATGAGTCAGCCGTGGAGCTATCGCGAGGGCGTCTTCTCCGACACGAGCCTCAGCCTGATCGGCTTCGACGTCGAAGCCACCGACGGCAAGATCGGGTCGGTGGACGAGGAGAGCAACGCCGTCGGCGACAGCCACCTGGTCGTCGACACCGGCTTCTGGATCTTCGGCAAGAAGGTCGTCCTGCCGGCCGGCACCGTGACCGAGGTCGACCCCCAGAACAAGAAGGTCTTCCTGGCACGGACGAAGGACGAGATCAAGAACGCGCCCGAGTACGATGAGGCGACTTATACCGACCCCGGCTACCGGCAGCAGGTCGGCGACTACTACGGCCGCTACCCCGATCTGCCCTGACCCCTCCGCCCGCCGGGCGCACCCATGAACGGATCGTGTGGGGCTCCTTCCCTCGCTGGGAGGAGCCCCACACGCTCGTGATTCCGGCGTGGAACAGGGTGCTCTTCGGTGTTTACGCAGGTAGCGGGTGGCGAGCCGCAGACGGCGCTAGCCTTGCGAGGATTTGCTCCATTCATCCCCACAGTGCGGAAGTGCATGATGACTGTTCATGATGAGGCCGACCGCCTCGGTATCGGTGTGCTCCTGCGAGAGCAGGAGGAACGCATCGTCAAGCGGTGGGTCGATCTCGCGGCCGCGACCGCCGGCGGGCACACCGATCGCGGGATACTGGCCGATCGGCTGCGCGAGATCTACCAGGCGCTGCGGCACTCCCTGATCCAGGGCGGCGACGCGAGCGATCTGCGCGGTCTGCTGGCGGAGCTGTCGCGTATGCAGGCCCGGGAGGGTTTCACCCCGTCGGAGACCGCTGTCGTCGTGTTCGGCGTCAAGGAAGCGGTCTATGAGGTCATCGGGGCCGAGGACGACTCGGCGACCCTGCGGGGCTACATCTGGTTCTCCAAGTTCGTCGACGACCTGGGCCTGTACACGTTCGAGACCTTCGTGACGGCCCGTGAGAAGATCATCATCGATCAGGCCGAGCAGCTTCTGGAGCTTTCCACCCCGGTGGTGAAGTTGTGGCAGGGCATTCTGGCGGTGCCTCTGGTCGGCACGCTGGACTCGGCCCGCACGCAGGTGGTCATGGAGAAGCTGCTGCAGGCGCTGGTGGACACCGGCTCGGAGCACGCGGTGATCGACATCACCGGGGTGCCGGCCGTGGACACCCAGGTGGCGCAGCATCTGCTCAAGACGGTGGTGGCCGCGCGGCTGATGGGAGCCGAGTGCGTGATCTCCGGCATCAGCCCGCAGACCGCTCAGACCATCGTCACCCTGGGCATCGAGTTCGGTGACATCGTGACCAAGTCCTCGCTGGCCGAGGCGCTGTCGCATGCGCTGCGCCGCAGCGGCGTGCAGGTCACGCACGGGGCCGGCAAGCGTGTCGTGGTGGGCATGGAGCGGGCCTGATGGATCGCGTGCCCGTACTCAAACTCGGCGACATCCTCATCGTCTCCATCCAGATCGATCTGCAGGACCAGGGCGTCTTGGTGCTGCAGGAGGATCTGGCCGACGCGGTCGTCAAGACCGGCGCCCGCGGCGTGATCATCGACATCACCGCTGTGGAGATCGTCGACTCCTTCATCGGCCGCATGTTGTCCACGATCGCGTCGATCTCGCGGATGCTGGACGCGGAGACGATCGTGGTGGGCATGCGGCCCGCGGTCGCGATCACCCTGGTCGAGCTCGGCCTGTCCCTCGGTGGTGTGCGCACCGCGCTCAACCTGGAGAAAGGCGTCGCGATGCTCCAGGACGGCGACAGAGTCAGCGCCGTCGCGGTGCGTTGGTGATGGACGCCATCGAGGTGCCCATCGCCGGCACCGGTGACGTGGTGGTGGTGCGTCAGCAGGTGCGCACGTACGCCCAGCAGATCGGTCTGTCCCTGGTGGATCTGACCAAGGTGGTGACCGCCGCCAGCGAACTGGCCCGCAACACCCTGGTGTACGGCGGCGGCGGCCTGATGCGGATGGAGGCGCTCGACGGCGGCCGTCGCCGTGGGCTGCGGTTGTCGTTCATCGACGAGGGCCCGGGGATCGGTGATCTGGACCAGGCGCTGACCGATGGGTGGAGCACGGGCGGCGGCCTCGGGCTGGGGTTGAGTGGCTCCCGCCGTCTGGTCGACGAGTTCGACCTGGAGTCCGCGCCCGGAGCGGGGACCCGGGTGACGGTGGTGAAATGGGCCAGATGATCCGCTCCACCGGCGAGGCATGGATCCGGATCGAGGACTTCAGCGCCGTGGGAGCGGCCCGGCGCGCCGCGCAGGCGCTGGCGGAGTCGCTGGGCTTCGGCGCGCACGAGTCCGGCCGGGTGACGCTGGCGGTCAGTGAGGCGGCCTCCAACCTGTTCAAGCACGCGGCCGAGGGCAGAATCCTGATCCGGCAGCACCCGGGGCCGGCCCCGGAGGCGCCCGCGGCCGTCGAAGTCGTCGTCGTGGACAAGGGGCCGGGTATGGCGGACTTCGGCCGGGCGCTGCGCGATGACCACGTCACCGCGGGCACGCCCGCGCAGCACGAGGTCTACTCGGTGCCCGGGCGCGGCACCGTGATGGTCATGTGGTTCACCGCCGGGGCGACGCCTCCACCGGCCTCCCGCGTGAGTGGTCTGACCCGCCCCATCGGGGAGGAGAGCGTCTGCGGCGACGCCTTCGCTTGCCTGGACAGCCCTGGAACGTCGGTCGCGATGGTGTGCGACGGGCTCGGTCACGGCGAACTGGCGGCCCTGGCCTCACGCAAGGCGGTGCGGGCCTTCACCGAGCGCAGCGACCTGCCGCCGGGCGCGCTCGTGGAGCACATCCACCGCGCCCTCGCCGGGACCAGAGGCGGCGCCGTGGCCGTGGCCAGGCTCGATCGCGGCAGCAGGGTCGTCCGCTACGCCGGGCTGGGCAACGTGGCGGGCTGGATCGTCCACCCCGAGGGCCGGCAGGGCATGATCTCCGTGCCGGGCATCGCCGGTCACCAGGGCAGGACCGTGCGCGAGTACGAGTACGTCGCGCCGCCGTACAGCATGATCGTCATGCACTCCGACGGGCTGACCGATCGGTGGGACATCTCCGCCTTTCCCGGCCTGACGGCACGCTCCCCGGCCGTCGTGGCCGCCACGCTGCTGCGCGATGCCGGCACGCGCAGAGACGACGCCGGCATCCTGACCGTGAAGGTCACCTCATGAGCGAGACGGGACCGCGACGATCTGGAGGTGTCCACCGACCGGCGCATCGGCGGTCTCGGCACCCGTGAGGACGACGTGGCCCTGCTGCTCTTCCGCCGCCACCCGCCGCCCGGATGACCGTGCGCGCTGACAGGCGTCGAGGTGGGTGCGGACGTTCAAGGCGTTTTCCAGGCGATCGATCAAGGGCGCTTCGGGCCGGAGACTTGAATGGAACTTCAACATAGCGGCTTCATCGTTATTGACCGGAGAATGAAGCCCGGCATGACCGCAAGGCTGAGAGCCGCCGGTGGGCTGAAGGATCAGCGAGGCGGGGGATGAACCGGCGCAAGCGCCTTTCACACTCACCAGGGTGTGTCGTGGTTGGAGTAGGGGAGTGCCCGAAGTCGGGTGCATGTGTCCGTCCAGGACGATGCCGCCGACCGCTCCCGGCTTATGGCCGGTGAGCAGGAAGGAGTAGGTCTCGTGCCGATATTGAAGCATGTTTCGCGCGGATGAAGTTTCTGGGATGTTCGCTGATCGCCCACGGACTGAGATGGTGCCGATGAATGCTGGGCCGCAGACCACGAGCATGGGGTTACCCGCGCGAAAGGGATGTAGCCGCGACATCGCCTACGAACGGTTCCTTTGCGTGGGCGCGGCGGCCGTGGGGATGCATGATTTGCTGAAGGGGGCTACAGTACCTGCAACCGAGACGTATTTTGGAGCATCCCTATGGCGAAGCGTATTGTTGAGTCCTTTGTCGATGACATCGACGGCAGCGATGCCGAGGGAACCACGAAGTTCGGCCTCGACGGCACGAGCTACGAGATCGACCTGTCGGGCTCGAACCGGGAGGAGCTGGAGAAGGCACTCGCTCCCTTTATCACCAAGGCTCGCGCGGTCCGTGCCGACAGAGGCGTTCGCGGACGACGCGGCAGCACCGGCTCCGCCCGGATCGTCAGCCGCGAGAAGTCCACGGAGATCCGGCAGTGGGCCAAGGCTCAGGGCCTGCCGGTGAGCGAGCGAGGCCGCATCGCCGCCACCGTCGTGGAGCAGTACGAGGCAGCCCACTAAGGGAGCCGCCGGACGTGCTCCGTGCTGGGGGGTGTTCCCTACCCCTGATCCGGGGGCGTGCGGGATGGGGGCGAGGAGCGGGGCTTTCTATAGTCGCCACGTGAATCGGCTGAGTCGCTGGACCTTGCTCGCTGCCGGAACCGCCCTGTCGCTCGTGGCCGCGCACGGCCGGTGGGAGCTGGCCGGGGCGGCCTGGATCTACCTGATCTTCCTGTTACGGTTCTCCCGCACCGGCCAGGCGCTGCCCGCACTCGGCGGCATCGCGCTGGCCACCATGGTGGCCACCACGTTCTGGCTCTATGAGAGCGGGCTGCCGGTGTTGAGCCCGGTGTTGCTGCTCTCCCTGGTCATGGCTTCGGCGAGCGTGGTGCCGTACCTTCTGGACCGGCTGATCGCGGCTCGTCTGCCCCGCGTGTGGGCCACGTTGGTGTTCCCGGCGGGGGTCGTCGGCGTGGAGTACGCGCTGGCGAGCCTCAGCCCGGTCGGCAACATCTTGAGCTCCCTGGCCGCCACCCAGCACGACAACCTGCCGCTGCTCCAAGTCGCCTCGGTGACCGGGAGCTACGGCGTCAGCTTCCTCATCGCCTGGTTCGCCGCCGTCTGCGCCGACCTGTGGCAGGGCGGGTTCGCCTGGCGGCGGGCCGCGCCCTTCGGAACCGCTCTGGTGCTGGTGCTCGCCGGCGGCAGCGTGCGCCTGGCCTTCGCGGCGCCCGCGGGTGAGACCGTGCGGGTGGCAGGGGTCAGCCCCGCCCGTTCGGTCCTGGAGGCGTCCGGGCGAGCCCTGAACGGTGTCCGCGCACCCGAGCGGCTCGCCCGGGCGGACCCGAGCCTGGTCCGGCAGGCGTTCGCCCCCGTCAACGACTCTCTGCTGGCCGCCACCGAACGGGAGGCGAACGCCGGAGCCGAGATCGTCCTCTGGCCGGAGGCAGGCGGCGCGGCACGCGAGGCCGATCGGCAGCGTCTGATCGGCGAGATCGCCGCGGTCGCCGTCAGGACCGGCGCCTATGTGAACGCCGGACTGATCGTGATCACGGGTACGCCGCCGTACCTGCGTAACGAGACGGTCCTCGTCGACCCCGGCGGGCACGTCCGATGGACGTACGAGAAAGCCCATCCGGTGCCGGGCATGGACCGGATCGACCCTGGGGACGGCCGGGTGCCGACCGCCGACACCCCCTTCGGCCGCCTGGCGAACGTCATCTGCTTCGACGCCGACTTCCCCGGCCTGATGAGGCAGGCCCGGGAGGTGGACCTGATGCTGGTGCCGTCCAACGACTGGTACGGCTTCGGCGCCGCGCACACCGAGAAGGCGGCGATCCGGGCGGTGGAGAACGGCTACTCGCTGATCCGCCAGGCCGGCAACGGCCTGGCCGCCGTCTTCGATCCGCAGGGCCGGATGCTCACCTCGGCCGACTACTTCACCACCACCCAGCAGACGATGACCGCGTACGTGCCCGTCGCCGGATCTCCGACGCTGTACGCGCGGATCGGCGACCTGTTCGCCTGGCTCTGTCTCGGCGGCCTGGCCGTCCTCGCGGTCGCGGCCCTGCGTCCCAAGGCGCCCTTGCCCGCCGTCCGCTAGCCCGCCGAGACGACGCTCCTGACGTCGAGCCAGTCCTTGAGGTGGTCGTGTTCGCGGGCCAGGTCGGCCACCCGCTGCAGTTCCCGCAGGTTCAGCTGAGCGGGATAGGACCCGAGGGCGACATCGGCCGCTATCGGCTTGTCGACCTTGAGGTAGCTGGGGAGGATCTCCCGGACCTGTGCGGGGTCGCTCGCGATCAGGCGGTGCGCCTTGGCCAGCGCGCGCTGGAACGCCGCGAGGGTGCGGGGATTGCGCCGGCTCCAGTCGCCCGTGGCCATCCAGCCCGCGGTGTGCAACTTCGCGAACGGCCCGTCCATCGCGTCTGTCAGGACGCGTGTGCGTCCTTCGCGGACACCGGTGGTGATGTACGGCTCGGCCGTCAGGATGGCGTCCAAGTAGCCGTCGGCCAGCGAATCGTTCATGCGGGGAAGAGACATTTCGATCAGCTTGACGTCGTCCGTCCTCAGCCCGGACCGCTTCAGCATGGCGGCCATGGAGAGCGTCCCGAGGCCGTTCAGCTGTGAGATTCCGACCTTCTTGCCCTTGAGGTCGCCCACGGTCCGGATCGCCGACTTGGCCTTGACCATGAGAGCGAAGCTCCCTCGCCCGGCCTGGTAGAGGCTTCCGACGACCTTGATGTCCAGGCCCCGGTTGTGCGCGGCGAACGCTACGAGGTAGTCGGTCTGCGCGATGTCCAGCCTGCCCTTGCGCACCTCGGGCATGGCCATGGCGCTGGAGGTGACGATGGTCGGTCGTACCGTCAGGCCCTCCTGCCTGAAGTATCCCCTGGCCTGAGCCAGGTACAGCGGCGCCGCCTCGACGGTCGGCACCACGCCGATCTTGAGGATGGTCTGCTCCGGGGGACCGGGCGGGGCGACGGCGTCCTGCGGCTCGGCGGACAGCACCTTCCCCCCGACCGTGGCGGCGAGCACGGTGACGACGACCACCGCGGCCGCGGACACGGCCATGAGATTGCGCCGCCTGCGCTGGTGGATCTCGATCGCCCGCGCGCCCAGGTCCCGCTCCGGCATGTCGTCCGCGATGCGGCCGAGCTCATCTCCAAACCAGGTCATCGGCGTGCCTCCTTGCTACGGGCCGGGTCGTCCAGGGCGGCGAGTCTGGGCGCCAGCTCCGGCGCCAGTGTGCGCAGGCGGGCCAGAGCGTGATGGGCCTGGCTCTTCACGGTGCCGATCGAGCACCCCAGCAGGTCGGCGACGTCGCGTTCCGTCCGGTCCTCGTAGAAGCGCAGGACGAGCACCGTACGCTGCTTGCGGGTCAGCCGCATGAGCGCCTGGTGCAGGACGATCCGCAGGACGGTGGCGTCTTCGGGCCAGTGGGCCCGCTCGGGCAGGTCGGCGCTCGGTAACTCGTCCGAGCCTCGGCGCCGTCGCCACGAGATGTACTGATTCACCAGGGCCTTGCGCGCGTAGGCCTCCAGATTGTCGATGTGGCGTAATCTCCCCCACCGCCCGACCATCCGGACCAGCACACTCTGCAGCAGGTCCTCCGCGAGGTGAACCTCGCCGGTGAGCAGGTAGGCCAAGCGCAGCAATGGGCGTTGGTGAGCATCGACGAACGCCCGGAAACCGGCATTGCGCTCCAACGTCTCTCCTCAGGTAGGTAACCTCCAGACGCGATCAGCGGCCCAAAAGGTTGGCACTGATCGCCATCGCGTTTCCGGACGTGGAGGAGCGGCCCGCCTGCCGAACCGGGATCGCCCGGCCGTCGTCGCGTGTGACGAGAACGACGTCGCCGGGCGAAGACCTCGATCGCCTACTCGAAGAGGGAGGGGTCTCCGGCGCCCCGGCGCAGGATCTCGGGCTCGTCCTGTGAGAAGTCGATCACCGTCGTCGGCACCGCGCCGCACTCGCCGGAGTCGATCACAGCGTCCAGCACGTGGTCCAGTTGTTCCTTGATCTCCCAGCCCTGCGTCATGGGCTCGGTCTCATCGGGCAGCAGCAGGGTGCTGGACAGCAGCGGCTCGCCGAGTTCGGTGAGCAGGGCCTGGGTGACGACGTGATCGGGGATGCGCACGCCGACCGTCTTCTTCCTGGGATGGAGCAACCGTCGCGGCACCTCCTTCGTCGCGGGCAGAATGAACGTGTAGCCGCCCGGGGTCGCCGCCTTGAGCGAGCGGAACAGCGCGTTGTTCACGTGCACGAACTGGCCGAACTGCGCGAAATCCTTGCACACCAGGGTGAAGTGATGGTCGCCGTCGAGGCGGCGGATCTCCCTGATCCGGTCGATGCCCTCCTTGTTGCCCAGTCGGCACCCCAGCGCGTAGCACGAGTCCGTCGGGTACGCGATCAGCCCGTCCGCGCTGAGGAGATCGACCACCTGCCGGATCATCCGAGGTTGCGGGTTGTCCGGATGCACATCGAAGTACCTTGCCATGTATGCGAGCTTAGAAGCGAAAACTACCGGCGTATGCCACACGACGTGCGTCGAGCGCGGGCGTGCGGCACGATGCCCAGCAAGGTCTGCAAGGTGGGGGAGACCGCCACCTGCTGATGCCGGATCATCAGCGCAGTTCGTAGACGATCTGCTCACGGATCTCGTCCGGCAGCCCCTCGTACGCGGCCAGCCGCGTCAGGGCCGCACGGCTCTCGGGCACGCCTTTGGTGCAGCGGAGTGCCCCCACGGCCTCCTCGGCGGCCATCCCCCGCCGCGCGTACGACTCCGCGAGCTCCATGAGCCAGGGCGTGAGCACCTTTTCGTCATCGACCATGAGGCCGCACCAGTGCAGGGTCTGCCCGGCGATCCAGGCGATGATCCGCCGGGTCCAGATCTCCTCGAAGTCCGCGGTGTCCATGCCCTGGCGGGCGCACTCGGCCTTGGCCGCGGCCATGCGCCCGGCGGTGACGTGCCGGGCGTAGGGCATACGTCCGCGCAGAACAGCCCGAATGCTGGTCCACTCGGGGTATTCGTCCTCCCACATGGGCGGCTGCTCCGGGGGCTCGGGCGAGGGGAGGACGGCCTGGGGCAGGCATGCTTCGAGCACGGCCCGCGCATACGCCAGGTTCTCCTCGCTCTCCGCTGTTTCCGGCGGCCAGAGGAAACCTGAGCCCCAGGAGAACGGGTAGGCCCGGACCGCGTCGGGCAGCAGCGGTGTTTCGTCCGAGATCACGTGACTCCTGGGCCCCTGCTATTCCGGGTGTGGCGCGGCGTTGCGCCGCTGGTAGTGGCGTGCCACCCGCGCCCGGTTGCCGCATGACGGCTTGCACCACTCCTGCCGCCCGTGGCTCTGGACGAAGTAGCGGACGCAGCGCGGCGCGCCGCAGGCCCGCAACCGCTCGCGTTGCGGACCGCTCAGGAAGTCGATGGCGGCGCGCGCCAGCGCGGCGGTCAGCCGGACGTTCGCGTCGGGTTCGGTGGACAGGACTGCCGTCCGGGGCGCTTCATCCGCGGGCCAGTGGAGCTGCGGGACGATGGCTTCGCGGGCGGCGGCCGCGTTGAGGTGGGCCAGCGCCTGCTCGGCGGGCATCAGCCGGTGGGCGTCGGCCCGGCTCGGCGGCGCCGGGCTGACCGCCTGCGCGAACAGCGCTCGTACGGCCCGGCGCAGCTCGACGATCTCGCTCCTGAGCCCCTCGCTCACCGTGACCGCCGCGACATCGACGTGGCCGGCCAGCGGCTCGGCCTGCTGCTGGATCCAGCGGGTCATGCTCTGCGACGTGGCCAGGTCGTCGGCGACACCGCCGTCGCCGTCGTGGCGGATCGTGCTCGCCAGTTCCAAGGCCGGCCAGCGCTCCACGCCGCCTCCTCTCGTTGCCGATGTCCTCATCCATAGCCTAGGGTCCCTAACGCTAAAAAGAATTAAACCATTAGAGGCTTGGTTGGGAGACCCCGCGATGATGTTGCTGCTGGCTCAGATCAGCGACCTGCACCTCGACGGCACCGAAAGGGCCACCCGGCGCGCCACCCGGATCATGGACTACCTGCGGGCCCTGCCCCGCCCGGTCGACGCCTTGCTGGTCACCGGCGACATCGCCGATCACGGCACGGAGCCCGAGTACGAGCAGGCCGCCCAGATCCTGACCGCCGGCTTCCCCGTGCTCACCTGCCCCGGCAACCACGACGTCCGCCCGGCCTACCGCAAGGCCCTGCTGCGAAGGACACCCGGCTCCGGCCCCATCAACGAGGTGCACCACATCGCCGGCACCGCCATCCTGATGTGCGACTCCACCATCCCCGGGCGCGACGAAGGCCGCCTCGACCCCGAAACCCTCGCCTGGATGCACGCCACCCTCGACGGGCTCGCCCCGGACACGCCCGCGCTGATCGCCTTCCACCAGTCGCCCGTCGAGCTGCACCACCCGTTGCCCGACTCCGGCCGGCTGGAGGAGCCCGGCGACCTGGCCGCGCTGCTCGACGCCCACCCCCAGGTCGTCGCCGTGCTCACCGGCCACGCGCACACCGCGGCCGCCTCCACCTTCGCCGGCCGTCCCCTGATCGTCGGACCGGCCGTCACCTGGACCCTGCGCCTGCCGTGGGAGGGCGACCGGCCCGCCGATCGCGAGCAGCCGCCCGGCCTCGCCTTCCACATCCTGGACGACGACCGCCGCCTCACCACGCACTACCGCGTCGTGCTCCCGGCGTGATCCATCCGTACGCGCCTGACTCTGGTCCCGCAGTTCATCGTGCCCGGCCGTACCGTGGCCGGGCAGATCCTCACGCTGGCCACCGCGCACGCCCTGCTGATGGCGGTGTGGTTGCTGACCTGGACGGTGCTGATCCACCAGGGGGCACAGGTGGTGCGCAGGCCCCGCTTCAAGCGTGCGGCCGGCAGGGTGACGGGGGTGATGCTCGTCGTCCTCGGCCTCCGGGCGGCCACGACCTGACCGATGTGTCGCAGGGCCCTGGATGATGGATTCCATGATTGTCAAAACCTTCGATTACCGCGCCGGGGAGATGCCGGAGAACATCGTGGTCCTCGCGGACGGCACGATCTGCGCGACGTTGCTGATGGCCGGTGCCGTCTGGCTGTCCAGCGGCGAGTCCGAACGGGTGGCCCCGGAAGGGGCCGACGCGATCACGGTGGGACTCGCCTCGGACGCCGGCCACCGGCTCTACGCCGCGGTGCGCAGCGCGGACGACAACGTGGCGGGGATCTGGCGGCGTACGGCTCCGCGACGCTGGAGCCGGTTCGCCGCCGCGGACACCCGGGCCGGGCTCAACGGCATCACCTTCGCCGAAGACGGCACCCTGTTCGCCGCGGATTCCGTCCACGGCGAGATCCTCTGCTGCCCTCCCGGCCAGGACACGCTGCGCCGCTGGCTCGTCGACGAACGCCTGGCGCCGACCTCGCGGGAAGACGCGGTCTCGGCCACGGGCGTGAACGGGCTCAAGGTCTGGGACGGCGCTCTGTGGGCGACCAACACGGCCCAGGGCACCGTTCTGCGCATCGGCATCAAAGGGGAGCATCCTGACGAGATAACGCAGGTGCACGCCGGCATCCCCGCCGACGACTTCGCCTTCGACTCCTCCGGCGCCCTCTACCTCGCCGTGCACCCGCGCGACACGGTCCTGCGCATCACCCCGGACGGTGTCAGGACCGTGCTGGCCACCGAGGCCGACGGCCTGGACGGCCCCAGCGCGATCGCCGTGGTCGGCGACGGGCTCCTCGTGACGAGCCTGGCCATGCTCGGCTCGCGGCACCGCCCCAGCATCGTCCACCTCCCCCTGGACGTGGCCGCGCCCGTCCTGCCCCACCCGGCGATCTCCCGCTGACGACCGGGGCAGCCCCGTCGCACGAACCGTACGGTGTCCTTGTCCGGGGCGGCCGAGCGACGGGGTTGCCCCGGCTGATCCGCATAGCGTAAATCGCGAATAATCTTCATGATTTTTCGTGGAATTGGTGGGGATTCAGTCCAGGTCGCCCGTGCCATCGGCGATTTTGCGGGTTATTGCAGGATATTGTCCGATCCTGTGCCTGCTGTCCTTTTAGGGGCGTCGGAGGGGTAATGTGGAATGAGATTCTAGTTGCGCCAAGTGGGTAACATGAATTAATTTTCTGGGGCACGGAGGATCCTCGCGGACCTGAACCTTTTCGGAGGGCGATGCGACGCCACTATCGAGCCGAATGGCTTGCGAATACCTTTATGGCCGATTTGGGTCCTGAGCTCGGCCGGGAACTGCTCGCCCTCGCGTCCTCCACGGTTCAGCCTGCGTCCTGGCCGCCCTGTTCGACCTGTTCGACCGCCACGGCCGACCTGTCGGAGAAGGGTACGACCTGGGCGTGGATCTCACCCAGGTGTAACGGGGAGCTGCGGCCGGCAGGGCCATGCGCTGCTTGCGCGACCGTGGGATCGCTACGACGAGATGCAAGCGAGTGATCGTCCTCAAGCCCGGTCAATTGTCTCCGCCCGGCTGACAAAATGCGTACTGACAGGCTTTTTCCGGCTGAATCATGTGCAAGGGTTTCTCATCAGATCACGGCAATTCCTCGATGGAGTATGCAATGCGGATGAAGCCGCTAGATACCGGTAGACATCTGCACCGGTTACTGGTCCACTACAACGGCGCGACGCGGCTCCGGCTGCGGGCGGCCGTGCACGAAGAGGTGGTCTCGCAGGCGGCCAACGGCTTCGCCGGACAAGCGGTCGTCCAGGTCAGGCGGCTGCTCTCCTGCAGCGCGATGAGAAAGACGCTGAAAGCGCCGGAGACGATGCTCGCCCTCATCGTCACCGCACCGGGTGACGCCATCGAGGTGGCGAACGAGCCCGCACCCGTGAACGGCGACAAGGGTGCGCCATGAATGACACCGGGCTCTCCGACGTCGCCACGTCGCTCTGGTCGGCCGTCTACGCGGGCGGTTTCGACGCCTCCGGGGCCGAAGAGGCGCACTGCGCGCTCAGCCAACTGTGGGGCAGGTTGCGGGAGCACCGCGGGCGCAAGGGCTATTACGAGACCCCTGTCAACAGGGAGGAGCTCTACCTGAGCCTGCTGGACCTGCTGCTCGATGATGACGCCGCCCGCTCCCTGGTCACCCGGATCGCCTCGTCCGGTGACTCCGCGCCCAGCCGTCAGCATGCCGTGCGCTCGAAGCGACGTACCTGAGCCGGCGACCTCGATGGTGTCGCCGCGGTCCTGCCGAAGCTGGTCATGCGTCGATCTGCAGGACAGGGCGGGCGTCGGCTTCGCGACAGATTGAGCGGAGAAGAGCCGGGTAAGAACCGGCCTGAATCCCCCGGCAGACGACATCTGACCGTGGGGGCCGGATCCGTGTTCGACAGCAACGACGGCAAGCGGCAGCAGCCTGCCGCACCGCCGGCGTGGTCCCGGGCCTCGACGTCACCGGCGACCCGCTGCCGCAGAGCCGAACGACAGCCGCGACGGCTTCCGCCGGCACGCGAACCGCACGGGCGAGGCCGGCCGCGACGTGGCCGCCTTCCCCGTCTGACCGGCGCCATCAACCGCCACACACACCTTCCGGGGGGCATCGGCTGGTGGGCCGCGCCCTTCCAGCTTGATGAGAGGAACACGACATGACCAGCGTCATCAGCAAGAAGGTCGTCCTGGAGCAGGCCGCTCAGCAGTTCGCCGACGCCAACGCCAAACGCCCGTTCATCTACGAGCTGCCGCCCGAGCAGGGCCGCGACGTGCTGGAGAAGCTCCAGTCCGACGCGAGCGTCCCCAAGCCGGACATCGACGAGGACTGGATCCAGGTCGAAGGCGGCCCCACCGGGGTGATCCCGATCCGCATCGTCAAGCCCAAGGGCGCCACCGGCGACCTGCCGGTCATCTTCTACATCCACGGCGCCGGCTGGGTGTTCGGCTCGGCCCACACCCACGACCGGCTGGTGCGCGAGCTGGCCACCCGGGTGAACGCCGCCGTGGTCTTTCCCGAGTACGACCGTGCGCCCGAGGCCAAGTACCCCACCCAGATCGAGCAGAACTACGCCGCCGCTCAATGGGTGATGACCCACGGCCGGGAACGGGGGCTGGATCCCTCCCGCATGGCCGTCGTCGGCGACTCGGTCGGCGGCAACATGTCGGCCGTCCTCGCCCTGCAGGCCAAGGAGCGCGGCGATGTGGACCTGAAGTGCCAGGTGCTGCTCTATCCGGTGACCAACGCCGACTTCGACACCGAGTCGTACAAGCAGTTCGCCACCGGCTACTACCTCAACCGCGACGGCATGAAGTGGTTCTGGGACCAGTACACCACCGACCCGAAGCAGCGGGCCGAGATCTACGCCTCACCGCTGCGGGCCGAACTCGACCAGTTGCGCGGCCTGCCGCCGGCGCTGGTGCTCAACGGCGAGGCCGACGTGCTGCGCGATGAGGGCGAAGCGTACGCCGCCAAGATGCGCGAAGCCGGCGTGGACGTCACCGCGGTCCGCCTGGGCGGAATGGTGCACGACTTCGCCATGGTCGATCTGCTGCGCGACACCAACGCCACCAGGACCGCGATGGAGCTGGTCACCGCCGCGCTGCGCAAGGCCCTGAACCCCTGACGCGATCCGCTGTTTGCCACGGAATCATGACAATGCCGCAAATACCGGGCATTGCGGCTGAGGGCTCCTCTAGTAGATCATCTGACAAGTGGCCACGGTGTACCGGTGCCCATAGGTTCGGGGAGAGGACCCATGTCGTGACGTTCGCTGTAGTGGGGCTGGTGCTGGTCGGCGTCGTCAGCGTACTGAACCTGGCGATCCTGCTGGTCGTGCTCCGCCGATGGCGAGAGCTGGAGGCGACAGGCGGTCCTGGCTTCCCCCCGGCCGGAGCCGCGTCCACCGTCCGGATGATCGATCGGATCCCGAGCTTCTCCGCCCGTGCCCTCGACGGCACCGTCGTGACGGAGCGCACCCTGCTCGGCAAGGAGATCCTGGTCGGGTTCTTCTCCCTCACCTGCAAGGCCTGCGCCGAGGCGGTGCCCGTCTTCGCCGGGCACGCCGAGCGGCTGCGGGCCGCCGGCGGGACGTCCCTGGCGATCGTCCACGGCGACGACTCGGCCGGCAGCGAATTGGCCGCCAGGCTCGGCGCCGTGATGGACATCGTGATCGCCGAGGACTCCGGAGCCGAGCTGTCGACGCGGTACGGAGCCAAGCACTACCCGAGCTACGCCTGGTACGGACCCGACAGCATGGTGACCTCGGCGGGCGCGGGCCTCGCCGCCCTGCGGTCCGAGCTGGTCTCTCCCTAGCCTCTCGAAGGCACCCCCCATGCCCTCGCGGGCCGCGTTCGCCCCTTCTTCGGCGGCGTTCGTCCCGTGTGCGGAAACAGATCACCTCACCCCCAAGGAGAAACCATGATGCGAAGTGTGACCCAGCGTGTCACCCGCGCCGTCGAGGCGCTGCTTCCCCAGGCCACCGCCGACGCCGGCTGCCCCCCGGACTCGTGGATGCAGTACAAGTACATCAACGGTGTCTGTTTCGGCCGCGTCGTCTCGACCAGCGGCAACTGCTCGGTCCACTACGGCACCTGGTACAGCTACAGCAACAACTACTGCTGATACCCACCCCGGCCGGCTTGCGTGACACCTGCTTGATCGCGCCGGTGTGGCCGCCCTCGCCGAGGGCGGCCACACCGGCCCCGGCATTCCCCGGACGCGCGTGGCCGTGCGTTCGCGCACCACCACCTCCAGGAGCTTCCGTGCTGTACGTATCGTTCGCCTGCCGCCTCACCCTGGCGGCGGTGATGACACTCGCGGCGGTGGCCAAGCTGCGCTCCTCAGGTGTCTTCGCCGCCTCCCTGGCAGGCTTCGACTTCATCCCCGCGCGCCTGCGCCGCCCGCTGGCCGTGCTGGTCCCGGCCGCCGAGCTGCTCATCGCGCTGCTGCTGGCCCTGCCGGCCACCGTCACGGCCGGGTTCCTCGCCGCCGCGCTGTTCTGCTGCGGCCTGACGGCCGTCCCGGTCCTCGTCGTGGCCCGCGGGAAGAAGGTGACGTGCGCCTGCTTCGGTGCCAGTGAGGTCACCATGGGCGGCTGGCACATCGCCCGCAACGCGGTGCTGCTGACGGCGGCGAGCCTGGGCGCGTTCGTGGCGACGCGTCTCGGCGACGGCGTTCCCGGCCAGATACCGGGGATCGTGCTGGCCGTGGTCTCGGCCGGCGTGCTCACCACTTTGATCGTCTTCGTCGATGACATCGCCGCGCTCTTCGCGTCCCCGGTCACGGCCGGGAACAGCGGCCGGTGAGACGGCACCGGCGCCGGAAAGGACATTCGTGGAATACCTCGTCGCAGGACTGCTGCTGGTCGCGGCGCTCACCGCGCTGAACGTCGTGCTGACCTTGGCCGTGGTCCGTCGCCGGCGGGCCCGTCCGAGCGCTCCGCCGGGCGCCCACCAGCACGGTCCCGTCTCCGCCGGTGACCCGGAGCTGGGCATCGCGCCCGGAGACCGGATGCCCGACTTCACCGCGACCACCGCCGACGGCACGACGGTCACCCGTGCGGAGCTGGCAGGCCGGCTGGCGTTGATCGCCTTCCTGTCGCTCGACTGCTCGGGCTGCGACGACAGCGTGCCCGAATTCGGCGAGCACGCGCGCCGGGTGCGTGCCGCGGGAGGCCGGGTGCTGGCCACGGTGGTCGGCGTCGACGCGGCCGGCGGCGAGCTGACCGCCCGGCTCGCGGGCGTCGCGGACTATGTGGTGCCCGAATTCCTCGACGCGCCGGTCGGCGCTCTTTTCGGGGCCCGCTTCTATCCCGGGTTCGCGCACTACGGCTCCGACGGGGTCGTCACCGCCGCCAGCGTCGGCCTGCAGGGGCTGGGCGAGACCGCACGGCCGTCAGCGCCATGAGCGGCGACGATTCCGGTGCCGTGAGCGGCGACGATTCCGGTACGGAGCCCGGTGCCTCCGTCGTTCGCGGGATGAAGGCGGCCTACGCGCTGGCCTGGCAGGCCAGCCCCGGCATGCTGCTCCTCCAAGGTGTCACGGCGGTGATCGGTGGCATCGCGCCGGTGGCCGCCGCCTGGCTGACCAAGGTCGCGCTCGACGAACTCGCCGCCCCCACCCCCCGTACCGGGGCGCTGGTGTGGATGGCGGCCGGCATCGGTGCTCTCGGCATCGCGATGGCCGCCACCTCGGCCGTCACCACCTATGCGCAGGGGCGCGCCCGGCGCGCCATCGGCCTGCACTCACAAGACCGGCTGTTCAACGCGGTCAGCCGGATGGGCGGGCTGGCACGCCTGGAGGAGCCGCGCTTCCACGACCGGCTGCGGCTGGCCCAGCAGTCCGCCGAACACGCCCCGGACCAGCTTGTCCAGATGGGCCTGTCCACCCTGCAGGGGATCCTGGGCATCGCCGGGTTCCTGGGCACCCTGGTGGCGATCAGCCCGGTCATGGCGGGTGCCGCGCTGGTGGCCGCCGCACCCGCGATGATCGCCCATCTGACGCTGAGCCGGCGGCGGGCGGGGCTGATGTGGCGCACCAGCCCCGGCATGCGGCGCAAGCTCTTCTACCAGATGTTGCTGACGGATTTACAGGCCGCCAAGGAGGTTCGCCTGTTCGGGCTGGGCAAGTTCCTGCACGGCCGGATGCTCACCGAACTGCGCGCGGCCAACAACGCCGAAGACCGGCTGGAGCGGGGCGTGGTGCGCGTCCAGGTCTGCCTCGCCGCCCTCGGGGCGCTGCTGTCGGCCGCCGGGCTGTTGTGGGCCGTGCAGGCCGCAGCCGCCAGGACGATCAGCATCGGTGATGTGTCGATCTTCATCGCCTCCCTGGCCGGGCTCCAGTCCGGGCTCAGCGTCCTGGTGCAGGGCATCGCGTCGGGACATCAGTCCACTCTGGTCTTCCACCACTATCTGACGGTGGTCGGGGTCAAGGACGACCTGGCCGCGCCCTCGCGACCCCGCGAGCTGCCCCCGCTCGCCCACGCCATCGAACTGCGCGACGTGTGGTTCCGTTACGGCGAGGACTTCCCGTGGGTGCTGCGCGGGCTGAACCTGACCATCCCGTACGGCACCAGCCTGGCCGTGGTCGGGCTCAACGGGGCCGGCAAGAGCACACTCGTCAAGCTGCTCTGCCGGTTCTACGATCCGCAGCGCGGCTCCGTGTTGTGGGACGGGGTGGACATCCGCGACGTGCCGGTGGCGCAACTGCGTCAGCGGATCGGCGCGGTGTTCCAGGACTACATGGACTACGACCTCACCGCCGCCGAGAACATCGGGCTCGGGGACCTGGCGGCGATCGACGATCAGGACCGGATCCGGGCCGCCGCCGAGCGCGCCGGGGTCCACGAGACCGTCGAGCAACTGCCGGCCGGCTACCGGACGATGCTGAGCAGGCTGTTCCACGCGGAAAGCGCGGACGGCAGTGCGGACGGCAGTGCGGAGGCCGCGCTGGTGAGCGGCGTGCACCTCTCCGGCGGGCAGTGGCAGCGCCTGGCGCTGGCCCGCGGGCTCATGCGTCAGGGCCGCGACCTGATGATCCTGGACGAGCCCAGCTCCGGCCTCGACGCCGTGGCCGAGGCGGCGGTCCACGACCGGCTGCGGGAGTTGCGCGCCGGCTCCACCAGCGTCCTGATCTCCCACCGGCTCGGCGCCGTCCGCCGGGCCGACCGGATCGTCGTCGTGCAGGACGGCCGGGTCCTGGAGAGCGGCGACCACGACTCCCTCACCGTGGCGCCGGACGGCGTCTACGCCCAGCTCTTCCGCACCCAGGCGGAGGGCTACCGGGAGTCCCCGGCCCCGTCGGCGGGCAACGCCGGGCCACCGCCTGGGGCGAGCGTCGGGCCACCGCCCGGGGTGAGCGGTGAGGTGTCGCGCGGGGCGAGCGGTGAGGCGTCGACTGTGGTGGGCGCCGGATGAACCAGGTTCTGAGCTGGGCCGGCGTGGCGGCACTGGTCATCGGGGCCGGGCTGGCGGCCCGGCTGCTGCTGTCCACCGTCACCGTGCGGGGCGGCAGCATGACCCCGGCCCTGCTGCACGGTGATGTGCTGCTGGTGCTGCGCCATCGCCGCCGGGCCCGGCCCGGCCAGATCGTGGTCGTCCAGCGGCCCGACCGTCATACCGGGTGGAACAGTCCCATCGACCTCTCCGGAGCCGCCGGATGGTACGTCAAACGGGTCGTCGCGGTGGCCGGGGACCCGGTGCCGCCCTGGGTGGCGGGGGACCGGCCCGCCCGCGTGCCGCCGGGCATGCTGGTGCTGCGCGGAGAGCACCCAAGCTCGGAGGACTCCAAACAGTGGGGTCTGTGCCCGGCGGACCGCATGTACGGGGTGGTACTGCTGCGGTTGTCCACCGGAGGCGAGCGTGCCGCCGCCTGACCGGCGCACCCGAGGCCGGTCACTCCGGGCCGGTCACCCGGGGCCGGTCACCCGGTCACTCCGGGCCGGTTGCTCGGGGGAGGTCCGCGCCAGGTGGCTACAGGCGGGTGACGATGCGCTCTCGCTGGAATCGGCCGACGGCCAGGATGAAGATCGCGACGTCGATCACGAGGAGCCCGGCGGCGACGACGCCCGCGATCACGGTGTCGAACAGCATGAGTCCGGTCGCCTGACCGACGATCAGTGCGATGACGGGCACGACGATGAGGACCACCGTCCCCTGAGCGCCCTGCATGGTGGTGGAGCGCCCGGAGATCGCCACGATGAGGCAGGTCGCCAGGAACGCCACGAGCGGTGCCAGCGCGAAGATGTTGATCGCCCACGTCCAGGTGGGGAAGAAGAGGCCGCCCATCAGTGACGCCCCGAGCGTGTTGACGAGCACGGTGTAGACCAGGAAGGACGCCCAGGTGAGCAGGACGGAGGGGATCACGGAGGCGAGCACCTTGCCCAGCACGAGTTCGCGGTCGGTGAGAGGCGTGTAGAGAAGTCCCTCGATGGTTCCGCGTTCCTTTTCCCCGACGAAGCTGGAGCTGGCGGTGAGGCTCGCCACGATCACCGGGATCAGCAGGAAGAACGGGGCCATGAAGTAGACGATGATCGCGTACACCATGAGCTGCTCGGAGGAGTATCCGGCCGGCAGGGCCTGCGCGGGCAGGTTGTCGAGGAAACCTTGCAGGCCGGCGACCGTCGTCGTCAGGGCGGCGGAGTTGTTTCCCAGCAGGAGCACGGCCCCCGGGATGATGACGACGAATACCAGCGGCAGGATGACGAGGGGGGCGATGACCTGCTTGTTGCGGGCGAGCTCGCGCCAGTCCTTGCGCATCAGGGCCTGGAGCCGGTAGCGATTGATCATGTTGTGCTTCCGTCGTTGATGGTGGCGAAGTAGAGGTCCTGGATCGTGGGCCGGCGGGGGATGACGGCTCGGACCTGGATGCGGCTGTGCACCAGTGCGGCGACGCCCGACGAGATCGTCTCCTCCTTGCTCAGGGCGAAGCTCAGCCGGCCCTCGACGGTCGAGAACTCCACCGCTCTGCCCATGGCGGAGGAGATGACGTCGCGGGCCGAGGCGGGATCACCGTCGACTTCGAGGAGGTAGCGGTGTTCCGGCCAGCGCTGACGTAGCAGTGTTCGCACCTCGCCGGTCACGGCGAGGCGACCTTTGTTGAGGATGCCGACGTCATCGCAGAGCGTTTCGAGGCCGTGGAGCTGGTGGGTGCAGATGACGACCGTGGTGCGCAGAGTCTCGATCATGCCCCTGACGTAGTCGATCAGCTCGATCGCGGCCTCGGGGTCGAGTCCGGCGGTCGGTTCGTCGAGGAAGAGGAGGTCGGGCTCGTGCAGCACCGCTCGGCCGACCGACAGTTTCTGCCGCATGCCCTTGCTCAGTTCCCCGGCCAGCGAGCCGATGCGGTCGGACAGGCCGAGCACCTCCAGCACTTCCCCGATCCGTCGCTCGATGACGCGCGGGGCGAGCCCGTACAGCGCCCCCCAGGTCCGCAGGTTGTCGCGGACGCTGAGATTCTCGTAGAGGCGGGTGTCCGTCTGGACACCCACGCGGGCCCGCAGCGCGTCTGCGTTGGAGCGGCTGAGCGTCTGACCGAACAGGGTCACCGAACCGCGGGTCGGGGTGAGCAGGCCGGTCAGGAGCCGCACGGTGGTGGTTTTTCCGGTGCCGTTCGGTCCGAGGAGTCCGAAGGCCCGGCCGGCACGGACCTCGAACGAGAGGTCCGATACGGCCTCGCGACTGCCGAAGTGCTTGGTCAGGCCCGTCGCCGTCAGTGTCTGGTCAGGGCTGTTCATGGTGGTTCACCGTTTCGTGGTGGATGGCGTTCGGCGAGTACGTGAACGCGGGTCGAGCGATCAGCGGCCGAGCCTGGATGCCGGCCTCGGTCCACGTCGCGCGGTGGACCGCCCAGAGGAAGAACGCCGCGGACAACCTCACGCGTACGACTCCTTCACGAGACGGGACAGTGTCTCAGCCGAGACGCCCAGCTCCCGCGCCTCGTTCACGAGCAGGCCCACGGCGGCCGACAACCGGCTGAGCTGCTCCGCCTGCGCCGTGACCGTGGCCCCGCGCCCCCGCCTCAGCTCGATCAGCCCTTCGTCACGCAGCATCTGGTAGGCGTGCAGGACGGTGTTCCGGTTCACGCCGAGCGACGCGCACAACTCTCGCGCGGTCGGCATCCGCTCCCCGCTGCGAATCGAGCCGGCCACGATCCCGGAGCGAACCGCGGCGGCGATCTGCTCGAACAGAGGAGTGCCGTCCGCCGGATCGATGGAAATCAGCATCAGGACACCTGAGCCTTCCTCGCAAGGGGCGAAACGCTAACCCAATAGTCCTATCGCAACTAGGACTATTGGCCTTCGGGGGTACGGAGACTACAGGTCGATCACCATCGGCAGACCCCGGTCCAGACCGGTGATGTGCAGCAGCCGGGACATGTGCGGGCGCGGAGCGGTCAGGGCCGGCCTGAGTGCCGGCGCACGAGATGTCCTCGGTACCTTCCAGTACCTCACCAGCTTCCGGAAGGGTGTGTTCCCCGAGGTAGCCGCCGTCTTCCGCAGGGGTCGAACCGCATCTGAGGCATCGGCCGGTCGGCTCCGGCAGTACTCTGGCTGACCTCCCATACGTGAGCATGTGATGGAACGTCGCCTGATGTCCCGGGTGTGGCGTGTGGGGGCGATAGAGGGAGCCCCATGGATCAGCTCAGTCTCGGAGTCGTGTCACAGTCGCGCAAGGAGAACGAGCACCGGCTGGCGATCCACCCGCTGCACTTCGATCGGATCGACGCCGATCTCCGGGACCGTATCTACCTCGAACACGACTATGGCCGGCGATTCGGCATCTCCGACAAGCACCTGGCACCGTACGTCGCGGGCTTCCTCTCGCGGGAGCGTCTGGTAGCGGAGTGTGACGTCATCCTGTTGCCCAAGCCGCTGGTCCAGGACCTCAGGGAGCTGCGCGAGGGGCAGATCCTGTGGGGGTGGCCGCACTGTGTCCAGGACGCGGAGGTCACGCAGTCGGCGATCGACCGGCGGCTCACGCTGATCGCCTTCGAAGCGATGAACCACTGGAAGAGCGACGGCACGTTCAACCTGCACGTTCTGCACAAGAACAACGAGCTGGCGGGCTACTGCTCGGTCCTGCACGCCATGGCGCTCACCGGGACCACGGGGGACTACGGCCGGCGCCTGCGCGCGGTCGTCATCTGCTTCGGGGCGACCGGCAGGGGAGCGGTCACGGCCCTCAGCGCGCACGGTGTGCACGACATCGACCTGCTCACCATCCGTGACGTCGCCGCGGTCGCCTCGCCGATCCACTCGGCGCGCATCGTACGCTTCGAGCACGAGGCCGACGACCTCAACCGCAGTTACGCGCTGACCGACGACGGCCGGGTGCCGCTCGCGTCCTTCATCGCCGACCACGACATCGTCGTCAACTGCGTGCTGCAGAACACCGACGACCCGCTGACGTTCGTCACCGAGGATGATCTGGCCGCCTTCGCGCCGGGCACGCTCATCATCGACGTGTCCTGCGATGAGGGGATGGGCTTCAGCTGGGCACGGCCCACGTCGTTCACCGAGCCGATGCTCAAGGTGGGCGACAACATCGACTATTACGGCGTCGACCACAGCCCGTCGTACCTGTGGGACTCGGCCACCTGGGAGATCAGCGCGGCATTGCTGCCACACCTGCGCACCGTGCTCAGCGGCCCCAAGGCGTGGGACGAGGCCGACACCGTCCGGCGGGCCATCGAGATCCGGGACGGTGTCATCCAGAACCCCGCCATTCTGTCCTTCCAGCACCGCTCACCCGCCTACCCGCATCCGCACGAGTAGAGCCCGATGCGGCGAGGTGACATGCACAGGTCGCGTCCCCGCCCGGAGGAGGTGGTCGGTCCGCAGCGGGCTGCCCGCGCGGGGGCGCCGAACCCTGAACGTCGATCAGCGCGGGCACACCGGCGGCACCTTGAGCACGAAGAACTCCAGCCGCACCGAAGCGTCGGCGGGCAGCGCTATCGCCCGGGCCCACGGGCTCGTCGCCCAGCAGGCGGGGAGGAGGAAGTAGCGCTGGTTCGAATGGATCAGCAGGCGCAGGCCGGTGTATCGGTAGCGGAACATCGCCTGGGGGTCCGGCAGCGTGGTCTCCGTGATGCCGGGGCCCTCCAAGTACAGGCGTCGCGCCGCGTAGACCACCGTGCTCGGCAGCCTGCCCGGGTCCATGCGATACCGGTCGGCCGCCTCCCGTCCTCTCAGCTGGGCGAACTCGGTGACCGCCCACAGGAGCAGGACCAGGAGGAGCGCCACGCAGACGGTGCGCCGGACGGTCTGGTCGGTGCCGGAGGCAGTCGGCCGCGGGTCGACCCTGCGGTACAGGGAGGCGCTGTAGACGAGCACGAAGATGCCGAGGCCCAGGCAGATCGGCATGACGAACGGCGGGAGTCCCGCCCAGCCGGCCATCCCCAGGATCCCCACCACGGCGCCCGCGACTCCGAGCACGGCCGCCGCCGCGATCGCCCGCGTCGCGGCGGTGCGATGCCGGCCGGCGGACCGGACCAGCCACGCGTGCGCCGGGGGCGCGATCAGGGCCACCATCAGGACCAGGACCAGCGGTTCGATCGTCAGGGTGACACTGCGCAGGACGTAGTCCTGGATGGACAGGCCCAGCATGCTCTGATCCACGCCGAGGCGTCCGTACATGGTGTTGGCGCGCACGGCGCCGAAATACATCATGATCGCGGTGACGAAGGTGGTGGGTGTCACGATGTGGGCGAGGATGCCCCACATGCGGGAGAAGTCCTGACCGACCGCGCCGTCACCCTTACGTGCGGAGGTGCTCATGGACGGAGATCTCTACGACTCGTTCGGCGCTGGGCCGGTGTCGTCCTGCGGCGTGGAATCGTCCTCATCGGGCGGCTCGGTGGCGCCGCCGGTCTCCGTCGGCTCAGACGTCGGCCCAGTGGTCGGCTCAGTGGTCGGCCCAGTGGTCGGCCCAGTGGTCGGCTCGGTGCCGGACTCCTCGGGCCGGGGCGTCGGCTCGTTCGACGGAGACTCTCCGCCCGGCGGGGGCCCGGTCGTGGCGGATGAAGGTGTGATCGCCGCGCACTCTGGGAGCGTGGCGGGATCGGACGCCACCAAGCAGGCGTTCCTGAGGTGTTCGTCCGGAATGCGGCCGAGCTTCTTGAGGCGGGCGACCACCCTGCGGACCCGGTCGCGGTCGTCCAAGGCGACGGCGCTGACCAGCTCCGTCTCGTCGAGCAACATCCTCAGTTGCGGGCGCATCTGCGGAGGCAGGTCTTCGGGGTGCTCGTTGGCCGCGTCGACGTCTTCGAGCGCCTGATCCCATTGCCGCAGGTTCGCCTTCGCCGCCGCCCCGCAGACCTGCGCGACAGCGCGCTCGCCGTCTGAGCTGCCGGCCGCGGCCGCCACTTCGTCCATCTTGGTGGCCGCACCCGTGAAATCACGGTTGTCCAGCAGCTTCTGGCAGTCCAGCCCCACCTGCGCCGTGGCCTCGGGCAGGTCCCCGCTGTCTTCGGAGGAGACCAGCCGGCCTTCCGGCGTGATGACCGGCTGGGCCTGGCCGGGCGAGCCGGGCCCGGCCTCGCCGGGGCCGGATCCGCTTGTTCCGGACCTTTCCGGGCCGCAGCCGCTCGTCAGCAGCACGGCGGCAGCGAACACCGTCACCACAACCGGCCAGGTCCTTCCCACCGTTCCCCCGATCGCATGCTGCCGTCAAAACCACGTCGTACCGCACCAGGGCGGGATGTACTCCCGCAGAACCCACCGATCACCATGAGCAGGTGAATCCTTGCCCTTGCCCGCGAGCGGGTGCCCGGCGCCGGCCAGGCCCGCTACGACGGCTGACCCCCTCGTGGGGGAGGCGTCCCCGTGCCGGCCGGCGGGCTATACGGGCTCAGCCGGCCGGACGGTTTCCGGCGGTTGCGGCCCGATGATCGCCTCCACCGCGGCGACGGCCTGCTCGACGTGGTCGTAGACGCTCATCACCCGCCAGGCGCCCGTGATCGCCAGCAGCCGGGCCACGCGTGGCTGGAGTGCGGCCAGATGCAGTCCTGCGCCGTGTACGCGGGCGTTCGCCGCGGCGGCGACCAGCACGGACAGGCCGGAACTGTCCAGAAAGACCAGCCGGCCCGCGTCGATGATCAGGTGCTCGTCCAGTCGCGGGCGGACGTCGTCGATGTAGGTTTCCAACCGGGCGGAGCTGGTGGCGTCCACTTCCCCGGCGACGCTTATCACGGTGACCCGGTCCAGGCGGCGATGAGAGGCGAGGTTCACGTGATCTTCCCCGGGGCGGGCGTGGACGGTGTGCCGGCCAGGGTGGCGAGGGCCTGCGCCAGGCTGTCATGAGTGGTGAGGGCGTCCCACACACCGGTGATCGCCAGCAGGTGGGCCGGTACGTCGTGCACCGCCACCAGGTGCAGGCCGCCGCCCTGCTCGCGGGTGGCGGCGTTCAGGCGCAGCAGTACGTACAGGCCCTTGCTGTCCATGAAGGTCAGGCGGCCGAGGTCGAGAAGCAGCGGCCGGCCGGGCTGGCGCACGCGGCCGGCGTAGGACTCCAGCCGGTCGGCGTTGGTGTGATCGACCTCACCGCTGACGGTGATCAGCACGCCGCCGGCCAGCCAGCGGCACTCCAGGCTCAAGGGCGACATCGGAATGTCTCGACCTGGCGACTTCAGCGCGGCGGCTGCGCGACGGTGACCAGCATGGCGTCCTCGTGAGTAGGTCAACCGGGCCGACGGCGGGTTGCCGTCGTCTCAGCCTAATCCGGTAGACAGATACCGGAAAGACGCTTCGGCATTTGATCTCTGGAGAAGTACGTCCGGGCGGCCTCTCTATCACTCCGTCAGTCAAGCTGTTCGCCGGAGATTTCGAGAAAATTGGCCCATAGGTCGATTTCGGTCTGTACCATAATCGCCGCGGTGATCACCGGTGAGAGTCTCCGGTGCAGCTACCGCTGGGAGCGTCACGTGCGAAAGATCGCAGCCGCCGGCATCGCCATCCTCACCCCTCTCGCCGGAGCCGGCGCGGCTCCGGCCGCGGCGGGGGCCGAGTCCGCACCCGACCGGTCGCAGGTCGTCATCATCGGCCACCGCGGCTCGGCGGGCCACCGCCCCGAGCACACGCAGGGCGGCTATGAGCTCGCCGTGGCCCTGGGCGCCGACTGGATCGAGCCCGACCTGGTGCCGACCAAGGACCACGTGCTGGTCGTCAGGCATGAGAACGAGATCTCCGGCACCACCGACGTGTCCCTGCGCCCGGAGTTCGCCGCGCGCAAGACCACCAAGGTCGTCGACGGGCGCGACGTGACCGGCTGGTTCACCGAGGACTTCACACTGGCCGAGCTGAAGACGTTGCGGGCGGTCGAGCGGCTGCCCGCGATCCGGCAGCGCAACACCGTGTACAACGGCTACTACCAGGTGCTCACCTTCCAGGAGGTGATCGACCTGGCCAAGCGGCTCTCCCGCCAGTACGGCAAGCAGGTCGGCGTCTTCCCCGAGACCAAGCACCCGACCTACTTCAGGTCCATCGGGCTGCCGCTGGAGGAGCCGCTGATCGAGACCGTCAAGCGCAACGGGCTCGACCGGCAGAAGGGCGCGGTGGTGGTGCAGTCCTTCGAACCGTCCAGCCTGAAGCGGGTGGGCAAGGAACTGCGGGTGCCGCTGTGGCAGGCGCTGGGCACCGGCGGCCGGCCGTACGACCTGACGGTGGCCGGAGACCCGACGACCTACGCGGACATGATGAAGCCCGAGGGGCTGGCGAAGATCGCGCAGTACGCGCAGTGGATCGGCCCGGACAAGTCCTCGGTGCTCCCGCTCAACCCGGACGGCAGCTGGGGCGCCCCGACGACGCTGGTGTCCGACACGCACAAGGCCGGGCTGAAGATCGGGGTGTACACCTTCCGCACCGAGAACCAGTACCTGCCGCTGCAACTGCGCCGAGGCCAGCTCCCGACCGACCACGGTGACGCGCTGGCGGAGTATCGCGCGCACCTGGACCAGGGTGTGGACGCCTTCGTCACCGACTACCCCGACGCCGCCGCCCTGGCCAGGGCCGAGCGGGGCAAGCCGGGCGAGCACGTGCAGCCCCGGCAGTTCGACAACGGGCTGCCGGAGGAGGGCCAGGCGTAGGCGGGGGTGGCCGCCTCCGGGGGAGGCGGCCGTTCCGGCTCCAAATTATGGTCACGACCGTAATTACCGCGAGAGGTCCGAGCCGAGCAGGTGGCGGATCCACAAACCTCTCCGGCCACGGTCCTGACCGCACCAGGGTCGCCCGATCCCGGTCGACGGTTCCGTCACAGGCCGATGCCGGCGGACGCGGCGTTTCCCGCCACTCCGAGCAGGACGGACCAGCCCGTCCCGCCCAGGAACTGTGCCGTCTGCTTGAGTTCGCTCCGCTTCTCCTCGTCCGGCTCGGCCTCGGCGGCGGCTTCCAGACCGGCGACGATGTGCCTGGCCAGCATCTCGGCCGGCAGGGTGCCCACCACCCGGCGAGCCTCTCCGGTCGGGCTGTGCACACCGTCGATCTCCCGCTCCGCCGAACCGGCGCCGGTGACGTCGGTGAACTGGAAGAAGGGCGGCCTCTCCCCGGCGAGCGCGGCAAGGGCCCGCCGCACGTCCGCCGGATCCATGTGCAACCGGTCGACGATCTGGTGCGGCTGGATCGGAGCCATCCCTTCGTCCGCCATCTGCACGATCGCCTTGAGTACGGGCAGGTCGTGATCCTTCCAGCTCATGTCGGTCCTCCAGAAGGTCAGTCTGTTCGTCGTAGTCTCCTCCTGACCGGGCCTCCGCGTGGGCCGCACGTCGATGTGTAGCAATACCGAGACGCTTCCCGAGTGTGCGTACACCGATCGGTGGTGGCCGCGGGAGGGGCACTGCTGTCGCCGAGCGTCACGCGGCGGGTGGTCGAGCAGTTCAGCCACCGGCCCGCCCTGGTGAGCCGCGATGCCCTCACGGTGCTCACCGCCCGCGAGCGCGAGGTCGTCCGCCTGGTGGCCGAGGGCCTGTCCAGCAGCCGGGCGTTTGAGAGGCAGGCGTCACTCGTCCGGCAGCCGCAGCGCTATGACGGCGATGTCGTCCAGCCCCGTGGTGGGCAGCCCGCCGAGCAGCTGATCGCAGAATCGTTCCACCGGCTCGTCCGCCAGCGTCTCGGCCAGCTCACGCAGCCGCCGCAGACCTCGGTCGAGGTGCTCGCGCGGCCGTTCGACGAGGCCGTCGGTGTAGAGCAGCAGCGTGCTGCGCGGCGGCAGCGGAATCACCGAGGAAGGCCGGCCCTGGTCGTGCGGGACACCGAGCAGCGGGCTGGGGACGGCGTCCAGGAAAGAGCCCGAGCCCTCATGGGTGACGAGCAGGGGCGGCGGGTGGCCGGCTATCGCGTAGTGCAGCCGATGACCGCCGTCGAACGCCTCGACGCGGGCGAGCACGCAGGTGGCCGTGACATCCGCCGACAGCGACTCCATCACGGTGTTGAGCCGGGTGAGAATCTCCCCTGGCGGCTCGCAGCGGTCCATGGCCAGCGCCCGCAACATGTTCCGCAGCTGGCTCATGCCGACGGCGGCGTACAGGTCGTGGCCGGCCACGTCGCCGATGGCCATCATGGTGGCGCCGTCGGGCAGCACGAAGGAGTCGTACCAGTCTCCGCCCACCTCGGCCGCGGACGGGCTGGCCCGGTAGCGGGCGACGATGTTCAGGTCGGGCAGGCGTGGCGGCTCGGAGAGCATGCCGTGCTGGAGCGCCAAGGCGATCTGCTGCGCCCGCTGGAAGCGGATGGCGCTGCTCAAGGCGTCGTGCGCGTGGTCGAACATCCGGCTCAGCAGCGCGATGTCGGCCCCGCTGATCGGCGTCCGGTCCCCGCAGGTCGCGGCGGTGACCGCCGTGGGGACCGCGCCGTCCACCACGACGGGGAGGATCAGCAGGCTGTTGGCGGCATTCGCCGTCATCCACGACTGCGTCCCCGAGGGGGCGAGATCGGGCGGCGGAGAGCCCGGCGGGAACTGCCGCAGCACCGGACGCCGCCGTCGCACGGCTCTGACGAAGGCGTTCTCGGCTCCCAGCCGCTCCTCGCTGTAGGACGACAACCGGGGCAGGCCGGTTCGCGCCGCGGTCGCGACCCGCTCGACGATGAACGGGGCACCCCGCTGCTCTCCGGTGAGATCGGTGATCAGATGGACGCTGCAACCGTCGGCCAGCTCCGGCACGATCACGTTGGCCAGGGCGCCGAGCATGTCCGGCAGGTTCGACAGGTCGGCCGTCACCGCGGCGGCCCGGTCGAGCAGGTCCTGGCAGCGTTGCTCCTGCCACTGCTGCTCGATGTCGCTGCAGGCCCCCACCCACTCCACCAGCTCGCCGTTCTCGTAGATCGGCACGGCGCGCACCCGGAAGTGCCGGTAGCCGCCGTCGGCGGTGCGCAGCCGGTAGACGTGGTCATACTCCTTCGCCACGCTGTTGAGGGCCGCCGCCCACACCGTCGAAGTCTCGGCACGGTCATCGGGATGAACCACCCGCAGCCAGCCCGGCCCGCGAAACTCGTGCCACGGCTGACCGGTCACCCGCTCCCAGCTGGGGCTCGGCTCGATCACGTCGCCCTCGGGGTCGGCCACCCACACGATCTGCGCGCTGACCTGCATCAGGCTCTGATAACGCCGCAGGATGTGACTGCGTTCGTCGGCCCGCTCCTGAACCTGCCGTGCGGCGGCGATCTGCTCGGTGACCTCCATCGCCATCACCAGCACACCGTGGTCGCCGGGCCCGAAGGAGATCCGCGACAGGCTGGCGGTGAAGAACCGCTCCGCCTCCTCGGGGCGCCCGCCGGCCGTGCTCAGGGGCGCGGCGGTGAGAACGGCAGGCTCCCCCGTCGTGAACACCTGGTCGAACAGCGGACCGTAGCGGTGCCGCAGCGGCTCGGCGAACGCCTCCGGATGCGCGGCCCCGATCAGGCGGTCACCGAACTGTGACCGGTACATCGTGTTGGTATACAGCAGCCGGTGATCGGCTCCACGCGTCACCGCCACACTCACCGGCGCCGCATCAAGCACCTCGAACGCCAGCCCACTGCCACCACGATCACCGGCACCGCCCATCGTGACCTCCCCATGGCCACAGCTTCCAAGATCCTTATCCCCCAGGATCGGATGACAAATGCGGAGCCGACAGCAGAGATAACTCATAGAAATGCATCGAATACTTTAAGCAGGCAGCGCCTTACGGGCGGTCTGCGCGTGATCCAGGGCGCTGGCCGCCCGCCGAAGAGGTGCCGGGCGTCACCCGAACAGGTCGCCCAGACCGAGATGCTTGCGCAGGCCGCCCAGGTCGCCCAGGTCGCGATCCTCGCCCAGGTCGCCCATCAGCGCGCTCTTCGCCTCGGTCGCGGCCCGCTCGGCCGCGTGGATCGCCTCCAGCACCGCGTCGCCAAGGGTCACGCCGTCGTGCCGCCGCTTGCTCAACTGACTGATGTCGAGGGCGAGCAGATTTCCGGCGCCGTCCACGGTCGCCACGATGCCGCCCTTGTCGGCTTTGCCGGTGAACTCGCGCATGGCCAGTTGCTCTGCCGCCGTCTCGGTCCCGGCCGCGGCCGCCGACAGCCGCTCCAGTCTCTCGAGCTCCTCGGTGATCTTGTGCAGCCGGTCCATCTCATCCATGCTCGGCCTCACGCAGCATCGCCTCGACGTAACGCGTGACCGTATCGTCCTCCGGGCCGGGTTGGGGCCGACCGCCGCTCAGCTTGCCCAGGGCCTCGGTCAGTTGCTCCGCCGCGGCCTCGCGGGCCGCGCTGACCGCCTCCAGCACGGCCTGGCTCAGCTTCACGTGGTCGAGGTCGCGCATCGTCCGGGGAGCGATGCGCACGTTCAGGAGCCGGGCCGAGCCTGACACCGTGGCCACCACGCCACCGGTGCCGTCGGCACCGGTCACTTTCCGCCGCTCCGCCTCGCGCGTTTCGCTCGCGAAGATCTCACTCAGCCGCTCGACCTCGCGGAACAGCTCCGGCGGCCCCGCGTTGGCGGCGTCTTCGGGCTTCACGGGCTTTCCGCCGTAGTGGGCTTCCAGAGCTTGATGTCGGTGCCCGGAGCTTGCAGATGCAATTTTTTTTCTCCCACGTGGAAGAGCGATCGAAGTTCGATGATCTTATGGCCGAGGGTTTCCAGCTTGACGTCGAGTGCCTTGACATCGGATATGAGCTGCTTCAGCAGAGCCGTGAGGGCTGTGAGGAACGTGAGGGAGACCGCCGACAGAGTGGCCGCGCCGACCATCGTCGCCCTGAACGGCAGGAGTTTATTGAAGGCAGTGCCGAATATCACCCACATCCCCACGACAGCCAGATCGTACTCAGTGACGTGCCAGGCCAGATCGGTCATGAGGGTGCTGAACTCCACGACGACGCGACCGACCTCGTCGAACATGCCGATCAACTCGAACCGGAGATAGCGCTGGACCGTTTCTGACGCGTGGCCTCCCCAGTACGGCGAGACCAGGCTGAAGTAGCTGATCCACACATCCCAGGCGGCGAGTTTGAGCTCGGCCAGCGCCTCGTTCCACTGGCTCCGATCCTGGAAGAACTTCGAGGGATCGGCCACGTTCGCGACGGAGGTGACGACCACGCCGGTGCCGACGACGGCCATGCCGGTCGAGGCAATTCCCGCCCATATTGAATGATTGTGTTCTTTGATCTGCAGCGCCACTCGCTGGTAGAACTTCGGATCAAGCTTGACCTCAGGCTGAGCCTTGGCCGCAGCACGCAGCGCACGATTCTGGGCGGCACGGAGAGTGTGGCTTGTCGGCATCTGGAGCACCCTTCATCGGTCGATTTGAGCTGCGGCGGCTTCGGCCGCCTCTTCGGCGGCGCGATCCCTTTTCGTCACGCTGATGGGCTGCGGCTCGTCGTCACTCCGGTGGCGCCTGCCTTGGCCGCGTCTTCGGCTGCGGTATATCTCTTCGCCACGCTGATGAGCTTTGGCCCGTCGTCCTTGAGTACTTTCTCCAGAGTGGCGATATCTCGCCGCCATTCATCGACATAACCCTCGAGCCTGGTGAGAAAAGGAGCGAGGACACGCGGGCTGTCGAACCACCCCCAGTCGCTGACCAAGGGCGCCATGGCCCTGACCTTGTCGACGCTCGTCGCAGCATCAAGCATCACTTCGGCGAATTCGATGATCTTGTCGGTCCGTGCCTCATAGCCATCCTTGCCATCGGGCAAGGGTTCAACGGGCGGCGCGGCAGGAAGCGACTCGTTGGGGCCGGGCACAAGGGGGCCCGGAGGGCGGCCAAGTCTGTCATCCGGCAGGCACGGGCGCATCCGGCACGGGGGAGTGTGCGGACACGAGGACAGATCCGACGGAAGCGGCTTCTCCGTGCCGGTCGGAGGAATCACCGGCGGGTCGGACTCGCTGGGCGACGGATCGGGCGAGCCGGAGTCGCTGGGTGACGGACTGGGCGAGCCGGAACCGCTGGGCGACGGGCTGGAGTCGCTGGGTGACGGACTCGGCGAGCCGGAACCGCTAGGGGACGGACTGGGCGTCGCGGAGTCGCTGGGTGAGGGACTCGCCGATGAGCCCGGATATGTCGGGCTCGGGGTGCTGCCGTCGAACAATCGATGCGCCTTCCATGTGTTCGGCAAAGCGCGACACGGTTTCAGCGCCGGTCAGCCGACGACCGGAAACTGCTACAGGAGCGCTTTACTTCCTCTTCACCTGTACGAGTGCGGGGCCGAGGCACACGCAAGAGGAGGGACACAACGGTCGTGCTCCGTTTCGGATGCCTAGAACCTCCACTACAGGCGGCACCATAATGTAATGGACGATGGTCATCGGCGTCCACGCAAGAGCTGTACATATGCTGTTAATGCCGCCGATTTCTCCAGGAAGCACTCCAGGCCCGACGCGAACCGCCACGTCGACGCTCATTCACGCCGGAGGCCGCCGTCGCCGGTGTGCCCCCGGGCGAGCGGGACGATGCGGGCAGGTAGCTCAGGGGGAGCGGATCGACATCCGGCACGAACGACCTTCCAGCGGTCGAGACGAGTCGCCGGCCGGCGGGGACTCACGCGTCCGGCACCGCCGCGCCGGCCGTCAGGAGTTTCTCCGCCAGCGCGCGGCAGCGCCTCCCGAGCTCCGGCGGGTCGAGCACCTCGAAGTCGTGTCCCAGCAGGAGCACGTGCATGAGGATGGCGTCGAGGCTGCCGGCGCCGCTGAGGACCTCGCAGCGTCCGCTCCCGCGCCCGCGTACGACGGCCGCCGACGCCGGGATCTGCGCGCGCACGGTGTCGGCCGGCGCGTGCACGAGGAAGCGCGCCTGATGCGGGTAGGCCCGGCTCGCCACGCCCTCCTGCACGTACGCCGCCGCGTCGGGCGCCGCGCGCGGGCGGAAGCGCCAGGTCCGCGCGGAGACCTCGGTCATCCGGTCGACGCGGAAGCTGCGCCAGTCGTCGCGATCGAGGTCGTAGGCGAGGAGGTACCAGCGCCGGTCGGAGGCGACCAGCCGGTAGGGCTCGACCCGCCGCCGTCGTACCTCGCCGCCGGACGGGTAGCCGAAGCCGGCCTCCACCTCGTCGCGGCAGGCTCGGGCCAGTGTCATGAGCACCTCGGGGCCGACCGGCGTACGGCCTGCTCCGAAGGACTCCACCGAGCCGGAGAGCGCGCGTACCTCGTGCCGCAGCCGGGTGGGCAGCACCTGGTCGAGCTTGGTCAGCGCCCGGAGCGCGGCGTCGCCGGCGACCGCGCCACCCGCGCCGGCGATCAGGGAGACCACGGTGGCGATCGCCTCCTCGTCGTCGAGCAGCAGCGGCGGCAGGTCCTGTCCCGGGCCGAGCTGGTAGCCGCCGCCGAGACCCTGGCTGGCATGCACCGGATAGCCGAGCGCGCGCAGCCGCTCGACATCACGCCGCACCGTGCGCGGCGTGACCCCGAGCCGGTCGGCGAGTTCGGGGCCGGTCCAGATCTGGCGCTGCTGCAGCAGCCCGAGCAGGGTGAGCACCCGCTCCGTCGTCCCCCGCTCGTTGGTGCTCGCCGCGTCCATGTCACTCACCCTGCCAGACAGCGGACCGATCCTGTCCGCTAGTGATGCCAGGGTGACTCCATGAACGCCAACCGAATGGACACAGGCGAAGTGGACACAGGCGAAGTGGACACAGGCGAAGTGGACACAGGCGAAGTGGGCGCCGCAGAAGTGCACGCAGGCGAACTCGACTGGAGCCGGACGCTGCTGGAGCAGTGGGAGTTCCACTGGGAACATCAGCTCCGCGCCCGGCTCGACGGCCTCACCGACGACGAGTACTTCTGGTCGCCGGTGCCCGACGCCTGGAGCGTGCGGCCGCGCGGCAGCTCGACGGCGCCCGTGCAGGTCGGTGCCGGAGACTTCACCATGGATTATGCCTTCCCGCCGCCGGTCCCCGACGCCTTCACCACGATCGCCTGGCGGCTCGGTCATGTCATCGTCGGCGTGCTCGCCGCCCGCAACGCATCGCACTTCGGCGCGCCGGCGGCGTCGTACGAGACCTGGGAGTACGCCGGCGACGCGGCCACCGCGCTGGAGCAGCTCGAAACCCAGCTCGATCTCTGGGTGAGCGGGGTTCGCGGCCTCGGCGAGGCCGAGCTCCGGCGCCCGATCGGCGAGGAGCCCTTCCCCGACAGGCCGATGGCCGATCTGGTGCTGCACATCCACCGTGAGCTGATCCACCATCTGTCCGAGGTCTGCCTGCTGCGCGACCTCTATCTGCACACGAGACCCGGCACCTCCGGGAGGAGATCCGTGCCCGCGACCCACCTGGACGCCGAGGAACCGCACGACAACCCTGCTTCACGCAGGGCGTGATCGCACCCGCCGCCCGGACGCCGAATGCCGGCTCGGCACCGGCAACACCGGAACGGTGCTGGACGGTATCCAGGCGGTGGCGATCATTCCCGAAGAGGACGACCACGGAGCGGATCGGTCGTATGGTCGTTTTCGGGCACGCGTGTCCCGATCCCGCCAGAGGAGGTGGTCGTGGCCATGACCAGCACCGAAGACGAGCACGACGAGCAGGGCCGGCCGTCGGCGTGGGAAGCGGCATGGGAAGTCCTGGCACCCGTGACGGACCTGGTCACCCCGATGGCCATGCGGGTCGCGGCCTCGCTGAGACTGGCCGATCTGATGGCCGGCGACGCGGTGCCCGTCGAGGAGCTGGCCCGCCGCTCCGGCACCGACGTGGACGCGCTGGGCCGGCTGCTGCGTCACCTGGTCTGCCGGGGTGTCTTCGCCGAGCGGGAGCCGGGCAGGTTCGCGGTCAACGAGCCCGCCGCGCTGCTGGCGTCGGACCATCCTTCCGGGATGCGGGCGTGGCTCGACCTGGATGGCTTCGGCGGGCAGATGGACCTGGCCTTCACCGGCCTGCTGCACACGGTACGCACCGGGCAACCAGCGTGGGAGACGGTCTTCGGCGCCCCTTTCTGGCACCATCTCGCCGCGAACCCGGAGCTGAGAGCGTCGTTCGACGCGACGATGGCCACCGGAGCCGACTACGTCGCCGACGCGGCCGGCGGGTACGACTGGTCCGGTGCGCGGCATGTGGTCGACGTCGGCGGTGGCACCGGCGCTCTGCTCGCCGAAGTGCTGCGTGCCAACCCGGAGGTCCGGGCCACGCTCGTGGACCTGCCGGACACGGTCGATCGCGGCCGGCGGCACCTGGCCGAACGCGGGCTGGAGACACGGTGCGAGTTCGCCGGCCAGAGCTTCTTCGATCCGCTGCCCGCCGGAGGCGACGTGTACGTGCTCAGGCGGGTGCTGCACGACTGGGGCGACGACGACGCGCTGCTGATCCTGCGCCGGTGCGCCGAGGCGGCCGGGCGGCACGGACGGGTCGTCGTGATCGAGACACCCGGTGGTTCCGGTGACGCCCCGGCCATGTTCGCCGAGATGAACCTGCGCATGCTCGTGCTCAGCGGCGGCGGCGAACGCACCGTCGAGGACTACCTCGCCATCACCGCCGACGCCGGGCTCGACCTCGCCGGCGTGCGCCACACCGCGCTCGGGCACGTCATCCTCGACTGCGCTCCGCTGGGTCCTTTTCAAGGTCAACGCTCGACTTCGACGTGATAGCGGCCCCCGTCGTCGCGGTGCGCGCCGTGGATGTCGGTGCCCAGGTCGGGGAAGGAACGGTCGAAGTCCTCCAAGCCCCGCAGGTAGGTCATCAGCGGCCCGTCCGCGAGCCCCGTCGCCTCTCCGGGCATCAGCATGGGGATCCCCGGAGGCGTGACGACGACGGTGGCGGCGGAGACGCGGCCAGGCAGCTCGGCGAGCGGAACCCGCTCCGTGCGGTGGCGGATCAGGGCCTGGTAGCTGTCGGAAGGGGTGTGGACGGGCTCGGGGAGAGTGGTGAAGATCTGGTCGAGGAGCGCGCCGAGCCCGAGGGCGCGGAGCCTGTCGTGCACGTCGGTGCAGAAGCGCCGCAGCGTGGTGGCCGCGGGCCCGAAGCCGGGCAGGACCTCCGCCAGGGGCAGGTCGTCGTCGTAGGCCCGTTTGAAGTCGGTGAGCGCGTCGATCAGCGTGCCCCACTTGCCCTTGGTGATGCCCATGGAGAACAACACCAGCAGGGTGTGGTCGCCGGTCTTCTCCACCACGATGCCGCGCTGCCGCAGGTAGGCGGCCACGACGCGGGCGGGGATGCCCCAGTCGAGCGTGCCTTCGGCCGCGTCGGCGCCGGGGCAGGTGATCGTCACCTTGATGGGGTCGAGCAGACAGTAGCCGTCGGTCAGGCCCTGGAAGCCGTGCCAGGCGGCGCCGGGCTCCAGCGTCCAGCACGCCGGATCGGTGCTCAGCAGGACGGGATCGGCGTCGGCGAAGGGGATGGGCGCGCCGGCGCCGGAACCGGTGACATGGGTGGGCTGCCAGACGCCGAAATACCAGTCGGGCCGCCGGCCGTCCTCCCGGATCCGGGCGGCCAGCCGGACCATGGCCTGACGGAACCGGACCGCCTCGATGACGGCCTCGCCCGTCAGGTACGCCCCGGACGGCCCGTCCATCATCCCCGCCGCCACGTCGAGCGAGGCGATCATCGGGTAGAGCGGCGAGGTCGAACTGTGCATCAGGTACGTCTCGTTGAGCCGCTCGTAGTCCACCGGGGCACGTTCGGCCGACTTGACGTGCAGCATCGCCGACTGCGACAGGGCCGCCAGGAGCTTGTGCGTGGACTGGGTGGCGAACACGGTGGGGCGGTGCGGCCCCGGCAGAGTCCGCTCGTCCACGGCCATGCCGAAGCGGCGGGCGTAGAGCGGGTTGAACCGGGCGTAGGCGAACCACGCCTCGTCGAAGTGCACGCGGGGGACGCTCTCGCTCAGCAGTTCGGCGACGTGTACGGCGTCGTAGCAGAGGCCGTCGTAGGTGGAGTTGGTGATCACGGCGTAGGTCGGGTCGGTCCGCGCCAGAGGGTGGCCGGACAGGCGGGCGCGCAGGGTGTCGGCCGCCAGCGCGGCGGGTGGGACGGGGCCGGCCAGGCCGAGGCCGTTACGTTCCGGCACCAGGTAGACGGGGCGTGCGCCGCTGAGGGTCAGCGCGTGCTGGAGTGACTTGTGGCAGTTGCGGTCCACCAGCGCGGTCTCGTCGCGGGCGATGGCGTGGTGGCCGACGATGCGGTTGGCGGTGGCGTTGCCGTTCATCACGAAGAAGGTGCGGTCGGCGCCGAAGACGCGGGCGGCGTTACGTTCGGCTTCGCCGATCGGGCCGCTGTGGTCGAGCGGGGAGCCGAGCTCGGGGACGGAGACGGACAGGTCGGTGCGCAGCAGGCGCTCGCCGTAGAAGTCGAAGAACGCCCGTCCGACCGGCGACTTCAGGAAGGCGACGCCGCCGGCGTGCGCGGGGGTGTGCCAGGAGTACTGGTGGTGGTCCTGCAGCTTGCGCAGCGCGCGGAAGAACGGCGGGAGGATGCGCTCGGCGTACTGCTCGGTGGCGTGCGTGATGCGGCCGGCGATGAAGTCGGGTGTGTCCTCCAGCGGGAAGACGTAGCCCTGGATGACCTCGTACACCCACAGGGGGAGCTCCTGTTCGGCGGTCATGAGGAAGACCGGCAGGCCGCGGAAGCGCCGGGTGACCGCGCCCAGCACCTCGCCCGCGCCCGGCGCGTCCCAGTCGGCCAGCATGCCGGCCAGTGAGGCGTCCGAGCCGATCACCGCCAGCGCGTCCTCCGTGCGGTGCGTCCAGCGGAGCTGGACGCCGAGGCGGTCCATCGCGGCGCCGACGCGGCGGAGCTGCTCGGCGAGTGCGGTGTCGGCGTCGGGGCGTTCCGCGACCGCGGCGAGAACTGTCGGGTTCATGCGAACTCCATGGCTGGGCACTGTGTCGCTGGGGTGGATGCGGCTTACGGCGGGCGGTCGGTGCGGTGGGTGGATGCGGGTTTCGGCGGGTGGTCGGTGCGGTGGGTGGATCGGGGTTATGGCCGGTGGTCGGTGCGGTGGGAGGTGAGGCGGTCGGGGGCCGGCCAGCGGACGCCGTGGGCCCAGCCCGCCCGCTCGAACCAGCGGATCAGCCGCGCGCTCGGATCGAGCTGGCCCTTGAGCACGCCGTGCCGGGCGCAGGCCGGCTCCACGTGGTGCCAGTTGTGCCAGCCTTCGCCGAGCGTCAGCATCGCCACCCACCACACGTTCGACGAGCGGTCCCGGGTGCGGAACGGGCGGTCGCCGAAGGTGTGGGCGACCGAGTTCACCGACCAGGTGACGTGGTGCACCACGGCGTAGCGGATCAGGCCGCCCCAGAGGAGGGCGCTCCACGCGCCCGCCCACGACATCGACCACAACCCGCCGGCGGCGGCGGGCAGCGCGAACGACAGGACCATGACCGCCGGGTAGGCGGCGTCGAAGCGCCGCACGTCCGGGTCGGCCAGCAGGTCCGGCACCCAGTGCCGGCGGCTGGAGCGGCGCCGGGCCGTGTAGAACCAGCCGATGTGGGCGTGCAGCATGCCGCGCAACAAGGCCGGGCCGCTGTCGCCGTAGCGCCACGGTGAGTGCGGGTCGCCCTCCCGGTCGGCGTACTTGTGGTGCCGGCGGTGCTCGGCGGCCCACAGCGTGACCGGCCCCTCGACGGCCATGCCGCCGGCCAGCATGAGCGCGACGCGCAGCGCGCGGTTGCACTTGAAGGCGCGGTGGGTGAAGAGCCGGTGATAGCCGATGGCGATCCCGAAGATGCTCACCAGGTACATCACGATCGCGATGACCAGGTCGCGGGGACCGACGCCCCAGCCCCAGGCGGCCGGCACCGCGAGGGCGAGCAGCACCACGGGCGCGATGACCAGGACGACGAGGTAGGCGGCGCGACGGCCGGTGGTGACCGTCACCGTCTCCGCCGTGCCTGGCCCCGTGCCGGTGCCCGGTCGCGGGATGGGAGCGGTCACGTTTCCTCCAGGAGCGGTACAAGACGATCAGGCTCCCTATTGAACGGCCGGTTCCCTGTAGTGCGGCTATGTCCAGACAGTGACGGATCGATTACTCAGAGGAAGCAAAACAATGCGTTCGCCAGCCATGAAGAAAGCGCAGGCGCCTCCCTAGATTGTGATTGCGCGACGTGATCATCGCTGTTCGCTCCGACGTCAGGCGGAAGGGTCTACCGAATGGGTGTTGCCGATCAGGAGGCCGCGGACGGCCGTCTGGAGAGATACGACGAGGAGCTGGCCCGTGACCCGATGTCCGCGTTCGGCCTGGTCCGGGAGTGGATGCGGACCGACTGGCGATCCCTGTTCGCCGAGCTCCGCGAGCGGCGCCCCATCTTCGTCACCCCGGTCTTCACGGTCGTGACCCGCTTCGCCGACGTCACCGAGGTGCTCTCCCGGGAGGAGGTCTTCTCGGTCCGGGCCTTCGGTCCGCGCCTCGACGCCGCGCTGGGGGGCCCGTTCATGCTGGGCAGGGACGCCACCCCGATGAACTGGCGGGAGAAGGGCCTGATGCAGGTCATGCTCGACCCGCGGGACGCGGCCGCGCTGCGCGAGCTGGTGGGGAGCATCGCCGACGAGCTGCTCGACGCCGCCTGCCTCGATGGCCGGCCCGACGGCTGGCCCGATGGCCGCCTTGAAGCGGTCGGCTCGTTGTTCCGGCCCGTCGCCCTGGGCGTGTGCGCCCGGTACTTCGGCGTTCCCGGCCCCGACCCGCAGACGTTGTCACGCTGGACGCGGGCGATCGTCACCGACGGCTTCGCCAACTACTCGGGAGACCCGGAGATCCAGGCCGCGTCGGTCCGCGCGGGCACGGAGCTGATCGACCACCTGCGCGATCGGCTCGCCGGCTACCGGTCCGCGCTGCGATCGGGGCAGGAGGTGCCCGACGACGTCTTCGCCCGGCTCGTCCGCTCCGCCCTGCCGCCCGAGGCCGGCGTGCCCGACGAGCGCATCCTGATCAACATGGCCGGGCTGCCCCTGGGTTTCGTGGAGAGCGCGCCGGGGGCCATGACGGAGGCGGTCGAGCAACTGCTGCTGCGCCCGCAGGTGCTGGCGGAGGCGGTGGCCGCAGCCGGCGACCCCGAGCGCTTCGACCGTTATGTCTGGGAGGCGCTGCGGTTCAGCCCGTTCTTCAAGCTGCTGCCCCGGCTCTGCGAACGCGACCACGTCCTGGCCGCCGGCACCGCACGCGGCGCGCTGATCCCGGCGGGCACCTTCGTTCTCGCGGCGCCGGCCTCGGCCATGTTCGACGCCGACGTGGTGCCGGAGCCCGGCGAGTTCCGCCTAGACCGTCCTCGCCACCACCAGATGTTCTTCGGCGCCGGTCATCACGCCTGTCTCGGCGTGCACGTGGCCGGCGTCGTGATCGGTGAGACCGTACGCCGTCTGCTGCTGCGTTCCGGCGTGCGCCTGCTTCCGCCGCCGGAGGGGCGGATCGAGCGCTCCCACGAGATCTTTCCCGACCGGTTCGTCCTCGGGTTCGGCAACGAAAGGCGGCAGGGATGACGGCGGCGGACGGATCGACGGCGGGCGGATCGGTGGCGGCGGGCGGTTCGACGGCGCGCGGCATCGCCGCGGACGGTCTCGTCAACCGGCTCAGGTTCCTGGCCCTGACCAACGGCCGGCCGTTCTGGGATCTCGTGCAGCGAGTCCAGCCGGTCCGGCGCCGCGTCAACGCCGCGCTGATCGACCGCGCGATCCGCGAGATGCCGCCCCGGCCCGAGCCGCTGAGCACGATGGCCGACTACACCTCCTGGACCTCGCTGACCGACCGCTCCTACAGCGGCAGGCACCTGCCCCCGGCGGCCGTCGCCGAGGATGGCCGGCCCACGCCCGAGCGCGCCGCCGAGCTGTTCACCCGCGGCGAGAGCATGATCCCCTGCCCGCGCTCCACGGTGCTGTTCGCCTACTTCGCCCAGTGGTTCACCGACGGCTTCCTGCGCGGCGACGTCAACGTTCCGCGAGATCCGCGCAAGAGCAGCTCCAACCACCACATCGACCTCAACCAGGTCTACGGTCTCAATGAGGCGGCGACGGCCGCGCTGCGCGCGTTCGACGGCGGGCTGCTCAAGAGCCGGCTCATCAACGGCGGAGAGTTCCCGCCGCTCCTGTGCGAGCACGGCAAGATCAAACCGGAGTTCGCCGCGCTGAGCGTCATCCGGTTCGCGGACCTCACCGACGCGCAACGCGACACGCTCTTCGCCACCGGCAGCGACCGGGGCAACGGCCAGATCGGCTTCACCATGCTCACGGTGTTGTTCCTGCGCGAGCACAACCGGGTGGCCCGGCTGCTCGCCCGGCACCACCCGGACTGGGACGACGAGCGGCTGTTCCAGACGGCGCGCAACGTCCTCATCGTGCTGCTCATCAAACTCGTGGTCGAGGAGTACATCAACCACATCACCCCCTACCACTTCCGGTTCAGGCTGGACCCGCGGTTGTCGGCGATGCTGGCGGGCGCGCCGTGGCACCGGGAGAACTGGGCCTCGGTGGAGTTCAACCTCGTCTACCGCTGGCACAGCCTGATCCCGTCCCGCCTGTCGGTGGGTGGGCGCGACCTGCCGATGGGGCAGACCCTGTTCGGCAGTTCGCTGCTCCCCGGCGCCGGTCTCGGCCGGCTCTTCGAGGACGCCTCCCGCCAGCGGGCCGGGCGCATCGGGCTGTTCAACACCGACCCCCTCCTGCGGGTGATCGACACGGCCAGCATCGCCGACTCCCGCGCGCTCCGCCTGGCCCCGTACAACGACTACCGCGAGCACTGCCGCTTCCCCCGGGTGCGCGACTTCGGGCAGATCTCCGGTGACGCGCGGGTCACCGGCGCGCTGCGCGAGCTCTACCGCAGTGTGGACGACCTCGACTTGTACGTCGGGCTCTTCGCCGAGGAGCCCGGATCCCCCGGCGCGATCCTGCCGCCCCTGCTGACCAAGATCATCGCTATCGACGCCTTCTCCCAGGCGCTCACCAACCCGCTGCTGGCCCCGAGGATCTTCAACGCCGCCACCTTCTCCCCGCACGGGGTCAGGGTGATCGCGGCCACCCGCACCCTGTCCGACGTCCTGCGCCGCAACACGCCGGAGGATCCGGCCCCCCGCCACGTCGGCATGTCCTGGTCGGCGCGGCCATGAGCGGCAAGGCCGAGCCGGCCGCCGAGTCGTTGCGCGGCGCGGCCCGCGAGCTGGTCGACGTCGCCGTCACGATCCAGGAGGCGGCCGCGCACGCGACGGCCGCGCTCACCGACGGCGCGCTGCTGCGCGCCCTGCCGAAGGCGCCGTCGGCGGGCCACCTGGTCTACCGCGCGCTGCTGCGGGCCGGCACGAACGGCCGGGGCCTCGGGTGCGCGCTCACCGGCGGCCCGCTGGCCACCGTGGCCGCCAAGGCCGGCGCCATGGTGGGGGCGGAGAGCCTGGCCGTCCGCGTGCTGGCCACCTCGCTGCGGCTGCGCGTCGCCGCCGTCGCGATCGACCACCCCGAGCTGACCCACGACCCCATGCTCGCCCGGCTCATCGACGCGGCCGCCGCCGACCGCGACCTGGAGGCCGTCAAAGCCCTGCGCGTCCTGCTCAAGGACCGGGGCGCGGTGCGCGCGCTCAGCCAGCTCGCCCCGGTCTTCGGCGAGGTCCTCGCCCTGCGCGCGCTGCTGGACGAGAACCCGCTCAACGACGCCGCCGCCTGGCTCATCGCGACCGGCAAGGGTTACGCCACCGCCGACCCGATCACGGGCATGAGCAACAGGGCCGTCGCCGTCCTCGACACCGGCGAGGGCGCCGCCCGCCGAACCGACCTGACCGGCGCCGAAGCGGCGCGGCTGAGCGGGCGCGGCTCGCTGCTGGGTTTCCTGGGCAACATCAGCGTGGTCGGCACCACGGGGCGGATCCTCATCCAGAGCGTCGAAGGTCCCGACGGGGTGCTCCGGCACGTTCTCCTGGCGCCGGGCATGCGGGCGGGGCGGCCCGACGGCGACTCACCCCAGGATCTGCTCGGCGCGTTCAGCAGCGCCGTGCTGGCCAGCAGCCCCTACAGCCGCGCGCTGGCCAGGGCCGTCGCCGACTACGGGCTGCCCGCAGGCGCCGAGCTGGCACTCATCGGGCACAGCGCGGGCGGCGGGGCGATCATGAACCTGGCGCAGGACGCCGAGTTCTGCGCCCGCTACACGGTCACCCACGCCGTCGCCGTCGGCTCGCCCGTCGACTTCAAGCGGCCCGCCGACCCACGCACCTGGGTGGCCAGCGTCACCAACCAGCACGACATCATCCCCACCCTCGACGGACAGGGCGCCGGCACCTGTTTCGCCCTGCATCCCTCCTGGTACGTCGTCGACTACCACGACCCCACCCACCTGTTCCCGCTCTGTCACAGCATCGATCACTACCTGGCCAACCTCGCCGACGACCTGCCCGAGGCCCGCGACCACATCGACGAACGGCTCACGCCCGTGCGCGGGCCGGTCGTGCGCTCGCAGGCTTACCTGCTGTTCGACCGCTCGCCCGACCCGGAGGACTTCCCCTTCCTGACCGTGCCCACCTACGCGCTGGACGGCCCGGAGGGAAAGGTCGAGCTTCCGATCAGGTGCCAGAGCGGCAGCACGCTGACGGCGTACTTCGCCGTGGACCCGGCGGCGGTGGCCGGCCTCCTGGAGGGGACCGGGTTCGGTCCCCCCGTCCAGGTCGCGGGCCGGGCCCTGGTCGCCGTACACGCCGCCGCGAACCGGCGCACCAGCGTGGGCGGCTACCGCGAGGTGCACCTCGGCGTCGTCGTGCCCGGCCCGTGGCGGCGGCGGCCCCTCCTCCTCTGGCCCGACCTGCTGCGCGGGGCGGCCCGGCGGCACTCGGGCAGCTTCCTGCTCGGCTCCGTGGTCGACACCCCGGCGGCCGGCGCCGCCGCGCCGCGACTGTGGGGCGGTGAGACGTACCTGACCTCTCTGGACCTCCGGCTCGCCGCCGGATCCGTCCAGGTCGCCGTCGGCGACCCCGGTCAGCGGATCCTCACCCTGCGCGGGCGGCTCGGTCCCGGGCTGCCCGTGAGCGACCGCGACCTGGTCGGCTACACGCGCGGGGCCGGCAGCGCGCTGCGCTCCTGCGTGCGGACCCGCGGGCCGGCCTGGCTGCACCCCATGCCGCGGCTGCGCCTGGCCGTCGGGCCCCAATCTCACCCACTCGCCGAACGGCTCCGCGAGCTGGGGCTCGACGGCGTCCGCCCGCTGCTGTGCCTGTCCGCCACCCATCGCCAGACGCTCAGGGACGCCGCCGTCCCCGTGCCGAACCCCTGACGGAGGAGCCATGCCAGCCGAGCCCACGGCGATCAGCGCCCACGCCGAAGTCCTGCGGTCGGACGCCCGCGCGCTCATCGCCTGCGCCGAACGTCTGCGCGCGATCCAGGACGGCTTGGAGGCCGATGGCGTCGCACCGCCGTGGTTGTGCGAATCGGTGAACGCCCACCTCGCCGCATGCGCCGCGGCCGCCGCCGATCTCGACAGGGCCGCGGCGCGCCTGCACCGCTACGCGGGCCGCGCGCATCCGTGACGGGCCGGCGAGCCGGTCGCGGGGCCGCGCGCACCCGTGACCGGTCGGCGAACCGGTCGCGGGCCGCGCGACCCCTGACCGGTGACCGGCGACGTCACCGCCCCGGCCAGTACGGGCTGAACAGGTCGAACTGGTTCGGCAGGCCCAGCAGGTAGCGCGCGTCGTCGGTGTTGTACAGCGGCTTGAACTCGCGGGGCAGATAGAGGCTGAAGAGCTGGGCCCGGGCGGCGGAGGAGCCGGCGGCGTCGAGGATGCCGTTGGCCGCCATGCGCCCGGCCTCGTTGCCGCCCTCCATCGTCGCCAGGTTGATGCTGTTGCGGACGAAGTCGGCGGCGAGGAACAGGTTGGGGATCTTGGTGGTGGCGGTCGGGCGGTTGCTCCAGGACGCGGGCGTGTTGATGAGCAGCGGCTCGTCGTTGGCCGCGGCCGCGGTGCCCTCGCCGGTGATCGCCGGATCCACGAACCAGGACCGTACGATCGAGTCGGGCAGCAGCGCAGCACCACCGGGCAGCGCGGCGCGCACCTGGGCCAGGACCTCCTGCACGATCTCCGGCCGGGTGCACTGCTTGGCGGTCTTGCCGAACAGGACGCCCGGGGTGCCCCAGTCGGAGAGGTCGAGCGACAGGCAGTCGGTGACCGTGCCGTCGCCGTAGCTCGCCGCGAAGTTCCGGCTCCAGAACTGCGCCTGACTGATCGAGGTGAGCGCCCACGGGGTGCCCGCGTAGATGAGATGGCCGTTCGCGATCGGACGGGGCTCCTTGAGGTAGATCATGACCCCGTTCATCCAGTCCGTCTCCAGATGGTCGAGCCGGGCCAGAGCGGGGTCGGCCGCCTTCATGGCGGTGGTCAGCAGCGGCCGCAGGCGCTCGACCGGGAGGGCGGCCACGTAGTGGTCGGCGGTGACGGTGCCGGAGGCCCCGCTGGGGTCGGTCACCCGCGCGCCGGTGATCCGGCCGCCGGCGTAGTCGAACGCGGTGGCGGTCCACCCGACCTTGAACTGCACGCCGAGAGTGGTGAGGTGGCTGATCCAGGGGGTGAGCCAGACATCGTTGGAGGGGCCGTTGAGTACCTGGTCGGGCGGGCCGTACGGGCCGAGGCCGAGGGCGCTGTAGACCAGCGCCTCGAACATCAGGCCCATGGTGCGGGTGTTGGCCTTGTCCGGCTGGGCCGCGACCAGCGACGCCGTGAATAACTTGACCAGCAGATCGCGGTATTCCGGCGACATGATGTCGGCCTTGATGAAGTCGGCGAAGTTCATGTTCTCCCACTGGCCGAGCCGCCGGCGCGGGCCGCTGGTGACGAAGGTCACGAGCTTGGAGACGAAGAACTCGATCTGCGACAGCGGGACCGTGGTGACGGCCGTGAGGGCACTGCGTACGTAGTCCCTGATCGCTTCGGGGGTGAGGGATCCGCCGATGTCGCCCGGCACCGGGACGCGCAGTTCCTTCCCCTTGTACGCGATCACCGCCAGGCTCGCCGAGACGAGGTTGTCGTGCACGGTGCCGGACCCGAAGGGGATGCGGCTCATGGTGTCGGGCAGGTTCTGGTAGAAGCCGGGGAAGAACCGGAAGCCGTGCTCGCCGGGCAGGTCCTGCCTGCCGCCGGTGCCGGTTCCGGGCACGGGGATGCTCCTGGACTTGCCGCCCAGGGCCTTGCGCTCGTAGACGGTGACCTGGAAACCGCGTTCGGCCAGTTCGTGGGCGGTGCTCAGCCCGCCCATCCCGGCGCCGAAGATGGCCACGCTCTTGCCGGCGGCGCTCACCAGAGAGGGCGCCGCGTTGGCCGCCGCCGTGCCCCACAGCGGCCCGGCCGCCGCGCCGGCCGCCGCGGCCGCCGCGCCCGTGACGAAGCTCCGCCGTGCGATTCCGTGGTTGTTGTCCTGCTGGTCCATGACGGAACCTCCGCACCTAACCGACACTGCTGTTGGTTCAGTTAGGCGAACGATGAACGCGCGGCGCACATCTGTCAATACGTGAGAGTGAAGGCTCAGTGAGCGTCGGTGCCCGGGAGCTGAGACAGCCCGTTCCAGAGCACGAGCATGGCGGCTTCGACGAGTTCGTCCCGCGCCACCGAGGGATGCCGGGCCCACCACTGGGCCAGGCCGTCGGTGCCCGAGATCAGCAGCTCGACCACCGCCTGGGCGGTCTCGCTCTCCGGGTCGAGGCCGAGCCGGCGCAGATCCCGCCCGAGCATCGCGGCGACCGAGCGGGTGCGGGTCTCCCTGATGCCCCAGCGGACGGCCTTGATCTCCGGATCGTCCTCGTCGGTGTGGTCGAACAGCAGGCGACGTGCGGCCGGGCTGCCCTCGGCGAAGCTGAAATAGGCGTCCAGCGTCGCGCGCAACCGCCGGCCCGGCGAGCCCGAGCCGGTGATCCTGGCGCCGACGTGCGCCACCAGCAGGGCGTTCTGCTCCTGCAGGACCGTGATCATGAGCACCCGCTTGGACGGGAAATGGTCGTAGAGCACCGATCGCGTCACTCCCGCCGCGATCGCGATCTCCTCCATCGCGGTGGCGTGGTAGCCCCGCCCGGCGAAGACCTCCAGGGCCGCCTCGGCGATCCGGGCCCGGCGGGCCGAGCCCGGCATGCGCTTCTTCAGCTCCCTGCTCGCCATGCCGTGCACACTACCGCCCGACGGGAGGTTGACTCAGGACTTCCGGCCGCTTACCGTCCAATCAACCGACAGACGCGTTGGTTGACGGGCTGTCTGCGAGGAGGTCCGATGGTCGAGCAGGCCGACGTGGTCATCGCCGGGGCACGCTGCGCGGGCTCGGCCGCGGCCGCCACCCTGGCCAGGGCCGGCCGCCGGGTGATCGCGGTGGATCCGGCACGGTTCCCCGCCACCACGGTCTCCACCCACCTGCTCTTCGCCGGCGGTGTCGCCGAGCTGGCCCGCGTCGGCGCCCTGGATCGCGTCGAGAAGATCGGCGCGCCACGGCTCTCGCACGCTTTCATCGGCGGCCCCGGCCACGCGGCCGACGGCTCGTACACGCCGGTCGACGGGATCGACTACGGCATGTGCGTGCGGCGCGCGCCCCTCGACGAGGCTCTCGCCGAGACCGCCCGCGAGGCCGGAGCGGAGATCAGGCAGGGGCATCGGGTCACCGGCCTCCTCTGGGAGGACGGCCGGGCCGTCGGCGTGCGCGTCCAGGACCAGAGCACGCGCGGGTCCGGGCACGGCGGCCAGGAGTACGAGATCCGCGCCGCCCTGGTCGTCGGCGCGGACGGCCGCCGCTCGACCGTCGCGCGGCTGGCCGGCGCGGAGCGCCCGCGCATCGCCCACGCCAACGGCCGGGCCTGCTACTACGCCTACTACGAGGACCCGCATCGAGAGTGGCGTTCCACCGCCGCGATGTGGCTGACCGGCCGCGAGCTGGGCAACGCCTTCCCCTGCGACGGTGGGCTGACGCTGGTGCTGCTGATGCCGCCGGTCGAGCGGGCGGCGGACTTCCGCGGCAACCTGGAGGCGGAGTTCGACCGGACCGTGGGCCTCGTGCCGGGGCTCGCCGCGCGCCTGGCGGGCTGCGCCAGGAGCACGAAAATCGTCAGCTCCGCCGAGCATCCGTCGTTCTTCCGGCGCTCGTCCGGCCCCGGCTGGGTGCTGATCGGCGACGCGGGGCACTTCAAGGACCCCGTCACGGCGCAGGGGATCCGCGACGCCGTGCGGTTCGGGCGGCTGCTGGGCGAGGGCGTGGCGAACGTCCTGGACGACCCTGCCGCGCTCGACCTAGCCACCGCCGACTGGGAGCGCGTGCGCGACGCGCAGTGCGTGCACACCTACCACTGGACGAACCTGCTCGGCCGCGGCGACGGCCTGGCACACGTGCAGTTCGAGTTGCTCCGGGCGCTGACCGGCGGGCCGGACGGCGTCCGCCGCGTCCTCGACGTCTACTCCCGCATCCGTGACCCACGCGAAACCCTGGCCCTGCCTGGCCTGCTCAAGGCCACCACGCGCGCACTGCGCGGCGGCGCCGGCGCGCGACCGGCCATCGTGCGGGCGGTCGGCGACACCCTCCGCGAGCTCGCCGGCCACCGGGCGGAGGCCAGGCGGCTGCTGGCCGGTGAGGCGGCAGCCGCCCGCAGGTGAACATCCCGGCCGGTGGGACGCCAGCCGCCCGCAGGTGAGCATCCCGGTCGGTGCGGCGGCAGCCGCCCGCAGGTGAGCATCCTGGCCGCGCCACGGGGCGCCGCCGGGTCTTACTCCTCGTCGCGGAGCAGCACCACCGGCCCGAGGTCGGGGCGCTTGGCGCTGCGGCCGTCGCCTGAGGACCGGCCCCGCATGCGGCGGTAGATCCACGGTCCGGCGAAGCCGGCGACCCAGCGGACCTCCGTTCCCGCGGAGCGCAGGCGGCCGCGCGGGGCGGGTGGGTCCAGCGGGGCCGACCAGGCGTCGTCGCTGCCGGGAAGCCCGAGGGCGTGGGCGAAGGCCGCGGCGATCCTGGCGTGGCCGAGCGGGCTGGCGTGCAGGCGGTCGGTGCTCCACATTCTGGCGTCCGTGGTGAAGGCGTGCGGGAAGGTGTCGATCACGATGACGCCGTGGCGGGCGGCGGCCTCGCGGACGTACGCGTTCAGGGCGAGCACGCGGGGCAGCAGCGGCCGGGCCAGGGGCGCGATCTTGCCGATGTCGGGGAAGGTGAGCGTCAGGACCTGCGTGCCCGCCGCGGTGAGCGCGGCGAACATCTTCTCCAGGCTCGCGGCGACCGTGACCGCGTCGAAGCCGGGCCTGATCAGGTCGTTCATCCCGGCGATGACCGTGGCCAGGTCGGGCCGCAGCCGCAGCGCCGGGGCGAGCTGCTCGGTGCGGATCTGCTCGGCCAGCCGGCCGCGGACGCTCAGGTTGGCGTAGTGGAGGTCCGGGTACGCCGCGGCCAGGTGCTCGGCGAACCGGTCGGCCAGCCCGCGGTAGCCGCGGGTCTCGTCGCCGTCGCCGAGGCCCTCGGTCTGGCTGTCGCCCAGCGCGACGTACCGGGTGAAGGTCCTGGCCTGGGGCGGCGTGTCGTGGGTCATCGGTCCTCCTCGTAGGGGTGCGCCGTGCGGGGGCGGAGCGGGGCGGCGGTGCTCGGGCGCCGGATGCGCATGGACGGCTTGCGGGGGATCGTCATCCGTTCGGGGCCGTGGTCCGCACCGCGGACAGCAGAAGGTCGACGCCGAAAGAATAGTAGGCGTCGAGGTCGGTGGGGCCGGAGAGGGTGGCGGCGAAGGCGGTCAGGTGGGGGTAACGGCCGGGGGGCAGGCGTTCGAGGTCGAGGCGATGGTGCCGCCTGATCTCCGCGGCCTCCTCCTCGTCGCTCCCCACGCCGCCCGGCTGGCAGGACACCATCGCCACGGCCCCCAGCAGCAGGTAGCTGGCCACCTGGTCGGCCTCCTGGAGGGTGAAGCCGGCCTCGGTGAGCAGCCCGATCGCGGTGTCGGTGACCCGGCGGTATTCCTGGGTCGCGCTCCTGCCGATCAACGGCAGCAGGGTGGACAGGTAGGGGTGCGCGCGGGTCTGCTCCACCAGCGCGGTGACCATCGCCCGCAGGCCCTGGTCCCAGGGCCGGCCCGGGTCCACGCCGGCGACGAGCGCCGCGAGCAGGTGGTCGCCGACCGCGGACAGCAGCTCGTCCTTGTCCTTGACATGCCAGTAGAGCGCCGTCGGCGTGACGCCGAGCTCGGCGGCGAGCCGGCGGATGGTGACCGCTTGCAGCCCGTCGGTGTCGGCGATCTTCAACGCCCGCTCGATGACGGCCTGACGGGTCAGTTTCTCTGGAGCCACTTGACAACTGTACGGAGCGCGAGGTGTCATGTGCAACGTTCATGTACGTTGTTCATGTACGACGTTCATGAACAACGTACAGGAGAGCTCCGAAGGGAGAAAGCAGATGGTGAGACCGAAGGCCACGCGCCTGCATCGCTTGGATCACTGGCTGTATCGCGGCGGCCGGCCCAACCGCCTGGCCCGCGCGATCAACCGGGTCTGGGCCACGGTGTTCGCGACCGGGGTGCTGCAGCCGGACCGGATGATCACCCTGCGGGTGCCGGGCCGGCGTACCGGCCGCGTCATCTCCTTCCCGCTGGTCGTCGCGGACCACCAGAACGAGCGGTACCTGGTGGCGATGCTCGGCCAGGACACCAACTGGGTGCACAACGTCCGCGCGGCCGGCGGGCGGGCGGAGTTGCGGCACGGCCGCGTCGAGGCCGTGCGCCTGGACGAGGTCGATCCCGGCGCCCGCGCGCCCATCCTGCGCCGCTACCTGGCCTGCTCGCCGGGCGGCCGCACCCACATCCCGGTGGACCCGCAGGCGCCGCAGGCGGAGTTCGAGCGGATCGCCGCGCGGTATCCGGTCTTCCGCATCACGCCCGACCAGCCGCCGAGCGGGCCGAGCAGGATCGGAGAAGCGGACCGCGCCACCGGCTCCTAACGTGTGCGGCATGACCATCGCACTCCAGTACTGCCACATCACCGTCAACGACCTGGACGAGTCGCTCGGCTTCTACCGCGACGCGCTCGGCCTCGAAGTACGCAACGACGTCCCGTCCGGCGAGTTCCGCTGGGTCACCCTCGGCAGCCCCACCCAGCCGGACCTTGAGATCGTGCTCTCGCAGCCGCACGCCGGCCGTTCCCAGGCCGACGGCGACACCCTGCGCGAACTGCTCACCAAGGGCGCCCTGCCGATGATCGTCTTCAGCACCGACGACGTCGACGCCACCTTCGAGCAGGTACGCGCCTCCGGCGCCGAGGTGCTGCAGGAGCCCATCGACCGGCCCTGGGGGCCGCGCGACTCGGCCTTCCGCGACCCCTCGGGCAACATGGTGCGGATCCAGCAGGAGGCCAAGGCGTAAGGCGTCGCGGCCCGTCCGGTCGCCCTCAGACGTCGGGAAGCTGGCCGCGCTGCTCGATGTTCAGCTTGCGATAGATCCGGTGCAGGTGGCTGTGGACCGTACGGACCGACAGATGCAGACGCACGGCGATCTCCCGGTCGGACAGCCCGCGCGCCGCGAACCCGGCGACCTCGTGCTCCCTGCGCGTGAGAATCGCCGGAGGGGAGCGGACGCCCGGCGTGCGGGCGCCCTCGCAGACCGCGAACAGCTCCGCGAAGCGCGCCGACGATGCCAGCGCCGACCCGAGCCGGCCCTCGGCCCGATGGATCAGGCCCGCCTGGGCCGCCGCCTCGGCCGCCCACAACACGCAGCCGGTGGCGGCGGCCTCGCGGGAGACGTCGTCGAGGGCGGCCGCGTCCCGGCGGGCGAGGGCGGCGGCGTTCCTGACCATGAGCGGCTGGAGGGCGCTCTGGCTCGCCGCGGCCAGACGCCGCAGATCTTCGACGACCGCGGCGGCGGCTCCCAGCCGCGCGGCTTCGTGCAGCACCCACGAGGCCATCAGCATCGAACCGACCTGCTCCAGCTCCGCGGCCTGACCGCGGGCGAGATCCACCGCCGCCGTGAGATCGCCTGCGGCGTACCGGGCCCAGACGGAGCCGCTGCGGCGCGGCGCCGCGAAACCGTCGGGCAGGGCGGCGCGCAGCCGCTCCGTCGCCCTGCCCGCCCGCTCCGTCTCGCCGAGCAGGGATTCGGCCTCGGCCAGCGCGTCCAGACCCCACATCTGCGGGTTCGCCGGAATGCCGTGGATCGGCATGACGGCGAGCGCCTCCCGCAACCAGCGGCGGGCGGTGGCCGGGCGGCCCGAGAGCAGGAACACCTGCCCGAGATCGTGCGCCCAATAGGCGCGCCACGTCGCGACCCGTCCCGCCGCCTCCCCTTCCAGGGCGGACAGGCCGAGCTCGATCGCCTTCGCGATCTGCCCGTCGAGCGCCAGGGCCTGGAGGAGGGCCATGCGGATGAGCTCCGCGCGCGGCCCGTCAGCGGTTTCGAGCACGGAGCCGGCCAGGTCCATCGCGTCCCGGGTGCGTCCAGCGCAGGCGAGCGCACGCACCTGTGACACCGCGAGCCGGGAACGCATCTCGCGATCGGCCGGATGACGCCGAAGCAGCCGATCTCCGGTCGTCACCGACTCGTCGATGTGCCCGACCGCGAACGCCTGCGCCGCCTGGCTCACCTCCAGCCGCAGCCGTACCCGCGGGTCGGCCGTCGTGCGCGCGGCCGACGACATCGTCCGGCGGGCCTCGTCGATCTGACCGCGGACCAGATGCACGCGTGCCCGCGCCGAGAGCGCCTCGGCGCGGGCGGCGTCGTCGGGCGCGGCCGACTCCAGCGCACGAGCCAGCTCGACGGCCTGCTCCGCCTTCCCGAGATAGGGCAGCTCGGCGACGAGCGCCAGCCGGGCCTCGAACGAGCCGTCGCCGTCCACCGCCGCCTGGAGCAGGCGCGCGGCGAGCTGGTGCTGCAGCCCGTCGGACGCCTCCCTGGCCGCCTCGCGCAGCAGCCTGGCGTCGGCGGGGACACCCGCTTCCACTCGCCACACGGCGATCCTGACCCGGTCACGCCGCCGGCGTGCTCCGGTGGCCTCGACCGCGCCGGCGAGCCTGCGGCGATGCTCGCGGGCCCGCAGCGGGGGAAGGGTGGCGCGCAGCGCCTCGCCGTACAGGGGGTGGACGAGCGCGACGAGCTGGCGCCGGCGGTCCGGAAGCGCGGTGAGCAGGCGCTCGGATTCGAGCGCCGCGATCACCTCGGCGTCGAGCAGGCGTTCCAGGATCGCCGCGCCGACCGGCTCGGCGAGGGCGACGAGCTCGGCCGCGGCCCGTACGGCGGGGTCGAGCCGGTCGAGGCGCGCGGCGATGACGGCGGGCAGGTTCGCGGCCTCGAAGATCGGCTGCAGGAGCCGCCAGACGCCGTCGATCTCGGTGAAGGTCGCGGTCTCGACGAGCTCGCGCAGCAGGAGGGGATTGCCGCCGCTCAGCCGCAGGAGCAGGGCGGGCAGCGCCGACTCCACCTGGCCGCCGCCGAGCGCGGCCGAGAGCAGCTCCGCGACCTCGCCCTCGGTCAGTCCCTCCAGCGCGATGCGGTCGAGGTCGCGCCACCACCCACCCGACTCCCGTACGGCCATCACCACGGGGACCGACATGCCGTCGAGAAGATGCCGGGCCAGAGCCGCGGACGCCGGATCGAGCAGGTGGGCGTCGTCGATCACCAGCGCTCCCGAGCCCGCGATGCGGGCGGCCGCCGCCGTCAGCGTGCGGGTGAGCTCGGCGTCGGCCGCCTGGGGAGGGAGCAGGTGGGCGAAAGGCAGCAGCGGGATCCCGCCAGGCGTGGCGAAGACCCAGCTCACCGGGACTCCGGCGGCCTCGGCCCTGGTCCTGGCCTCGGCGAGCAGCCGGCTCTTGCCGATCCCGGCCGGTCCGGCGACCACCACGCCGGGGCGCGCCCGTCCGGTCATCACCGCCACTATGCGATCGAGCTCGCCCTCGCGGCCCACCAGTGGCCAGGTGCTCATAGCGGGAGGGTACTGCGCATGACGTTTCGGGAGAATGCGGTAATCGGCTACTGATGCGCGGGCTGCCGCTCCGCCGCACCGTGGTCCCATGACGTACGACGTTGTCATCGTGGGTGCGGGGGTGGCCGGATGCACGGCCGCGATCCTGTACGGCAGAGCGGGCCTGCGGGTCGCGCTCATCGAGAAGCACCACAACATCTCCACGCACAAGGCCCTCTGCGGGCACTTCGTGCTGGCGGGCACCCAGCCGATGTTGCGGCGGACCGGCCTCTGGGAGGCCATGGTCGAAGCGGGCGCCGCGACCGGGCACATCTCGCGCTGGACCACCGCCGGCTGGTTCGTGCCCGAGCCCGGCCTGCCCGAGGCCATCAGCCTGCGCAGGGAGAAACTGGATCCGCTCCTGCGGACGCTCGCGGCCGGGACACCGGGTGTCGATCTCCTGCTGGGCCGGACCGTGACGGGGCTGCTGGAATCCGGGCGGCGGGTCACCGGCGTGCGGGCCGGCGACGAGGAGATCCACGCGCGGCTGGTCGTGGCGGCCGACGGGCACAGGTCCCCGGTGGCCCGGCTCGCGGGCGTCGCGGACGACGTCGCGCCGAACGAGCGTTTCGGCTGGTGGGCCTACTATCGCGGAGTCGTGCCGAACGGGCCCGGCGGGAACCAGATCTGGTCGCTGGACCCGGACGTCGGCATCCTCATCCGCACCGACGACGACCTGCACATGCTGGTGGCCTTCCCCGCGAAGGCCCGGCTCGGCGACTTCCAGGCCGACCGGCCGGCCACGCTGGAGCGGTTCATCGCCGCGCTTCCCGACGCGCCGGACCTGTCCTCGGCGGAACGGGTCTCCAAGGTGATCGGCACGAACGACTACCCGTGCGTCCGGCGCGACCCCGTTCCGCGACCCGGACTGGTGCTGGTGGGCGACGCGGCCATCACGGGCGACCCCACCCCGGCAGTCGGCTGCGGCTGGGCGTTCCGGGCGGCCGAGTGGCTGGTGGAGTCGACGGCCGCGGCGCTGCGCGACGGCTCCGATCCGGCCGCGGGGCTGGCGGGCTATCGGCGGGCACTGCGCTTCATCGAGGCGCATGACCGGATCGGCCGCCAGGACGCCCGCGCGAGGCCGGCGAACCCGGTGCAGCGGCTGATCACGAAAGCCGCCCTGCGCGACCCGGAGCTCGGCCGCCGCGTCTACCTGTTCTCGATGCGCGCCACCCCGGTGAAAGCGTTACTCAACCCAGGCACCGTCTTCCGGGCCCTATGGGCGGTCATGCGTCCGTGAGCGGCCGGGGGGATCAGCGGTCGCTCGTGAACGGTGGCTTGGGAAGGGTCGCTTGTGGACGGTGGCTTAGCGGTCGCTCGCCTGTGGTGACTCGACGGCCGTGTAGTGGCGCAGGTCGGTGGCGGTGTAGGGGGCTCCGGGGAGCGGGGAGGCCGGGCCGGCGCGCAGGCCGTTCAGCACGATCTCCGTCACCCGGGCCATGGCCTGCTCGCCGGGCAGGCTCGGCGGCGTGTAGACGTGCAGGGTCATCAGCAGCGCGATGTCGCCGGGGCCGATGTCGGCGCGCAGGTCGCCATCGGCCTGCGCCACCTCCGTCATGCGCAAGATCGTGGCGACGGCGCGCTGCCGGATCTCGTGCAGGTCGGGACCGGTACGAAGCTCCTGATGCAGATGCGGGTCGAGCTTGGACGACAACTCGCCCAGCCGCAGCCCGGTGCAGGCGCGCAGGAAGCGGCAGAGCGCCGCCCAAGCCCCGGGCTCCTCGCGCGAGGCGGTCTCGGCCAGGTCCGCGATGCGCCGCAGGGTGCGCTCGCCGACCGCGTGGAGCAGCGCCGCCCGGTCGGGAAAACGACGGTACAGCGTGCCGATGCCGACGCCCGCCTGGCGCGCCACCTCCTCCAGCGCCACGTCGACGCCCTGCTCCAGGAACAACCGCTCGGCGGCCGTGACGATCAGGTCGCGGTTGCGGCGCGCGTCGGCGCGTAGTTCCGCCGCCCCCTGTGCTCGGCCCATCTCGCTCGTCACGCCTGCCGCCCTCTGCCGGAATCCTTAGTGGATGCTTTTCCTCCAGTTATGTTAGCATCCGGGTAAGTGGAGGAAAATCATCCAGATGTTGAGGTGTGCCATGAACGAGCGGACTGTGCTGATCTCCGGAGCCGGCGTCGGCGGCCCGGTGCTGGCCTACTGGCTGGCCCGTTCCGGCTTCCGGGTCACTGTCGTCGAACGCGCCCGCACGCTGCGCTCCAGCGGCAACCCGGTGGACGTCAGAGGCCCGGCCCTGACCGTCGCCGAACGGATGGGCGTCATCCCCCGGCTGCGTCAGGCGGCCACCGGCAACGCCGGGCTCAGCTTCGTCGACGCCGGCGGCAGGCGCGCCGGCCGGATGGACATGGGCGCCCAGCAGCGGGCCGGCGAGATCGAGCTGCCGCGCGGCGACCTCGCCTCGATCCTGTACGAAGCCGGCCGCGACGACGCCGACTACCTCTTCGACGACTCCATCACGACCCTCCACCAGGACGGTCGCGGCGTCGACGTCACCTTCGAGCGCGCCGCGCCCCGCCGTTTCGACCTGGTGATCGGCGCGGACGGCCTGCATTCGGTCACCCGCCGGCTGACGTTCGGGGCGGAGGAGGGGCACGTGCGCCACATGGGCCTCTACGTCGCGACCACGCCACTCGGCGGCGGGACCGGGCGTGGCCGCGACGTCGTCATGCACAACGCCCCCGGCAAGGCGATCGCCGTCAGTCCCACGCCCGGCGGCGACCTGGCGTTCTTTCTCTACCGCTCCCCGGCCGAGCCCGGCTTCGACCCCAGGGACACCGAGCAGCACAAGCGGATGCTGGCCACCGCGTTCGCCGGGGTGGGCTGGCGGGCGCCGGAGTTGCTCGAACGCGTCCGCGCCGCCCAGGACCTCTACTTCGACTCGGTGAGCCAGGTGCGCCTGTCCCGCTGGTGGAACGGCCGTGTCGCGCTCCTCGGCGACGCCGCGTCCTGCGTGTCGCTGTTCGGAGACGGCTCCACCCTGGCCATGGCGGGCGCGTACACCCTCGCCGGGGAACTGTCCGCCAGTCCCGGCGACCCGCAGGCGGCCTTCAGCCGGTACGAAGCCGCGCACCGGCTCCTCGTGGACCCCAAGCAGCGCAACATCGGCCGGGCCGCGTCGCTCATCGTCCCGGCCACCCGTGGCGGCATCGTGGCCCGCAACCTGGCCACCCGCCTGGGGCCGGCCATGGCCGCCGCCTCCCGGCTCCGAACCGCCCTCCGCCGCCCGCCGACCACCCCCACCCGCTCGCCCGCGGCGGATCTCAGGCGGTCGTCACGGCGCGTCTGACGCTCTCGCGGAGCAGCGCGCGACGCCGCTCGTGCAGGTCGGCGGGCTCCTCGGCGGTCGCCGCGTAGACGTTGCTGACCGGCGACCAGGCCATGGACATGGCGATGACCATGGCCATCACGTCGAACGGGTCGCCCGGTATCACGGTGCCCGCGGCCTGCGCCTCGGCGATGGCCCGCAACTTGTGGTCGTCGAGCCGGCCGGTCTCTTCGACGAGGTGACCGGCGGGGCGCCGCTCCAGCCGGGCCCAGGTGGCCAGGCGGATGAGGTCGGGGCGGCGGAGGTATTCGTCGTAGAGGCGCACGGCCCAGTCCGCGAGGTCGGCGGCGTCGATCGGGACGACGTTGACGATCCGCTCCAGCGAGCCGAAGAAGATGGCGTCGAACAGCCCTTCCTTGTTGCCGAAGTAGGCGTAGAGCTGGGCCTTGTTGGTGCGTGCCGCGGCCACGATCCGCTCGATGCGCGCCCCGGCGATCCCGTGCTCGGCGAACTCCTTCGTCGCCGCGTCGAGGATGCGGCCGCGGGTCGCGGCGCCGCGCGAGGTCAGTGGCTGGTCGACCATGCCGGTCAGCCTATCAAACAGAACAGTCGGTTTGCTTTGCGGGGGGCACCCGGCTAGGGTCAAAAAGACCGAACAGTCTGTTTAAAAGGAGTGCGGCATGAGAACCACGGTGGGATGGCGGGCGGACGGTCCCGCGGCGACGTTGCGGCGGGTGTCTCTGGAACGGCGCGACCTGCGTCCCGACGACATCGCGGTCCGGGTGGACTACTGCGGCGTCTGCCACACCGATCTGCACGCCGTCCGCGCGGGCGAGACGACCACGCCGCTGGTGCCAGGCCATGAGTTCACGGGCGTGGTGACCGAGGCGGGGCCCGAGGTCACCCGGTTCACCGTCGGCGACCCGGTCGCGGTCGGCAACATCGTCGACTCGTGCGGCGGGTGCGCCATGTGCCGGGCCGGTCAGGAGAACTTCTGCCACGAGTTCCCGACCCTGACCTACGGCGGCACCGACCGCCATGACGGATCGACCACCTTGGGGGGATACGCCCGCGAATACGTGGTCCGCGACCGATTCGCCTACCTCTTGCCCGCCGGCCTCGACCCCGCCGCCGCGGCCCCGCTGCTCTGCGCCGGGATCACCGTCTGGGAGCCGCTGCACTCACTCGGCGTGGGGCCGGGCACCCGCGTCGCCGTGGCGGGACTGGGCGGCCTGGGCCATCTCGCGGTCAAGCTCGCCGTGGCGCTCGGCGCCGGCACCACGGTCATCAGCCGCTCGGCGGGCAAAGCCGACGACGCCCGCCGGCTCGGCGCCCACGACCTCATCGTCTCCACGGACGCGGAACGGATGGCCGGCGCCCGGGACCGGTTCGACGTGGTCATCGACACCATCTCCGCCCCGCACGACCTCGGCCCCTACCTGCGGCTCGTCGCGATGGACGGAACACTCAGCCACGTCGGGCACCTCGGGCCCGTCACCGTGCGGACCACCGACCTGCTCGTAGGGCGGAAGAAGCTCAGCTCCGCGGGCAGCGGTGGCCGGCCCGCGACCGCCGCCCTGCTGGACTTCTGCGCCGAGCACGGCATCACCGCCGACATCGAGCTGCTCCCCTCGGCGCGCGTGAACGAAGCCCTCGACCGCCTCCAGCGCAACGACGTCCGCTACCGCTTCGTGCTCGATCTGTCCGACCTGTCCTGATCGGCCGGTCGGCGCCGGAGTCAGTACTGGTTCATCTTGGCGTCGAGCGCCAGCCCCGCGTCGATCGCCTTCGCGGGCACCCCCTTGATGCCCAGGTGATCCTTGGCGATCCGGCCGAGCGTGGGCAGGCTCTTACGGTCCGGCCAGCTCTCGGGCTTCCACAACGACGAGCGCAGGAACGCCTTCGAGCAGTGCATGAACAACTCTTCGACGTCGATGAGGAGCGCCAGCCGGGGCCGCTTGCCCTGAACCATGAGGTCGTCGAAGAACGGCGCGTCCGACACGAGCGTCGCGCGGCCGTTGACGCGCAGGGTCTCGTTCATCCCCGGCACGATGAACAGCAGCCCGGCGTGCGGATTGTCCAGCACGTTGCGGAGACTGTCGAGCCGCTGGTTGCCGGGCCGGTCGGCGAGCACCAGGCGGTGGTCGTCGAGGACCAGCACCGATCCGGCGGGGTCGCCGCGGGGCGAGATGTCGCAGGTCCCGTCCGAGCGGGAGGTGGCCAGCAGCACGAACGGCGAGTGCGCGATGATCGTACGCGCGTGCTCGTCGATCCGGGCGATGTCCTTGTCCCAGATGGGCTGCGGCGGATCCTTCACGATCTCCCGAAGCTCGGCCTCGGTCCCCACCGTACGGAACTCATCAGTAGTCACATCAAACTAAGGTAAGCCTAACTAGAAGGCGTGTCGAGATTTTCGCGGGTGGCGGCGTGGTACTGGTGGATGAGCCAGGTGTCCGCCGCCCGTTCGGCCACGATGGACAGGCGCACGGGGTGGACGTCACCGGTGGGCGCGGTGAAGGTCACATCCGCGAACCCGTGCACGATCGTCTGGCCCAGCAGGGCGGCGGACAGCACCTCGGCCCGCGCCGTCGTGCCGGGGACGACCCTGTCGTAATACCCGAAGACCTCCTCCGGGCCGTGCCGCAGTCGCGGGCTGATGCCCTGGAAGTGCGCGCCCGCGCTGAACAGGGCGGCCATCTCGGCCGGGTGGTGCCCGTCGAAGGCCCGCCGCCAGGCGTCGAGCAGCCCGGTGAGCACGTCCTCGGCGGCGGTCATCGCGCGGAGCCGGCGTGCAGGGCCTCCTGCTGCCACTCGTGCCGTGGCTGCGTGTGCAGCCGCCAGTAGTGCTCGGCGATGTCGTCCGGGTCGAAGTCGGTGCCGGGGGCGACCGGGCCGGCCACGGTGACGCTCGCCACGTGTACGCCGGCGGGTCCGTATTCCTGGTCGAGCAGCGTGACCAGGGTCCGGACGCCCGCCTTGCCCAGGGAGAGGCTCACGTACTCCGGTTTGGGCTCGGGCATGCCCCCCGTGATGAGGAACGTTCCCTTCCCGCGTGCCGCCATGGCGGGCGCGACGTGGGCCGCCGCGTTGAGCGCGCCGACCACGTTCACCGCCCAGGACTCCATGTGACCGCGTACCGACAGCTCGCCCGGCGCGTCCGCCTGGATGATCGCGGCGTTGTACACGACGATGTCCGGCTCGCCGTGCGCGCCGGCGGCCTGGTCGAGCGCGGCGTTCAGCCCGGCCTGGTCGGTGCTGTCGGCCTCCAGCGTGAGGACGGGGACACCACTGGGGGCGACCGCCTCGTACGCGGCACGCAACGTCCGGTCGCTCCTGGCGATCAACGCGATCGGCAGCCCCTCCTTGGCGAGGCGGCGGGCCACCGCCTGCCCGATCCCCGGACCCGCACCGATGATCACAGCACCTGACATCGACGTACTCCTCACTTTCGCGATCTACGACACGCGGGATGGTAAGCCATCACATCAATGTGAGAGTCAAACGAAGGGGCGCCGTCCGGTGCCCGGCCCCGCGTGCGACACTCAAGGTCGCGCCCCGGTCTCGGTGGCCCGAGGATCGCCGCCGCGTCACTCGCCTTCGCCGCCCGCCGCGACGCCCGCGACAGCGGCGGCTGACTCATCGAGTGGTGCGGTGGTAGGTATGGACTGTGGCGCCTTTCGTCCGGACCAACCGCCGGGAGTTCGACTTCCCCCCGTTCGCCGGCCTGCCTCCCGTTCGCTATGTGCTGGCGGCGGCACCCCGCTCCGGCAGCAACATGCTCGTGCGCGCGCTCTGGCACACCGGCCGGGCCGGGTTCCCCGACGGATACCTCACCGACGCCCACGTCCTCGACTACTTCGAGCGCTGGGGCTTCGACACCGCCGATCCGGCCGGCCTGGCGCAGGACTACGTACGTCGCCTGATGACCTGCCGGACCAGCCCGAACGGCGTCTTCGGCATCAAGGTGCACGGCGAGCACCTGCTGAGTCTCGAAGTCGACCTGGACGAGCTCCTCATGTCCCCCCGCTACATCTGGTTGCGGCGCAGGGACGGCCTTCGGCAGGCCATCTCGTACGTCCTGGCCGAGCAGACCGGCGTCTGGATCGTGGACGGGGTCTATGTGTCGATCAGCCAGGCGCTTTCCGAGCCCCGCTACGACTACGCCGAGATCCGCCACCACCTGAAGCGGCTCGACCGTGAGGCGAGGTCGTGGGAGGCGTATTTCGGCCGCCGCGCCGCCGCGCCGCACGTCGTCTTCTACGAGGACCTGCTCGCCGACTATCCGCAGATCCTCCTCGGTTGCCTGCGGCACCTGGGCGTCGACCCGCCCGGCTCCCTGCCGGAGCCCGGCATCAAGCGCCAGGCGGGCGAGATCACCGAACGGTGGCTGGAGCTGTTCGAGCGTGACAGCGCCCGGTACGGCGACGACGTTCCGGCAGTGACCGTCACGAAAGCGTCGAGCTGAGTTACGGCGCGGACCGTCACGGGATCGTCGAGCTGAGCGGCCAGCGCCTGATCCGGTACGGCGTCCACCACACGAACCCGCCCACCCGGTGCAGCAGGTCCGCCCGCAGATAGTGCTCGGTCACCTGCTCAGGAAGGGCCGCCGCCCGGATGCCGCGCAGCAGGGGCGCGATCGCCTCCTCGCGGTGCGGGCTGCGGATGACGAGCCGCCTGAACGTGCCCGACCGGCGGTCACGGATCTCGATGAAGCCGGGGCCGAGCCGGTAACCGCACTTCGCGATGTGGAAGGAGTCGCGCCACTCGGCCGCGATGCCGTCGCCCGCGGACCCCGCGGACACGGCGGCCGGCGGGTGGAGATGGCTCAGCGACCGCCAGTGCGCCGCTTCGGCCGGCAGGCGGATCGTCCAGTCCACCGCGATGCCGTGGCTGGTCAGCTCGCGGATGACGGTGAGGGCGGCCACCGCCACGGCGCCGTCCACGTCCTCCAGATCGACCGGGTCGTCCAGGCGGGCGAGCTGGATCCTGTCGTCCGCCAGGTGCGACGCCGTCTCCATGGGGTTCCCGACGACGCTCAGGCGGCCCGCGTACACGCCCCGGACGCGCATGGCCGCCGGGTCGCGGTCCTTCCACAACGTCATCGGGACGAGAGCCGACGGCCCGGCCTCGGCCGGGCGGGTGCTCATCGGGACGCCCCGGTCACCGCGGCCTGAGGCGCCGCGATGGCGAGTGCCGGTACGAGCGGCTCGCCGCGGCCCAGGTTCCCGCCCTCCAGACGCATCAGGTCCTGGTTGGCGCCGGCCGGCGCGACGTGCACCGCCTGGCCCGCGTCGCAGAAGATCAGGCCGAGCACACGCCAGCGCGCGAGCAACGCGTCGATCCGGTCCTCGGTCACGCCCTCGTGCCCGGCCGCGGCCTTGCGCGCCAGACCGGCCGTGCTGTGCGGCGTGTCGAGCAGGCGGAACACCGTCACCTCCAGCGGATCGGCGAGATCGAGCACGTGCCAGGAGAAGCCGGGTCTGGTGTCGACGACGACGATGTGGTCACCGAGGTCGCAGTGGGTCAGGCGGCTGCGCGGGTAGGCGTCCGTCCAGTCGGCGACGGCCCCGCGCAGGCGGTCGAGGCAGTCCGCGCCGATGCCGCGGTGCGGCGAGTCGAAGACGTAGACGAGGTCGGCGAGCTCGGCTTCGGGAAGATCGTAGATGTGCCGGTAGTGCGCGGCCGGACGGAGCTCACCGAAACCCAGCTCGGGCCGGTCGAAGTAGGGGCTGAAGCGCTCGACCTTCAGCCGGGTGGCGTTCGACGGCGGCATGAGGTGGTGCAGGGCGGGCGCCTGGTCGATCACGTTGTCGTAGTCGGCCTCGGACTCGCCGGGGAAGCCGTAGAGGTAGTTCCAGTTCAGGTTGATGCCGACGGTCTCGGCGTCGCGCAGCAGCCGGACGTTCAGGCAGCCGCTCACCCCCTTGTCCATCAGCGTGAGCACCTGGCTGCTGAGGTTCTCCACCCCCGGCTGCACGTAGCCGATGCCAGCCGCGCGCAGGATCTCCAGCTGGTCGCGGCGCAGGTTCGCCTTGATCTCGTAGCCGATCCGCAGGTCGTAGCCGGACTCCTGGAGGCGCGGGGCCATCGAGCTCAGGTAGGCCATGTCGAGGATGTTGTCGGTCACCCATATGTCGAGGATGCGATGCCGTTCGACCAGGGTGAGGATCTCCTCGACGAAGGTGCCGGGATCCTTGCTGCGGAACTGCATGAGCGAGCCGTTCAGCCCGCAGAACGTGCAGTGGTGCTTCTCGCCCCACCAGCAGCCGCGCGACCCCTCCACGGTGAGCCGCGGCTCCACCCACGCGCCCGCGACGGACCTCGCGTGCCGCTCGAAGTAGTCGCCGAAGTCGGGCGGGACGAGCGCGCCGGGCGGCAGCGGGCGGGCCTCCACCGCGTTCGTGACGGACTCGCCCAGCGGCCCGCGCCAGCACAGACCGGCGATCCCGCTGACATCACGCGCGCTCCCGGCCTCGGCGCGGATCGCGGTCAGCAGGCGGGGGAAGGCCAGCTCGCCCTCACCGCGCACCACGAAATCGACGAACGGGAAGTTCCGGTGCATCGCCGCGCCCTGCGGCCCCTCGCAGTTCGCGCCCCCCAACACCGTGACGATCTCCGGCGCCCGCGCCTTGATCGCGCGCGCCGTCGCCAGGGCCGCGGCGTTCTGCGCGAAGGTGGCGGTGAACCCGACCACGTCCGGCGCCATGGCCACGATCCGGGCGGCGGTCTCCTCGATGAACAGCGGCGCGAGCTCGTGGAGCTCCGTCGCCTTGGCGAGCATCGGCTCCGGCACGCTGCCACCGAGGAACTCGGCGTACTCCGCCACCCTCCACCGGGGCCGCTCGTTCAGCGCCGCCGAGAAGATCCACTCGCTGTGGCCGGAGAAGTAGGAGCTCACGAAGGTGTCGTACTCCTCGAAGGAGAAGCCGACGTGGGCGTCCACCCAGTCGATGTAGTCGAGGTTGGCGTGCACGACGTCCACGTGGTCGTCGGGGAACACGTCGAGGACCCGGCGTTTGAGGACGCCGAGCGAGAGCGACGGCGCGTCGATCGTCGACCACGGCATGTCCACCAACACGATGTGCATGGGCCTTGCCCCTCATCTCCAGGTCGTACCAGGTCACCACAGGCCGCGCCGGGACAGCGCGTCACGTGCCGCCTGGCTCTCTGCTGTCGGAACGGCCGCGAACGCGGCGGCCACCCGCTCGGACACCACGCCGCGGGTGACCCCCGCAGGCGTGGCGAAGTACGCGTACGGCACGGTGCCGCCGCCCGCCGGCGCCTCGCCCCAGGAGGCGAGGGCGGCCGGCGCGTACCGGCGCAGGGCGGCATGACCGCGGCCCGTCCTGACGATCCCCTCGCTCTCGATGACGAACGACAGCGGCTGCTCGCAGGCCAGCGCGGCGAACAGATTGATCATCAACTCGTGGACCACGGTCTCCCGCAGGATCGCGGCGCCGGGGAGCGGCGTCCCCCGCTCCCCGGCCAGGTCGAGCAGGAACGCCGCGAACGCCTCCTCCACCGACAACCCGGGCCCCGAGTACGGGATCAGCCGGAACCGGCCGAACCGCGGCGATCCCAGGAAGCCGTCGAGCAGCTCCGATTCGCCGATCCCGGCCGCCGCGAGCAGGCGCAGACTGAACGGGAACGCGGACCCCAGGCTGCCCCGCGCGCCGAGCCGCCAGATGGCCGACCGGAACCGGCGCGCGGCGGCGTCGAGCTCGTCGTGGTCGATCGTCTCCAGGCACTCCAGCTCGCCGGCGTTCGCGGCCACGGCCACGGCGCCCTCGGCGGCGAGCCGCTCCCGCAGCCGCCCGTCGAGCAGCAGCCGCATGATCAGGTCGGCGAGCCCTTCACCGTCGAGAGACCGCCCCGCCGCGCCGCCCGCCACCTCGCCCGCCACACCGCTCGCTGGACCGCTTGCCGGGCTGCTCACTGTGCCGCCTTGTTCCGCCACGCGTCGACCAGCGCCTTGAGCCGGCCGTAGTTCCGCCTCGACTTCTCGACCAGCCGGCCGTCGTCGCGGAACATCGGGTCCTCGTAGGTCACGCCGAGCAGGTTCGGGCAGCGCGGCAGCAGGTACGCGGTGAGTTCGAGCTGCTCGTCCAGCAGCACCCCGTGATGCAGGTCGCGGAACTTGCCCCCAACGATCTGGCAGCCGGACAGATGCAACTCGCGGCAACGCTCCAGCGGCAGCGCCTCGATGTCGTCGAACATGGCGCGGCCGGTGCGCCCGCGCAGCCACTGGTAGCTGAGCAGATGCCCCACGTCGAGCGTCACCCGTACGTCGGCGTCGTCGGCCAGCCGCGCGAAGTACGCGAACGCGTCGAGGTGGCCGAGCACGAACGACCCGCCTTCGGTGAACCCGGGGAATTCGACGTGCAGCGGCAGGTCCAGGAGCCCGGCCGTCTCGGCCACGTTCCTCGTGGCGATCTCCAGGCCCGGCTCGGTCAGCGGCGGCGGCAGCGGGTAGGGCAGCGGGTACCCGCGCAGGTTCCAGATGCCGAGATCCTCGACCACCCAGCGGAATCCGTAACGTGCCGCGAGTTCGTTGATGAACTCCGCCGCGGGCCGCCGGTCGTAGCGCTCCGGTGTGCCCATGTTGAACTCGGTCTGATGGAAGGCCCGGCCGAGCCCGGCGGGCAGCGCGGCGAAGAAGCGGTCGTAGGCGCGGACGTGCTCGGTCACCCGGGGGGTCGCGCGCGAGCGCGGCTGGTAGGCGAAGGCCGCGTACGCGAAGTCGCCGCCGTGCCGCTGGGCGAAGGCGCGTACCCGTGGGGTGATGTCCCCGCCGTCGTCCGTCTCCATGAACCCGACGCCTCGCCGGCCCAGCGACCCGCCGCCCCACGGCATGTCCATGAGGAGGCCGAACCCCATCCGGTCCTGGCCGGTTCCGACCGGCTCGCTCGCCTGCCTGGTTCCGAGCGTCATATCGGCCTCCTGACAGGTTCGCCGCCGGTGCCCACCGACGTCACCGAACGCTCCGTGCTTGCCGGGGTCTCCGGGTGCTCCGTGCTTGCCGGTGTCTCCCGAGGCTCTGTGCCCGCTGGGGTCTCCGGCTGTTCCGTGCCCGCCGGCGATTCCCGATGCTCCGTGCCCGCCGTCGCCTCGACCAGGCGGGCCAGCAGCCGCCGCCCGTGGGCGGTGCGCGCCCCGAGCACGCCGTCGGGGCGCTGCTCCACGTGGCGGCGCGGCAGCGCGTAGAACCGCTCCCAGACCAGGTCGGCGACCACGATCCGCCCATCGCCCGGGGCCCCGGCCACGTCGACGCCGGCGGGAACAGTCCGTACCCAGGGATACGGCCGGACGGCCGCGACCGGCTGCGGCTCGGCGGCGGAGGTGGGGCGCCGCGGCAGGATGGCAGTGGCCTGGCCCGGCCGGACCGTGTGAAAGACGCGTACCAGGCGGTCGAGCGCCTGCCCCCTGGTCGGGCCGCCCGGCACCGTCAGGGGGTGTCCGACCCGTCCGGAAAGGTAACTGAGCTCCGGATTGCCGGCCAGCACGCCCGAGGTGTCCAGCGAGAGGCCGAAGCCGTCCGGATCCTGCGCGAGCCGGCTGCCGGGCTCGGACACCATCAGCTCCAGCGCGTCGATGCCGATCCGTTCCTGGTTCGCTTCGAGGAACCGCAAGGACTCCTCGAACTCCGCCTGGGTCTCGTCGAAGAGGTGACCCATCACGGAGAACCGCAGGACGATGCCCGCCGCCGCGACGTTCTCGACGATCCGCTGGTAGTCGGCCGCCCGCACGCCCCTGTCCATCAGATCAAGCAGGCGTTGCGCGTTGCCCTCATAGCCGACCGACATCAGCTCGCAGCCGGCCTCGGCCAGGCTCCGGCAGAACGCCGGATCGGCCAGAGTGGCGTCCAGCCTGCTCCGCACGCCGAACCCCACCTTGACGCCGCGGTCGCGGACCTCGCGCATGGCCTTCACGATCAGCCGCAGGTTGGTGTTCTCGTCGGAGATCGCCACGAAGGCCGCGCCGGTGTCGCGGACCACCGTCTGTACGGCGTCGGCGATCTGGCGCACCGTCCCCTGCTGGTACGCGCCCGGCGCGAGGGACCGGTTGCCGTACGAGCAGAACGCGCATCGGCCCCAGTAGCAGCCCACGCACGACACGATCGCGGCTTCCATGGTCTCGTTGAGGTAGGACCGGAACGGCAGCCCGGTGAAGTCGGGCGGCCCGAGGTCGTGAAAGCGCAGCGTGACCGGCTGCTCGGACCGGTGGGTCGGCGCGTCGCGCGAGAGCCAGGTCATGCCGGGCACCGCGGTCATCGGGGCGTCGCCGTCCAGCGCGTCCAGCCAGCGTTCGAGCGGCTGCTCACCGGCGGTCCAGCACAGCGCGTCCACCGCGCCCAGGACGCCGGGAAGCCGCATCAGCTCCTCGTGCCGGATCATCACCTGCTGGCCGCCGAGGCAGACCTGAGCGTCCGGCCGCAGCCGCCGCACCCAGGCGGCGACGAGCAGCGCGGGGGCGAGCTGACTGAAGAACGCCACGGACAGGCCGACCACGCGCGGCCGATGCCGGGCCAGCAGCGCCTCGACCATGCCGTACAGCCGCTCGACCGCGACCCCGGACGCGGCGGGCGGCAACCGGGCGGCCTGCCGCGCCGCGTCATCGAGCCGGGTCAGGTCCCGCCAGGTCCGGACGAGGAACGTGTCGCGTACGAGCAGCTCGATCCCGTGGTGGGCCAGGCGCACCGCACGGACCGGGCCCAGCTCCCCTGGCGGCTCCTTCCGCAGGACGTGCGCACGGAGCTCGCCGGCGTGCCGGGCGACGGCGTCGGCCATCGCCTCCCGATACCAGGCACCCGCTCCGGCGTCCGCCCGCCCGCCCCGTACATCGCCGCCTCGTACATCGCCGCCCGCCGGTACGTCGCCGCTCCGCATGTCGCCGCGTACCGTCTCGTCGTGCGTCACGTCGCCGCGCACCACCTCGCTGAGCAGCTCCGGGTGCCGCAGCAGGTCATGCAGCAGGGCGATGTTCAGGTCCGCCTGATGGACGCGCCGCCCGCGCCGCCGAAGATGACCGGTCAGGTAGGGCAGGCTCAGATAGGGGAAGAACCTGGCCTCGGTCTGCGGCGGAAAGATGAGCAGGACGTCGGCACGTTCGCCGCCTGCCTCCTGCCCGGACGGCACGATCAACCTCCTCGGCCGGACCGGACGCTTGATCCGGCGCGCGCGAATACGGCGGACCGCCCGAGCCGAGATCGCCGGACGGCCCCGGGCCGGCAACCGCGTCAGGCTCTGACGGGCAGGTCGCCGGTGTCCTCCGCCGCTTTGTAGGTGTAGGAGTGGTAGGACCCGCTGAGCTTGAGCTCACTGGACTCGATCACTTCGAGCTGGTCCAGCTCGGTGAATTCGTCGTCGATGAGCTTCTCGGGATGCACTGCGGCCATGGTCCCTCCTCATGGGGAAACTGCCGGCAGTCATGGCGGTCCCCACGGCGGTCGCCGGATGAACTGCGCCCTTGACTCGTTCCACGATAACCACGCGATTCATCGAGTCAATAGCGCGAATAGCGATAATGGTCTCGTGAAAGGAGCGAAATATTCATTTATGGCATGACCTGTATTACTTCGCGGAGTCGCACCGGCGCGGCCGGAACAAGGCGTTCAGGCGGCGGGCCGGCGGGCCGCCCAGGCGGTGCGGCTGCCGCGTACCGTCAGGTCGGGGCGGTTCAGGAGGGCGTCGGGGTGGTCGCCGGTCAGCAGGCGGTCGAGCGTGGCGAGGTCGTCGTCGGCCAGGTGCTCGGCGATGCCGGAGCGGAAGCCGTTCAGGACGCTGTGGGCGTAGTGGCCGGTGCTCGGCGGCGCCGGGCTCGCGTCGATGGCGAACCTGCGCTGCTCGGCCGGCTCGAACCCGGCCCGCTCCAGGTGGGGGCGCCAGTCCGGGTGCGCGTTCCAGCCCGCCCGCGCCGCCGCCTCGTGGCAGCGTGCCTCCAGGCCGGGGCGGCCCAGGCCGATGTCGTCGGGCAGGAAGCGCGGCAGCGCGTCCATCTCGATGACCACCAGCAGACCGCCGGGGTTCAGCGCCGCGCGGATGTCGCGCAGCACCCGGTCCGGGTCGGCGACGTGGTGCAGCGACGAGGCCGCCCACGCGACGTCGACAGCGTCGACCGCGGGCCAGGCGACGTCCAGGTCCGCCGGTACGACGCGCAGCCGATCGTCCAGTCCCTGCCCCCGCACCGCCGCGCGGAGACGGTCGAGCAGCACGGCCGACCGGTCGATCGCGACGATCTCAGCCGTCGTGAAGCGCCGTGCCAGCGCCAGGCTGCCGGTGCCGGTTCCGGCGCCCACGTCGACGACCTTCCTCGGCGACCCGGGAGCGTGCTGTCGCACCCAGCCGGTCATCTCGTCCAGGTAGGCGCCGAGCACCTTCGCGTCCAGGTCCAGCTTGTCCGCCAGTGCCGTTTCGTGATCGGCGGCAACGTGGTGGTGATGTGCGTGCTTTGTCATGACTTCACGCTAAAGGACCCATGCGCATGGGACATACACTCTTGCCTATGACGCAAAAAGTGGACCTGGACAGCGTGATCCGGCAGCGCATCCGGGGCCTGCGACTGGCGCGCGGCTGGTCCCTGGACACCCTCGCGGCCCGCTGCCACCTGAGCCCGTCCAACCTGAGCCGCATCGAGACCGGGCACCGCCGGATCGCCCTCGACCAGTTGGTCCCGATCGCCCATGCGCTCGACACCACCCTCGACCAGCTCGTCGAGTCCGCCGACGACGAGGACGTGGTGATCCGGCCGCAGCCCTCGCACGCACCCGGGCTGACGAGCTGGCTCCTGTCCCGCGAACGCTCGCTCAACGGCGTGACCGTCGCGAAGTTGCGCATCACCGCTGACTGGCCCACCGACGCCGGGAGCCTGCGGGTGCACCCGGGCCGCGAGTGGTTCATCGTGCTGTCCGGCACGGCCCGCCTGCACCTGGGCGAGCGCACCATCCTGGTTCAGGCGGGCGACGCGGCGGAGTTCTCGACCATGACCCCGCATGCCATCGGCGCCCACGAGGGTCCCGTGGAGATCCTCACCATCCTCGACCACGACGGAGAACGCACCCACCTGCACACCTCCGGCGACGCCCCGCGACACTAGGCCACGCACACCGGCCCGCCGGGCATGTACGCCGGCCCGCCGCGTGATCGGCCGCCGTCCGGCAGCGGCCCCCCGCCCACCCCCGGCGCCCACGCTGACCACAGCAGGAAATCAACCTTCAGTCGAACCTTTCAACCGACCAGATCAAGATCGTGAAAGATCGAGGCTAATTAACAGGACCCGTCCCTGTCGCGATGGTCGTCGCAACCGACGAACCGATTATGCTTATGAAACCGTATTGATCGACTTGATCATCTACCTCTTCGTCGTCACTGTCTTCGTGTGATTCCTCGCCGGAAGTGCTAAGTCTCGAATAGAGATATGTATCGGCGGGGAAAGTGTCGTCGCCAGGCGTAAGCCGCCACCACACTGTGATCTGTTTGGAATCGCGTGTTAGCTCGAGCAGCTTAGTAGGCTGCTCGATGGGCAGGTCATACCTCATGAGATAAGTGTTTTTGGGCTGATCTTCAAGTAGCCAAGAAGGAGCCCGCCCTCTCTCGGTGGCCCCGGAGAAATAAGGCTCCGGTGGGGCCTGGACTTTTGCTCTGTCTTTGCGGATGACATACATTTCCGCTTTGGTCTCGATCACGTCGTGCAGGCCATTTTTAGGTAGTGTTATCAGCCTCTCCGTGACATGGCTATCTCCTGGACTGAACCAATTACCTGGACCTAGATGATTCACGCCTGTACTGAGAAGCTCATACTTTTTGATGTTGGCGAATCTGTCCAGCCTCAATCCGTCTGCGCCAAGGTCTCGAAAGTGGTCCTCAACGGCCCTCGGTTTTGCGGCATAGTCTTCGGATACTCCCCAAACTGAGTACATGATGCTCACTATGTAAATTTCGACGTCGCCGGTATTTTTGAAGCTAATGGTCAATGGCAGGTAGACTCGATCGCCTTTCGAATGGATCAGCGGCTTGCCGAAACTGGTAGTGAGATCTACCTTTGTCGGACTCATGTGAGGCAGGTACATTTGGGTGTATATGAAGTTGCCGGCCACGGCGACAGTCGTGAAAGTAACCCCCGCTGCAAGCCCTCGCGGATGCGGCAGATCGCGCCAGATGCCCTGGCGGCAGAGTTTGAAGAATGCCCAGCCGCTCCACGCGAGAAGAATCAGCCAGCACGCCAGGAAAGGCGCGACATCGCGACCTTGGATCTGCACGATCAACATCATGAGGTTCGCGGCGAACGCGGCGAAAGTCCCCAATACCAGGATGGTGCCCGACCATTTGCGCCGCCGTCCGCCCCAGTAGTCGACCACGGCCATCGCTGCGGCGAACATGGTCAGCGCGGCCAAGAAGAGAATTCCTCCGGTCACGCGCCCGGTAAAAGTCAACGCGCCGCTGAGGTCCTCTCCTCCGATCCAGCCGAATATGATCGCGCTCGTGAGCAGGCCCGCCATCATCAGACTGACAACGACTCTGTGCCGCCCACCGGCAGTTAGCCGACTAGTCTCCTGCGGTGCTGTGTTCTCCACGCCGACCCCCCTCGGCAGGGCCGAAGCGCACCCGGCCCTCCGCAACAGGCCTCCTACCCGCCCGCTTCCTGAGATGCTCAGGGTCGCCGCAAATCTGGATCAAGCAGGATCTACCGTTGGCTCTCCCCTCCCGCCTGGATTGTTTCGCCGCCCGCCGGCGCGCTCGGCCGGACCAGGCTTGAAGGACAACTCTCGCCGCGTCGCGGGCGCCACCGTGTGAGTGCACTCCCACCGACCGTCGCACCGTGAGCAGGCCGTCGGCAGCTCTCCCCGCACCGTGGCCGCCGCGAAAAGCCGCCCGCGCTTCTTCCGGGAGGACGTCACACTTCCGTCTCCGCCGGACTCTCAGCAGTCGACAGGACAAAGGGAGGCACACCGTGACCGTCCTCACGGAGAACCCCCGCACGCACCTACGCCGGCGGGGTGGCCCATCCCGCCGCCTTCCGGAACGGATGAAACCCCCATGTCCACCGCCTACGTCGTCACCGCCCTGGTGACCATCGCCTTCAACACCTTCTCCGGGGTCGCCGCCATGACCAGGCTCGCACCGATCATGCGAACCCTCGGCCCCTCGCTCGCCCGGGCCGGCGTGCCACGGTCGTGGCTGGTCTGGCCGATCGGCGCCCTCAAGGCGCTGGGCGCGCTGGGGCTGGCGCTCGGGCTGCTCGGCGTGCCGCTCATCGGCACGGCCGCCGCGACGGGCCTCATCCTGTACTTCGTGTGCGCCCTCTACACCCACCTGCGCGTCAGCGACTTCTCGCCCCAGTTCTACCTGGCGATCGTGTTCCTCGGCCTGGCGGTCGCCACCCTCGCGCTCGATCCCGCCCTGGTGCTGGACACGACGCGCTGATCCCCTCGAAGACGGCCGCCTTCGCCGGTCGAACGGGGCCGGTGCCGGACGCCACGGTGCGGGCCGCTACGCGTGGGCGAGCAGGATCGCCGGGTTCTCCACGCAGTCGGCCACGTGGCGCAGGAAACCGCCGGCCGCGCCGCCGTCACAGACGCGGTGGTCGAAGGTCAGGGACAACTGGGTCACCTTGCGGGGCACGACGGCGTCGCCGACCACCCAGGGCCGGTCGATGATGCGCCCGACGCCGAGGAGCGCGGCCTCGGGGTGGTTGATGATCGAGACGGAGCCGTCCACGCCGAAGACCCCGTAGTTGTTGAGCGTGAAGGTGCCCCCGGTCAGTGCCTCGGGAGGCAGCGCGCCCGAGCGGGCGAGGCCGGTGAGCCGGGTCAGCTCGGCGGCGAGCCGGCAGGTCGTCATCAGGTGCGCGTCCCGCACCACCGGCACCACCAGGCCACGGTCGGTCCGCGCGGCGAAGCCCAGGTTGACGTGGGCGTACCGGATGATCTCAGCGCGGCCGGTGTCGACGGAGGAGTTCAGCTCGGGGAAGCGCAGCAGGCCGGCCACGCAGATGCGGGCCAGCAGCGCCAGCAGCCCGAGGCCGGTGTCAGGGTACGCCTGGCGCAGCGTGCTCACGGCGGCGAGCAGGCCGGTGGCGTCGACGTCCACCCAGGTGGTGGCGTCCGGGATCTCGCGGCGGCTGCGGCTGACCTTCTCGGCCACCGCCCGGCGCAGCCCGCGCAGCGGAACGCGCTCCACGGGGGCTTCGGTGATGGCTCGCTCGACGTCGCGGCGCAGGATCACGCCGCGTGGCCCGCTCGGGGCGACGGCGGCGAGGTCGACCCCGTGCTCGCGCGCGATCCTGCGGACGAGCGGGGAGATCACCTGCGGCACCTGGGCCGCAGGCCCCGCAACGGGCGGGTCCGGTGCCGGCGGGGGTGTGCGGCGGCGGCCACGGGCACCGGGCGGGCGGCCGGTGCCGTAGCCGATCAGCACGTTGCCGGAGCCGGCCTGCTCCTCCTCCCGGTAACGGGCGGCGGCGTCACGGGGGCCGACCTCGATGGCGGCGGGGTCCTCGTCGGCGGCGTCCTGGGGGCCGACCTCGATGAGCGCCGCGCCCACCGGCAGGACGGCGCCCGCCGCCGCGTGCAGCCGCAGCACGGTCCCCGCGTACGGGACCGGCACCTCCACGGCCGCCTTGGCGGTCTCGACCTCCACCACGATCTGGTCCACCTCGACCGTGTCGCCGGCCGCGACCTTCCATTCGAGGATCTCGGCCTCGGTCAGTCCCTCGCCGAGGTCGGGCAGGTGGAACACCCGCCGGAGCCCGGAGGCCGTCACCATGCCTGCCTGACCAGGTGGCGCAGGTCGGGCTCGTCGTCGAACTGGAGCCGGTCCACCGCGTCGAGGATCCGGTCGACGTCCGGCAGGTACGCGTGCTCCAGTTTCGGCGGCGGGTAGGGGATGTCGAAGCCCGCGACGCGCAGCACGGGGGCGGCCAGCGAGTGGAAGCAGCGTTCCTGGACCCGCGCCGCGATCTCCGCCCCCACCCCGGCGAATCCCTGGGCCTCCTGGACCACCACGCAGCGACCGGTCCTGCGCACCGAGGAGGCGACGGTCTCGTCGTCGAACGGGACGATGCTCCGCAGGTCCACCACCTCCAGGTCGAGGCCGTCCCGGGCGGCGACCTCGGCGGCCTGGAGGGTCACGGGGACGCTGGGCCCGTACGCGACCAGCGTCGCGTCACGGCCCTGACGCCGTACCGCCGCCTGCCCGAATGCGGCGGCGCGCCGGCTCCCGAGCGAGACCTCGTCCGTGGACCAGTACAGGCGCTTGGGCTCCATGAAGATCACCGGATCGGGGTCGGCGACGGCGTCGCGCAGCAGCCAGTAGGCGTCGTCCGGCGTCGCCGGGGTGACGACCTTCAGGCCGGGGGTGTGGGCGTAGTACGCCTCGCTGGAGTCGCAGTGGTGCTCGACACCGCCGATGCCCCCGGCGAAGGGGATGCGGATCACCAGGGGCAACGCCAGCAGCCCGCGCGTGCGGTTGCGCAATTTGGCCACATGCGAGGCGATCTGCTCGAACGCCGGATAGGCGAAGGCGTCGAACTGCATCTCCACCACCGGGCGGAAGCCGCCCATCGCCATGCCCACGGCCAGGCCGACGATCCCGGCCTCGGCCAGCGGGGTGTCGAAACACCGTGCCTCGCCGAACTCCTCGGTCAGCCCGTCGGTGATGCGGAAGACGCCGCCCAGCGGGCCGACGTCCTCGCCGAAGACGAGCACCCGCTCGTCCGCGCGCAGCGTGTCCCGCAGCGCGGTGTTCAGCGCCTGCGCCATCGTCGTCGCGGTCATGTCAGTCCTCCCTCACGGCCAGCTCGGCCGCCAGCAGGGCGCGTTGCGCACGCAGCTGGGGTGTGGGCTCGGCGAAGACGTGGTCGAACAGCTCCAACGGGTTCACCTCCGGGTCGGCGCCCATCCGGTCGCGGACGCGTGCGGCGAACTCCTCGGCCGCCTCGCGCGCCGCGGCGACGGCCTCGTCGTCGAGCAGGTCCCGGCCGCGCAGATAGGTCTCCAGCCGGGCCAGGGGGTCGGCCGCCGCCCACCGCTCGACCTCCTCGGCCGTCCGGTAGCGGGTGGCGTCGTCGGCGTTGGTGTGCGGGTCCATGCGGTACGTGTGCGCCTCCACCAGGAACGGGCCGCCGCCCGCCCGTGCCCGCCGTACCGCCTCGGTGAGCACCGCCAACACCGCGACGACGTCGTTGCCGTCCACCTGCTCGGAGCGGACGCCGTACCCGACCCCCTTGTACGCGAGCGCCGGAGCCGCGCTCTGCCTGGCCAGCGGCACCGAGATCGCGTACCCGTTGTTCTGCACGAAGAAGACCACGGGGGCGCGGAGCACCGCGGCGAAGTTGAGCGCCTCGTGGAAGTCGCCCTCGCTGGTGCCGCCGTCGCCGACGAAGGCCAGCACGACCTCGTCCCCGCCCTTGCGGCGCAGGGCCTCGGCCAGGCCGACCGCGTGGACCGTCTGCGTGGCCAGCGGGGTGCACTGGGGCGCGACCCGCGTGGCGGCGGGGTCGTAGCCGCAGTGCCAGCCGCCCCGCAGCAGCGTGAGGGCCTCGACGGGATCGATGCCGCGGCAGATCAGGGCCACCGAGTCGCGGTAGGTCGGGAACAGCCAGTCGTCCGCGCGGAGCGCGAGCACCCCGCCGACCTGGCAGGCCTCCTGCCCACGGCTGGACGGGTACACGGCGAGCCGGCCCTGCCGGGTCAGCGCGGTCGCCTGACGGTCGAACCGGCGGCCCAGCACCATCTGGCGGTAGGCCGCCAGCACCTGCTCGTCCCCGGGCGGGGGATATCCGGCGGGCGGCTCGGCGGCGGTGCCGTCTTCGGCGACGAAACGGATGGGGGCGGGGGAGGGGAGCAGGTCGTCGACGCGGGGTGTCCTCACGGACATGGCGACGCTCACTTTCTGCGGACATGTGCCACAAAAAGCGTCTGTCTAGCCAACCATCCGTTCAAGACACGGAGGATAATGCGTGGCAAGTGGTCCAAATATGGGCCTGGGAGGGCCATATGTCGTCCCACGACGGAATTGACGGCGGCTGGCCGGGACGTTCGGCCGGCCGGGTGGACGCCGTGGACCGCGCGATCATCGACGAGTTGCTGCGCGACGGCCGGATCTCGGTGCGCACGCTCGCCGAGCGCGTGCACATCTCACGGGCCAACGCCTACGCCCGGATCACCCGCCTGACGGACGACGGCGTGATCACGGGGTTCACCGTCGAGCTCGCGCCGCAGAAGGTGGGCCTGGGCACCAGCGCGTACGTCTCGATGACCATCGAGCAGAACTCCTGGCGCGCGGTCTCGGCCCAGCTCCAGGACGTCCCCTACGTCGACCACTTCGCGCTGGTCGGCGGTGACTACGACGTCCTGGCCCTGGTCAGGACGCCGGACAACGAGGTGCTCCGGCACGTGGTGCTGGAGCGCATCCAGGACATCTCCGGCGTACGGGCCACCCGCACGTGGCTGGTGTTCGACGAGGCACGGGGCCGGGGCGCGCAGTGGGGACGTTGAGCGCGTCGCCTCGCTAGTCGTCCGAGAAGACGAGCTCATCGACGGTGGCCACCTGATCGGCGGGTGGCGGCTTGATGCTGATCGCCTGGCCCCAGCCGGAGAGCCGCACATCGGCGGTCCGGAAGGTGCGGTTCTTGGTGTCATACAACGCGACAGGTTCGTCGTATCTGGTCTGGCAGCGGCGTACCAGCAGGTCGCGGCCGATCCACAATCGCCAGCGCACGGGCAGCTTGGCGTAACCGGCGTGCGGTCCCGTGGGCTTGTCGAGATAGCTGTTGACGCGCAGGCGCGGATTCAGCTTGTACAGGGCGCCGATCGTGGTCGTGCCCTCGTAGAGGGTGGTGCGGGTGCCGTCATAGGTGCCGCCGCCGCGTTTGGCCGTAGTGGTGCCCAGGAGGTGCCGCAGGGTGGCTGGGTCGCTCAGCACCATCTGGTCGCACTGCAGGTAGAGATCTCTGCGTTTGTTGCCCACGATCCAGGACTTGCCTATGGGCAGGTAGTCGGGGGGATCCTGCTGCCAGTTGTAACCGCGGTCGGGAAACTCGATGATGCGCTGGCCGTCGTCCGACGCGGATTTCGGAACGGTGAAGTCGATGGCCACGACCTTGCCGTCACGGAACTCGTAGATGGCGCGTGCTTTGAAGGTGTACCCGAAGTTCTCCGAGGGGGAGCGGGCCGTACTACTCGTGACGATGCGTACTCCGCCAGGGCCGTTGAGCTGACGTTTCAGCGCGGCGACCGGATCGCCGCGACCGGCCGCGGCGGCGGGCGGGACAGCGACGGAAACCGCCGCCAGCGCCACGCCCAGGATGACGGGCAACGTTCTCGTTCGCCGGCTCACGTCTTGTTTCTCCCGCTTGCTGCGCGCTGGGCCGTCTGTGACGGAGATCGTGCAAGATCTTCGCGGAGCGAGGTCTCGGCGCAGTCACGGGTGGCCGCACCGGCCGCCTGGTCAGCCGCCGCGGCGGCTGACCAGGAAGCGGCTCGTCAGACGCTCAGCCCGGCGTGGCGGCCGTCAGCGGCGTGGCGGCCTCGCGGAGCGGGAAGTGGCACGCGGCCGAGTGCCCGGGATCGAACCCGAGCAGCTCAGGCTCCTTCTCCGCGCACAGGTCCTGCGCGCGCGGGCACCGGGTGCGGAAGCGGCAGCCCGACGGCGGGTTGTACGGGCTGGGCAGCTCGCCGCTGATGCCGGCCCGGTCGGCGGCGTCGCCCGCGTCCGGATCCGGCTCCGGGATCGCGGCGATCAGCCCCGCGGTGTACGGATGCACGGCCCGCAGATAGATGTCGTCCGCCGACCCGATCTCGACGAGTTTGCCCAGATACATCACCCCCACCGTGTCCGCCATGTAGCGGACGACGGTCAGGTCGTGCGAGATCACGACGTAGGTGAGCGCGTGCTTGGCCTGGAGCCGCTTCATCAGGTTGAGCACCTGGGAGCGGACCGAGACGTCCAGCGCGCTCACCGGCTCGTCGGCCACGATCACCCGCGGGTTGAGCGCCAGCGCCCTGGCCAGCGCTATGCGCTGCCGCTGGCCGCCGGAGAACTCGTGCGGATACCGATCGAGCACGGTGTGCGGCAACCCGACCTCGTCGAGCAGCTCCCGGATGGCCGCGAGCTGCTCCGCGGCCGTGCCGATGCCCTGGGCCTCGAACGGCTCGCGCAGGATGGCGCCGATGCGCATGCGCGGATCCAGCGCGTCGAGCGGGTCCTGGAACATCATCTGCAGGTTGCGCCGATGCCGGCGCAGGCTCCGCCCGCGCAGCTCGGTCAGCTTGCCGCCGAGTGCCGTGACGCTGCCCGAGGAGGGTGTCTCCAGCGCGACGATCATCCTGGCCAGGGTGCTCTTGCCGCAGCCGCTCTCGCCGACCAGCCCGAAGGTCTGGCCCGGCTTGACCGAGAACGACACTCCGGACACGGCCTTGACACTGCGCGACTTGCCGCGCAGCGACAGGCGGCGGCCGGCCTTGCCGTACTCCTTGACGAGATCGTCCACGGCCAGCACCGTGTCGTCGTCGTCGGCCGGGCCGGCGGCCTCCGGGGTGGTGTCCGCCGGCTGCGTCTCGGGGTCGAGAGGGCCCGCGATCGGGTGCCAGCAGGCCAGAGTGTGTCCCGGTCGCGACTCGGCGAGCGGGGGCGCCTCGCGTTCGCAGTGCTCGGTGGCGTGCGCGCAGCGGGCGGCGAACCGGCAGCCGGCCGGGGGGTCGGCCAGGTCGGGCGGGGCGCCGGGAATGGAGAACAGCGTGTGCTCGCGCTGCTGGGTCAACCTCGGCGTGCAGGCCAGCAGCGCCTGCGTGTACGGGTGCCGCATGTCCGTGAAGAGCTCGCTGGTGCGGGCGCTCTCGACGATGCCTCCGGCGTACATGACGCTGACCCGGTCCGCCCAGCGCGCGATCACGCCCATGTCGTGCGTGATCAGCAACATGGCCATGCCGAGGCGGTCCTTGAGGTCGTGCAGCAGTCGCAGGACCTGGGCCTGGACGGTCACGTCGAGCGCCGTCGTCGGCTCGTCGGCGATCAGCACCTTCGGCTCGCAGGACAGGGCCATGGCGATCATGACCCGCTGCCGCAGCCCGCCGGAGAGCCGGTGCGGGTAGTCGCCGAACCGTTCCTCGGGACGGGCGATGCCCACCAGCGAGAGCACTTCGAGCGCGCGCTCCCGCGCCTCCTTGGGGCTCGCGCCCCGGTGCAGCCTGATCGGCTCGGCGACCTGCTCGCCGATGGTCTTGGTGGGGTTGAGCGAGGTCATCGGATCCTGGAAGACCATCGCGATCTCGTTGCCGCGGATCCGCTGGTACTCCCGCTCGGGCAGGCCGACCAGCTCCCGGCCGTCGAGCTTGATCGACCCCTCGGTGACCTGCCCGCCAGGCGGGAGCAGGCCCATGATCGCGAGACCGGTCATCGACTTCCCGCTGCCGGACTCACCGACCAGCCCGAGGGTCTCGCCCGGGCGCAGGCGCAGGTCGACGCGGTTGACCACGTCGACGGCCGAGCTCCGCATCCGGATGCCGGCGGACAGGGACTCAATGGCCAGAACGTCGTCGGGCATCACGCGCCCCTTTCCGTGCGAGCGGTCATCAGCGCCGCCTCAGCCGTACGTCGATCGAGTCGCGCAGCGCGTCTCCGACGAAGTTGAACGCCATGACGACCAGGACCAGGCAGCCCCCGACCGGGTAGATCAACCACCAGGCGCCTTCGAACAGGTAGCTCACCCCGTCGGAGAGCTGCGTGCCCCACTCGACGTTCGGGTAGTTGAGCCCGAAGCCGAGGAAGCCCAGCAGCGACACCGCGATGATCGCGTCGGCGACCTGGAAGGTGATGTTCACGATCACGACGCCCAGCGCGTTCGGGATCAGGTGCCGGACGATGATGCGGGGCTTGGTGGCCCCCATCACGGTCGCGGCCGCCACGAACCCGCGCGAGCGCAGGGACAGGACCTCGGCCCTGACCAGCCGGGCGGGTGCGAGCCAGGAGAAGGCACCCAGGATCAGGCTGAGCGACAGGACCGTGGAGCTGAACCGGGTGGCCGCGATCAGCACGATGAACAGGAAGGGAATCGACAACATCGTGTCGACCACGCGCATCATGATCCCGTCCACCACGCCGCCGGCGAGACCGGCGATCGTGCCGTACAGCGTGCCGATCGCGGTGGCGATCAGCGCCGCGAAGAGCCCGATCTGCAGCGACGCCTGACCGCCCCGCATGATGCGCCCGAGCACGTCGAAGCCCTGCGCGTCGGTGCCGAGCGGATGGCCGCCGCCCGGCGGCAGCAGGCTGCTGACCGGGTCGACGGAGATCTGATCGGTGAGGTAGAGGTGGGGGCCGGCGAAACAGAACAGGATGAGCAGCACGATGATGCCGACGCCGATGACGGCGAGCCTGTTCTGCGCGAACGACCGGACGGCGAGCCGCCAGCCGCTCGTGGCCGGCGGCGCCTTGTGCGCCGTTGCCGTCTCGGTCATGCGCGCTGTGTCCTCGGGTCGCTGACCGCCACCACCAGGTCGGCCAGAAGATTGCCCAGCACCGTCAGGGTCGCGGCGACCAGGGTGTAGCCGAGCAGGACCGGATAGTCCTGGTTGTTCAGGGCGTTGAAGAACAGCAGTCCGAGCCCCGGATAGTTGAAGACCGACTCCACCACGAGGTTGCCCGCGAGGAGCAGCGGAATCGTCATGCCGATCAGGGTCACCAGCGGCAGGCAGGCGTTGCGCAGCAGGTGCCGGGTCAGCACCAGGCGCATCGACAGTCCTTTCGCCCGCGCCACCCTGATGTAGTCCTGCGCGAGCTGGTCCAGCGCCGCGGAGCGCTGGTACCGGGAGTACAGCGCGACCGTGATGCCGCTCAGCGTCAGCACGGGCAGCAACATGGCGCGTGGCTCGGTGAAGATCACCCAGGTGGAGCTCGACTGCGCCGCCTGGGCGGGAAGGATGCCCAGCCCCAGCGCGAAGACCTGGATCAGGAGCATCGCGAGGAGGAAGACGGGCATCGAGTAGGCGATGAAGGTGAGCGTGGTCAGCACGTTGTCGCCGACACTGTTGCGCTTCACCGCCTGGAACACGCCGAGCGGGACCGCGATGCCGATCGCCAGGACGAGCGCCACGCCGGCCAGCATGGCGGTCCGCCCGGCGTTCTCGGCCAGCAACGCGTTCACACTCTGGTTGAGCTTGTAGGAATAGCCGAGATCACCATGAAGGAGCTGGCCGAGGTAGGTGAAATATTGCACGAAGAGCGACTTGTCGTAGCCGTGCTCCCGGTCGAAGGCGGCCACCGCCTCCACGCTGGCCTGCACGCCGAGAATCGCGCGGCCGGGCGATCCGGACATCCCCTGCAACATGATGAAGGTGATCACCGAGACGCCCAGGACCACGACGACTGACGTCGCCAGCCGTCGCAGCACATACTGGAGCACGCTGCCCCTCCTTCCTGTGTCGTTCCGTCGTGCTTGTTTACTTCAGGTACCAGTACTCCGGCGTCAGCACCGTGGTGGGCAGCGCCGCGAAGGTGTCCTGCGGGCCGGAGAGGGTGTTCTTCCAGGCCCAGATGGTGTGCGCGTTCGGCAGCCAGAGCACGGGGAGCTCGGTCCGCAACCGCGCGATCTCGGCCTGGACGGCCTGGCGGTCCTCGCCGTGCACCGAGTTCTGGATCAGCTCGTCGGTCTTGGGGTCGTTGTAGGCGCCCACGTTGCCCGAGCCCTTGGAGTCGAACGTGCCCGTCATGGTCGGGTACGGCGTGGTGCTGAACCCGCCCCAGGTCGACATGGCCCACTCACCGGCCTTCGACGGCGCGGCCGGCACGTTGTAGTTCTGGATGAGGAAGCTGAACGTCTTCGGCGCGACCGAGATCGCGATGCCCAGCTTGCGGGCCTCCGAGGAGAACGCGGTGCTCACCGCGCTGTGCAGTTGCGGCTCGCTGCGGTAGAAGAGGTTGAGCTTGATCGCCTGTCCCTGCGGGATCCCGGCGCCGCACTCCGTCGCACCGGTGCCGGGACGCTCACACGTCGTGGCGCCGTTCGGCACGACCTTCCAGCCGTGCTCTTCGAGCAGCTTGCGGGCGGCGGCCGGATCGTACGGATACGGCGCGGTGGCGACGTCGTCCGACGCGTACGGCGAGCTCGCCGGCGCGGTGCCGTAGCTCTCAGCTGCGGCGCCGTTGTACATCCCCTTGCTGGCGATGTAACCGGGCTGGTCGATCAGATGCTGCAACGTCTGCCGGATGTAGAGCTGGCCAAGGATCTTGTCGACGTTGTCCGTCGTGTCCTTGTAGTTGAGCATGATGAAGTTGAAGCCCATCCGGGGCGCGCCGTAGACGTTGTAGCCGGCGGCCTTGAGCGCCGCCACCTGGCCCACGTGGCTCTGGTCCACGGTGCCCATCGTCAGGTTGCCGCTCAGGAGCTGGTTGAACTTCGCGGTCTCCGAGGTGAACGGCCGGAAGTTCAGCGTCTTGATGCGCGGCTTCTGCGAGCCGGTGTACGCCTCGTTGGCGGCCATCGAGTAGAAGTTCGTGGTCACGTCGAAGCCGCTCAGCCGGTACGGGCCGTTCACCGTCTGCCAGAGCGGGTTGGACGCGAAGCTGGCCGGATCCCGCGACGCCTTGTCGAGGAAGGTGTAGATCGCCTCGGCGTTCTTCGGCGAGCTGTGGTCGAGGATCGGCCCGTCGGCGGACGCCCTGGCCCACTGCTTGGCCGGCAGCGGGGTGACGTTGGTCAGCTCGTCGGTCGTGAACCACTCGGGGTTGTAGGACTCTTTGAGCTTCAGCGTCAGGGTGGTCGCCGACGTCGCCTCCGCGCTGGCGACGTTGTCGGGGAACTGGCCGGGGGTGTAGCTGCCCCAGTTGGAGGCGTTCTTCTTCAGCGCCGCCTTCAGCAGGTTGATGAAGAACACCACGTCGCCGGCCTCGACGGGGGCGCCGTCGGACCAGGTGTAGCCCGGCTTCATCTTGATGGTGACCGTCTTGTTGCCGTCGGAGAACTCCGGCGGCTCGGCCAGGCTGAGCGCCGGGTTCACCTTGGGGCTGGCGCCTTCGGGGAACCAGTAGAGCGGCCGGTACATGAGCCGCTGGAACTGGTAGGTCACGTAGGTCGAGTTGAACGCGCCGGGCACGATGGGCAGCACGTAGTAAGGTCCCGCGCCCGGCTGCTGCGCGATGTCGATCGTGCCGCCGTCCTTGGGCGTGCCTGACTGAGCCGGCAGCTCGCCGAAGCTCTGGGAGCCGGACTTGCCGGCCGGTGCGGCGCCCTTGGCGCCGTTGGTGGTGTCGCCGGCGCCGCCGCTGCATGCCGCGAGCGGCAGGAGGGTGGCCAGCGTGGCCGCGACGAGCGCGTGCCGGGTGCGGCCGCTCACGCCCGCCTCATCGCGGCGCTATATCCGATGTATCGGTCCATGTTCACGTCGCCCTGCTCCTGTGTTGCCGTATGCGGGGGGAAAACTTCACGACTTCGCTCGGAGGCGGTCGTCAGCTCCCCCAGATCGCCTTTGCGTAGGTGTAGAAGTTGCGGCCGAGGATCTTCTCGATCCGGGCCGACGAGTAGCCGCGCTTGTCCAGCAAGCGGGCCAGCTCCCGGAACTGGTCGACTCCGCGCAGATCGACGACGAACGGGAAGGTGTCGCTGCGCTCTCCGGCGGCCGACGCTCCGGCCGCGCGGCGCTGCGCCACGTGCTCGGCGAGGTGGTCGCGGTAGCCGTCCAGATCGTCGATGGCGGTGATCGTCCCGTCGGTGCCGATGCCGACCTGGTCCTCGCCGCACACGTTGACCGCGTGCACGATGTGCTCCACCACGTCCTCGGCCCGGGCGTGCCCGGAGGCGTTGAGGAACGGCATGAAGTAGATGCCGACGAAACCGCCCTGCGAGGCGACCAGCCGCAGCTCCTCGTCGGTCTTGTTACGCGGCAGGTCGACGAGTGCCCGGCAGCCGGTGTGGTTGATCGAGACGGGCTGCTGGGAGACCCGCGCCGCCTCCAGGCAGGTCTGCTCCCCGCTGTGGGACAGGTCGACCATGACGCGCTGCTCGTTGAGCGCCGCCACGACCTCGCGGCCGAGCGGCGACAGGCCCCGGTTGCCCGGCGCCATCGAGCCGTCGCCCACCTGGTTCGCCTGGTTGTAGGTGAGCTGGATGACCCGGACGCCCTTGGCGGCGAAGCCGGCGATCCGTTCGGGCCGGTCCTCGACCGCGGCGGCGTTCTGGAAGCCGTAGATGATGCCGATCTTGCCCTGCCGCTTGGCCTCGATGATGTCCTCGGCCGTGTCGATCCGCACCAGGTGCTCGTGGTGGGTGCGGATGATCGTGTCCCAGGTCTCGATCTCGTCGAGGGTGTGCTGGTAGGGCGGGAAGTCGCCCATCGTGTAGCCCAGCGTGACGTTGATCGCGGTCACGCCCGAGGCGTGCGCGTCCGCCAGCGCGCGCTCGTCGATGGTCAGCCGGTCGCTGGTCTGGACGAGCGAGGCGGCCGACGAACCCGCGTTCGGGTTGTCCAGCAGGCCGAGCGCGTTGACGACGATGTGGTCCGTGATGTCGACGCTCATCCACGCGTCCTTTGCTTGATGGTCGCGGCAGTTGCCTGGTCGTAGTCCGCCCGGTCATGGCGCCGTCCGCGCTTGACCACGGTGACGATGCGGCGGAGGTTGCTGATGTCCTCGTGCGGGTCGGCGTCGAGGATCAGCAGGTTGGCCAGCTTGCCGGCGTGCACGCTGCCCGTCGTCTCCTCCTGCCCCAGGGCGGCCGCGCCGGCGACGGTGGCCGCGCGGATGACCTCCTCCGGAGGCATGTCCAGCGCGTTGACCAGGTAGTGGAGCTCGTCGTGGAGTGAAGGGTACCGGTCGGCGGCCGGTGACTCGTAGTCGGTCCCGGTGCTGATGGTGACACCCGCGTGGCGGGCGCGGCCGATCAGCCGGCGCAGCACGTCCTGCGCGAGCTCGACCGCGTCGGGCGGGCCGAGCGGAATCCTCGTCACGACGCTCGCGGTGGCGTCGAGGATCGTGCCACGCTGCCGCATGTCCTCGAAGATCGCGTCGACGGCGTCCACGGGCGCGTCCAGGAAGCGCTGGTAAACACCCGCGAGATGCGCGCGCTGTCCCCGGTAGACCGAGGGCACGTCGGACAGATGATAGGCGAGCATGTGGACGTGCGACGTGACGTCGACTCCGGCCGCCACCACGTCAGCGGGCAGGGTGGGGAACACCGTCGCGTGCGACCACACCTGCATCCCCTGCCGATGCGCCTCGGCGGTGATCCGGGCGATGAGCGAGCTCTCAAGATCGGCGTAGATCTTGATGGCCACGGCTCCGGTGCCCTTGGCCCGCGCGACGGCCAGCGGGAGGTCGGTCTCCTCGTCGATCGCCTGCATCCACGGAGCGGTGCCGGGGGTCGTCCCCTGCGTCACCTGCCACGTGCGCGGGTCGTCGAAGAAGCCCGGGCCGGCCATCAGCGCGGCGGAGTAGATGTCGGGGCCGGCGATCTCGCCGATCAGCGCGGCGCGCTCCAGGTCCGCCATCTGCCGCAGGTCTCCGGCCATCTCGCGGATCGCGGTGACGCCGCCGTACAGCTGGCGGCGCATCGTCTCCTCCGCCTGCCCGCGGTTGGGCGGGGTGGAGAGATGCTGATGGGTGTCGATGAGGCCCGGCAGGAGGAACGCTCCCGCCAGGTCGACCACCTCGGCGCCGGACAGATCCGACGCGCTCAGCTCGGCGTCCGGGACTACTGACTTGATCAGCGGCCCGTCGGTCACCACCGCCATGCCGGGTTGCACGGGCGAACCCGTGCCGTCGATCAAGGACACGTCGCGGTAGACCGTCACCTGTCCCGGCGCGGCGGCCGCGAACGGTGTGGGGGCCGCGTCAGTGCCCGCGATCGGTTGTTCTGCTTTGTCGGTCATGGCGATCGCTCGGTCTCCGTTCCGGAACCTCCTCGGGTGGGGGATCCCCCGAGTTAGTCTGTTACATACAGCGTAACAACTGTTGCAACAGTAGCAACGTCTGTTATATTGCGTCAAGCATGGAATGATGACCTCGACGACGTGGAGGGCGAGTTGCCCAGCTCTGCCGTGGACAAGGCCCTGGACCTCATTGAGACCGTCGTCCAGGCGGACCGCCCGCTGCGCCTCAGTGAGCTGGCGAGCCAGGCGGGGATGCACCGCGCCACCGCCTACCGCATCCTGGTGGACCTGGTCCGCCGCGGCTGGATCATGCGCAGCCAGGATCACTATCTGCCCGGCACCATCGTGTTGCAGTTCTCCCAGGCCGCGGCCGCCAACTCGCTCGTGGTCCTGAGCCGCCCCGTGCTCCAGACCCTGTCCGACGAGACGGCGATGATGGTGAACCTGCAGGTTCTGGAGCCGGAGGGCGGGCGGGTGATCGACGTCGTGCGCCCACCGCGCCTGGCGATGATCACCGACCTGCTGGGGGAGCTGCTGCCCGTGCACAAGTTCGCCGGCCCCATGGCGCTGGTGTCCGCGCTCGACGACGCCGCCCGGGTTCCCTACCTGCGGGTCGCCGAGCAGCAGGGCCACCCGCAGGCGGCCAGGGCCGAGCTGCTCCAGGACATCGACGTGGCCAGGAGCACCGGCTTCGCGCTGGAGCGCGGGCGCAACGAAGAGGTGATCGCCTCGCTGAGCCGCGCGGTGGTCACCGGCAACAGCCGGCCGATCTGCGCGCTCACGATCGTCGGCCTGGACAGCGAATTCGACGATGCCACGCTGGTGAAGCTGAAGGATCGCCTCACCAGCGCCACGGACGAGCTGCAACGCACCCTGAGCGGCACGACCCCCGGAGAAGACCTTGACTGACACCGCAGTGGGCGGAGTGCTCGTACTCGACCGGGACCAGACCCGGGCGGCATTACCGCCTGACGAGCTCCTCGCGGCGGTGCGCACCGCGCTCATCGCCATCAGCCGCGGCGACGCCTCGGCCCCGCCGCGCGTCGCGGCCCGCTCGCCGCACGGACTGCTGGGCGCGATGCCCGGCTACGTGCCCCGGCTCGGGCTGGCCGCCAAGCTCGTGAGCGTCTTCTCCGCCGTCGCGGCCGGGGGCCACGGCGCCCACCGCGGCATCGTCGCCTACTTCGACGAGGAGAACGGCCGCCCGCTGGCGGTCATGGACGCCGAGGCGATCACCGCGGTCCGCACGGCGGCCACCGCGACCGTCGCCATGCGGGCGCTCGCGCGGCCCGGCGCCAACCGGATCGCCGTGATCGGCACCGGGACGCAGGCGCGCGCCCAGATCGACCTCATCGCGGCGATGGACGCCGCGGAGCTGGTGGTGGGCGCGCGCGACGTGGGCAACGCCGAGCGCCTCGTTGGCCGGCTGACAAAGGAAGCCGTCGCGTCCAGCATCGAGGCGGCGGTCAAGCAGGCGGACGTCGTCTTCTGCTGCACCTCCAGCCGGGAGCCGGTGGTGCGCCGGTCCTGGCTCGCCGACGGCGTGCACCTCAGCTCGGTCGGCGGCTCGGACGGCCCCGAGTTCGACGCCGACACCCTGGGGGCGTCGTCGTTGTTCGTGGAGTGGCCGGGCGCCGTGACCGAGCCGCCACCCGCCGGCGCCTGGGAGCTCCAGGGCACCGACCCGGCGGCGGCCGCCCTGGTCGGCGCGGTGCTCGACGGAGTGCATCCGGGCCGGCGCTCGGCAGGGGAGCTGACGGTCTTCAAGTCCACCGGGCACGCCGCGCTCGACGTCGCGGCGGCGTCGGTGGCCTACCAGGTGGCCCGCGAGCGCGGGCTCGGGCTCAGCGTCGACCTGTAGCCGGGCCCGCGAGGGCGGTCTGGGGCCGGGCCCGCGAGGGCGGTCCAGGGTCGCGCCCGCGGGCTGCGCCGGCCTGGGGCCGCGGCGCGTCTTCCGTCACGCGACGGGCGGCGCCGCGGTGACCGGCCGGTGGGGCAGCGGGCTGGAGAAGATCATCGTGCTCGACGGCTTGCCGTACGCGGCCAGGCGGTCGATCAGCGACTCGAACGCCATCATGGACGGCACCGCGATCTTGAGGATGCTGCACACGTCACCGGTGACCCGGTGGATCTCCCGGATCTCCGGCCAGGTCGGCACCTCCGGATCACGGAGCACGCAGGACGGCCCGTAGCAGGTCAGCTCCACGATGGCGGACACCGGCCAGCCGGCCCGCACGGGATCCACGGCGGCGTGATAGCCGGTGATCACCCCGGTCTCCTCCAGGCGCCGCACGCGCTCGGCCACCGCCGGGGGTGACAGGTGGACCCGGCGCGACAGCTCGTTGAAGGAGAGCCGGGCGTTCTCCTGGAGCTCGCGCAGCAGCTCCCAGTCCATGGCGTCCACCAGCGGATCCTTTCACCTGAAAACGGTATGACCGATATTCATACCAAACAAGAGGCCTAGCACGAAAAAGGCCGTTCAACTGACATTCATTTTTTGGGCCTCACCGCATCATCATGAGGTGCTGAAAAGGAGCGTGGCACATGGAAACGACAGGACGGGTTCGCCCGATCACGGCCGCCGAGCGGGCCGAGCGGGCCGAGGCGCAGGGCGGGGCGCCGACTCTCGCCTTCGAGCGGGAGATCCCCTACGACGCCTACGTCCGTACCGACATCCTCCATGACCTGCAGCGACCACTGAGCGACGCTCCTGGCGAGATGTCCTTCTTGGTGATCACCCAGGTGATGGAGCTCTACTTCAAGCTCATCGCCTACGAGTTGCTCGCCGCCCAGGAGGCGCTGCGCGAGGACCGGGTGCGGGACGCGCTGGCGGCGCTGCGCCGTACGGCCCTGCATCTGGAGGGACTGAACGCGGCCTGGCGCGGCCTGCGCTGGATGACGCCTTCGGACTTCAACAAGTTCCGTGACCTGCTCGGGGAGGCTTCAGGGCTGCAGTCGGGCATGTACCGGGTGCTGGAGTTCCGGCTGGGGCTGAAGAACGCGGCGTTGTTGCGGCCGTTCAAGAAGCAGGGCGACGTGCATCGCGCGTTCGCCGAGCCGAGTGTCTGGGACGACGCCGCCGCGCTGCTCGCCCGGCACGGCCACGACATTCCCGGCGAGGTGCTCAAGCGGGACTTCGCCGGCGAGTACGAGCCGCACGAGGCGATCGAACGCGCCTGGGTGGAGGTCTACCGCGACGACTCGGCCGGCAACGACCTGCGCGCGCTCGGCGACGCGCTGACCGAGGTCTCCGAGCTGTTCGGCGACTGGCGCTACCAGCACGTCGCGGCGGTGCGCAGGTCGATGGGCGCGAAGCCGGGCAGCGGCGGCTCCAACGGCCTGGCCTGGCTCGAACGCAGCATGGCGAGAGTCGTCTTCCCCGAGCTCTGGTCGGCTCGTACCTATATGTAAGGAAAGATCATGTCTGAAGACGATGCGCGGCGGCGGGACGCCGACGATCCTGGGCATCGCTCCCTGTTCCTGATCCCGCCCGCCCCGGGCGGGCAGTATCAGGAGAGCGCCTACTTCGCGGGGAACTCGCTCGGGCTGCAGCCCCGGGTCGTCCGCGACGAGCTGCTGAGCGACCTGGACGCCTGGTCCAGGCTCGGCGTCGAGGGGCACATGGACGGCGACCGTCCCTGGGTGCGCTACAACGAGCTCCTCACCGGGCCCGCCGCCCGGCTGGTCGGCGCGCTGCCCGAGGAGACGGTCGTCATGAACACGCTGACCGTCAACCTGCACCTGCTGATGGTCTCGTTCTACCGGCCGAGCGGCGAGCGCACCCGCATCCTCATCGAGGAGTCCGCGTTCCCCTCCGACAGCTACGCGGTCCGCAGCCAGGTGCGCTTCCACGGCCTCGACCCGGACCGCGACGTGATCAGGACGGCCGACCCGCTCGCCTACCTCGCCGCCGAGGGCGACAAGGTCGCTTTGGTCCTGCTCGGCGGCGTCAACTACCTGACCGGCGAGCTGCTGGACATCCCGGGGATCACCCGGGCCGGGCACGCCGCCGGCGCGAAGGTCGGCTGGGACCTGGCGCACGCCGCCGGAAACATCCCGCTCAAGCTGCACGAATGGGGGCCGGACTTCGCGGCCTGGTGCACCTACAAGTACCTCAACTCCGGTCCGGGCGCCCTCGGCGGCGTCTTCGTCCACCAGCGCCACCTGGACGACCCGGCGATCCAGCGCTTCGACGGCTGGTGGGGCACCGAGCCGGAGACGCGCTTCCGCATGGATCCCGTCTCCACCCCGCCCAAGAGCGCGTACGCCTGGCAGATCTCCTGCCCGCCCATCTACGCCATGAGCCCGATCCGCGCCTCGCTCGAACTCTTCGACCGGATCGGCATGGCCGAGCTGCGCGCCCGCAGCATCCGCCTGACCGCCTACCTGGAGAGCCTGCTCGACGGCTTCACCGTGGTCACCCCGACCGACCCGGAGCGTCGTGGTTGCCAGCTCTCCTTGCGCGTGGTCGACGCGGACGGCCTGTCGAAGCGGCTGAGCCGGGGCCACGGCGTGATCGCCGACTCCCGCAACCCCGACATCCTGCGGCTGGCCCCGACGCCGCTCTACTCCAGCTACCACGACTGCTGGCGCGCCGCCGAAGCCCTCAGGAAGGAGAGCTGAGGGCCGCCCCGGTCTCGCCGTCTCGTCGGAGACCTCTGGAAACCGGGGCGGTCCGTGCGTGTCAGGGGATGATCTCCGCGCCGCTGACGGTTACGGGATGATCTCCGCGCCGCCGACCCCGGCGCCCGCGGCCGGCGGGGTGGCGGAGGCGGATCCGGCCGAGTAGGAGTACGGCGGCGGTGAGACGCTGCCGTCGGCGCGCAGCCAGTCGCTCATGGTGCTGCCGCTGCTGTTGGCCCTGGTGATCGTGGCGATGTCGTAGAAGTTGCTGCCCGTCCAGGTCAGCTTCGCGTCGCCGAAGTCCTGCGTGATCGTCTTCGCGCCCTTCACGTGGTTGCTCTCGGCGTAGATCTTGCCGCTCACGCCCAGGCCGATGAAGTAGTCGTCGACGTCCACGTAGTTGGCGTACACGTGGGCGTACCCGAAGCGCACGCGCGGGTGCCGGGTGTTGGAGCCGTCGAACCAGTTGTGGTGGTACGTGACCCGCAGGTAGCCGGTGTCCTGGGCGCCGTTGTTGTCGCTGTGGCCCAGCAACATCGACTTGTCCGTGGCGATGTACCGGTTGTACGAGACGGTCACCAGGTCAGACCCGCGCTTGACGTCGACCGAGCCGTCGGCGGCCGCGCGGAAGGTGTTGTGGTCGATCCACACGTGGTGGGAGTAGCACTGCACGTTCACCGAGTCGTCCGCGGAGTTCGTGAACGTCAGGTTGCGGATGATCACGTTGTTGACGTGCTGGAACCGGTCCTTCTCGGCCGGGTCGCAGATGTCGCCGCCCCAGGCGACCTCGTCCGGGCCCCACCCGTTCACGTCGAGCCCGAACCCGCTGAGCGTCGCGTTCGAACCCGCGCCGATGATGGTCTTGTTCGAGCCGACGTCCAGCATGTCGGCGCCGGCGCCGCTGATCGTGCCCGACACCCGGACGATGCGCGGCGTGTCGTCGGCGACGGCCGCGGCGAGCTGCGCGTACGTGCTGACGTTCACGGTGGCACCGCCGGTGCCGCCGTTGGTGCCGACGCGGCCGTACCCGGTCATGGTCGCGAAGCCCACCAGACCCGAGGCGCTGCCCGGAGGCGTGGTCGGGGGAGTGGTCGGGGGCACCGTCGGCGTCACTGTCGGCGTGGGGCTGGTGCTGGGGCCGGGGGTGACCGATCCGGCCGGGGCCAGCCGCCACTGCTTGGTCGCGACCGAGTCGCAGGAGTTCTGCTGGACCAGCGCGCCGGACGAGGTGGCGTTGTCCTTGGTGTTGAGGCACTTGGCGCTGTTGACGTTGATCACCCGGAGATCGGACCCGGACGCGGTCAGCTGCCAGGTCTGGGAGGTGCCGCTTGAACAGGTCTCCTGCCGCACGGCCTTACCCGCCGACGTGCTCGCGCCTTCGACGCCCGCGCACTTGCCGCTGTGCGCGGCTTTGAGCTGGAACGCGCTGCCGGCCGCGGTCAGGTTCCAGGTCTGCGGGGCGGAGCCGTCGCATCCGGCCTGGACGAGTTGCACGTTGTCGGAGGTGCTCGCGCCGGGCACGCCGAGGCACAGCCCGCTGCCCGCGTTGACGATCGTGTACGCGCCGGGCGCCGGATCGGCCGCGGCCGCGGAGGTGCCGACCGCCCATCCGCCTAACGCGAGCGCGCCCACGACCGCGATCGTGGCGGCCTTCCTGTCGAATCCGTTCTTCACAGCTAGCTCCTTGCTGGTCCTGACCTGCGGGATCCCCCCAGCGAGCGCGCGCTGTTCACAGATGTGAACGTATTCACATCAATGGACACTCTTCACCCATGAAGCATCCGTCCATCGAAGTGGATGCCCTCACCATAGGAAAGCGCTTTCCTCCTGTCAACGCATCATTAAGCCTTTGTTTCCACCGGATTGACCGGCTTGCTAGCTATTCATTCGATGTATAGTCGCGATCATGTCAACCGGTCATGTGCTGCTCGGACTCCTCGCCGAGCGCCCGAAGCACGGTTACGAGCTCAAGAAGGAGCACGATCACCGCCTGGCAGGCGCCAAGCCCCTGGCGTACGGGCAGGTCTACGCCACGCTGCAGCGGCTGGAGCGCGACGGCTTCGCGGAGGTCGCGGAGACGCAGCAGGAGGGCGGCCCCGAGCGCACGATGTACGCGATCACCGACGACGGCCGGGCCGAGCTGGCGCGCTGGCTGGACACCGTGGAGCCGCCGGCCCCCTACGTCGCCGGCTCGTTGTTCGCCCGCGTCGCCGTCGCGGGCAGGAGCGCCGACGGATATCTCCTGCGGCAGCGGGAGGCGCATCTGGCCCGCATGCGAGAGCTGACCGCCGTGAAGGCGGCCGGCGCGCCCGCCGAGGTGCTGGCCGCCGACTACGCGCTGCAGCACCTCGACGCCGACCTGCGCTGGATCGAGACCGCACTCTCCCGCATACAGAAGGACAATGATGCTTGAGGCCAGAGGACTGGTGAAGTCGTACGGCAAGACCAGGGCACTGACGGGCGTCTCCCTTGAGATCGCGGAGGGAGAGATCCTGGCGATCACCGGCCCGAGCGGATTGGGCAAGTCGACGTTGCTGCACTGCCTGGCCGGGATCCTGCGCCCGGAGTCAGGAGAGGTGGTCCTGGACGGCCGGCGGATCGACACGCTGGCCGAGGCGGAGCTGACCAGGCTGCGCCGCGAGAGCTTCGGCGTCGTCTTCCAGTTCGGCGAGCTGGTGCCCGAGCTCACCGCGGCGGAGAACGTCGCGCTGCCCATGCTGTTCAACCGGCACGGCAGGCAGGAGTCCATGAGTGTCGCGCTCGACTGGCTGGCCCGGCTGGGGGTGTCCGACTGCGCCGATCAGCGGCCCGGTGAGTTGTCCGGAGGACAGACGCAACGGGTGGCGCTCGCACGGGCGCTGGCCACCGGCCCGCGCGTGGTCTTCGCCGACGAGCCCACCGGGGCCCTGGACACGCTCGGCGGCGAACAGGTGATGAGCGCGCTGCTGAACGCGGCCCGCGCCGCCCGTACGACCGTGGTCCTGGTCACCCACGACAACCGGGTGGCGGCCTATGCCGACCGGGAGATCGCCCTGCGCGACGGGGCCGTGCCGGCGGGGGTGAACCCGTGATCACTGTCATGCGGATGCTCAACAGGGGGCGGTCGCGGGCCGAGCAGACACGCGCCTGGCTGGTCGCCGCCGGCGCGGGAGCGGCGACGTTCCTGATCTGCACGGCCGTACGCCTGGCGGACTTCGACGACGAGGGCGGCTCGCTGACCGGGCTCGCGCTGGCGCTGCTGGCCGTGCCGGTCGCCGGCCTGCTGCACCAGGCCAACCGGCTGGCCTCGGCCACCAGGGAACGACGTCTGGCGGCCCTGCGCCTGGCCGGTGCCACGCCGGGCGACGTGCGCCGGCTCGGCGCCCTGGAAGGTGGCTGGCTGGCCCTGCTCGGCTCGCTGGCCGGCGCGGTGGCCTACGTGGTCACCCACCTGTCAGGGCCGCTCGTCCAGGTGCCGGTGGTCATCGCCGTGGCGGTGTCCGGCGGGGTCCTGTCAGGGGCGCAGGCCGGTCGGCATGTCATCGCCTCGCCGCTCGGTGTGGTCCGCCGTTCGCGCCTGCGGGGGCCGCGAGTGCGTGACCTGCTTCTCGGCGTGACGGGCGCCGGTCTCATCGTTCTCGGCTGGTTGCTGAAGGGCGACTTCCCGATCGCTGGGGCCTACGGGACGGCGCTGTCCGTGGCCGCCGGGCTGGTGCTCCTGCTGTTCGGCGTGACCCTGGCCGCGACCTGGCTGATCAGGGCGTACGCCCGCCGGGCCGGGCGCTTCGCCAGATCCCCGGAGACGCTGCTCGCGGCCCGGCTGGTCGAGGCGGACCCGAGGGCGTGGGCCAGAGCCCTGTCCGTGGTGAGCCTGACCGTGTTCTTCGGCGCCGCGGCCGGAGCCCAGCAGGCGGGCATCGGCTACTCCCAGGCCCACGCGCTCGTGGACGCCGCGCTCCTGGTCGCCCTGGTCACCTCGGCGGTCGCGCTCGTGGTGCACCAGGCGGAGGAGATGATCGACCACCGTCGCTCGTTCGCCTCGCTGGCCGCCTCAGGGGTGCCGGAGCGGGCGCTGGGCGGCGTGCTCGTCCGGCAGGCGGTCATCGCCGCGCTGCCGGTCTGCGTCGTGGCGGCGGCTTCGGGCACGGCGGTGGTGGTCCTGACGCTGGCGGACGTCTATCGGGTCGAGTGGCTCGGCTGGGCGGTCGGAAGGGCGGTGGGCATGGCGGGCATCGGGGTTCTCGCCGCCGTACTGGTGGCCCTCGCGGCGCGCCCGCTGCTGCGCGGCGCGCTCCGCCTGGACCGGTTGCGCGCCTGAGGGGCCGATCGCGGGTGGATTAGTGCGACCGTGTGCTGAGATCATTCCGGGGATAGTCGGCGCGGCGCAGTGGAGGCCCGGTGAGCAACACGCCGAACGGTGTGAACGGGAAGAATGACGATGCGTTCCCGGTGACTGCCGGAGGATTTCTGATCCTCTTCGCAGTGCTCGTGCTGGTCTGGACGACCGGATCATGGGTTCGCAAGATAAGTGACTGGAGCAACCAAGGGCTCTTCGACGCCTCCACAGGTCAGATCGTGGGCACCCTAGCCGGTGGGGCGATTAGCTATCTCGTCCTGGTTGCTCTTCCCCCGCTCTTATGGCGCGTAGGCCGCTTGATTCCTCGTCCCCACTACCTTCGCATGACCCTGGGCTTGTTGGTGCTCGGCTTCACCTGTCTGGGATTCGCTTTGATGGCCGTAGAGAGCGACGGTCCTGTTACAACCTGGCCTGAGTGGCTTCTGATTGCCTTGATCGTGCAGCCGCTGGTGTCCGGTGTCCTCGGATTGAGTCACTGGGCTCTGCTCACCCGACGGGATCGCAAAACTCAACGGTGATGGCCGGGCCTGCGACGCCATCCAAGGCAAAACATCGGATCAGGAGAACAGATCGTCGAACTAGCCGGCCTTGACGCCTGCGAAGAACGCTTGCAGCTCTCCACGGGTAAAGGCCAAAACGGCTCCCTCAGGGTTCTCGCTGTCACGAAAGAGCACCAATGGTCCACGGTTGGCTTTGTGTGGAGCGCTTCCCGGAGCGACGTCGGCACGTGTAACTTCTACACAACCGTTGCCCCCGTGAGGTGCCCAGCAGATTCCGGACGGTCGGCTTTCGCCGCGGCCGCTGCCAAGCGGGGTGCACTTCATGAATCGCTCGCTGCTGGAACACGCGGCACGAGTCACCGACGAAGAGATCGCCGTCTACGCCCAGAGAGAATTCGAGTACTAGTTGGGCTGTGTGCACCGGCCCAGCCGGTGTCGCACGAAATCCGGATGGGCTTCGCCGACATCGATGCTGTTCTCATCAAGAGCGTTGGCGATGTGGAAACGACCGATATCGAAGACGAACTCCACAGCGAGGGTGCCGTCCGCCAGGTCGTGACGTGAGGATGGCCGCCACTCAAGCAGAGCGACCTCGCGGAGTTCCTGGCCGACGAACGGCTCAAGGCGCTCGTCGGCGTCGGACCACGCCGGCGTCTGCTCGCCGTACTCCCAGCCGCTGATCGTGGTCGTCGTGTCGATGGTGTTCCAGCCGATCGACAGCTCATCGAACTTCCAGTGGCAGATCTCCACCTGGATGCCGTCGAAGTGCAAGACGACGGGGCAGTCAGCGAACCAGTCCCCGTCCTCGACGAAACGCACGAGGGCGAATCTCGTCAGACGCCGGCCACCAAGCGCGGCCAGGCCCGGTCCATGTTCCTCGCGGACGGCTTCAAGTCCGACGAGAAAGGTCGGTTCGAAGCCGGAGATCCCCATCGGCCGGGGCTGCCCGGTCCGCCGGGGATGATCAGCAGCACACCCCGGCGGAATCCCGCAACCAGAGACCGTGTCACCGAAGGCCCATGACCTCATCACGAACCGGAGATGCCCTACCAGGCAGCCAAGCCAGAGTGAGGAGGACGCCGACGACGCCGAGGCCGCCGCTGACGGCCAGGACGAGGTCCAGGCCATGGACGAAGGCGGCGCGGACCGTACCTTCCAAGGTCGCGGACCCGGTGGATCGGGCGGCGGCCAGCCCCGCGAAGACGCTCTCGCGGGCCTGTTCCGGCACCCCGGCCCGGTAGGCGGACGTCAGGATCGAACCCAGCACGGCCGCGCCGAAACTGCCGCCCAGGGTACGGATGGACTGGTTCACCGCGGCGCCGACGCCGGCGTTGCCGGGCGACAGGGTGCCCAGCGCCGCGTCCATGACCGTGGGCAGGACACCGCCGAGCCCAAGTCCGTACATGGCGGTCCACAAGGCCGCCAGCACGGTGCCGCTGTCCGTACCAGTGGTGGAACCCCAGAACAGACCCCCGGTGAGCAGGACGAACCCCAGGCCGACCGCGAGTTTGGGCCCGATCAGCCCGCTCAGCCTGCCCGCCGTCCCCATCCCGGCGAGCAGTCCGGCGATGAGGGGCAGCAGGCGCAGGCTGCTGCCCATCGCGTCCGTCCCCAGGTTGGCCTGGAAGTACTGCGGCAGCGCGAACAGAACACCGAACATGGTGAAGGTGACGAGCGTGGCCAGCACGGTGCCGACGGTGAAGCGCGCGTTGGCGAACAGCGCGAGGTCCACCAGCGGTGCGTCGACCCGTCGCTCCCAGACCACGAACAGCACCAGCGCGGCCATCCCGCCAAGAATCGGCCCGAACACGGCGGCATCGGTCCAGCCTCGCTCACCGATCTCGATGAGGCCGTACGTCAACGCCGTCAGCGCCGCGCTCGACAGCACGATGCCGCCCACGTCGATCCGCCGGCCGCGCTCCCGCGCCGATTCGGGCAGCCACGCGGCGACCGCGAGGAACGCCAGCACGACCACAGGGATGTTGATCAGGAAGACCGAGCCCCACCAGAAGTGGTTCAGCAGCCAGCCGCCCAGGATCGGGCCGATGGGAAAGGCCAGCAGCGAGGCGCCCGCCAGCGTCCCGATCGCCTTCGGCCGCTCCTCAGCGGTGAACATCGTCGGGATCAGCGCCAGCATCGTGGGCATGATGAGCGCCGCGCCCAGGCCCAGCACGGCACGCGCCGCGATAAAGATCCCGGTCGAGGGGGCGTAGGCGGCGGTCAGTGAGCTGACGCCGAAGATGACCAGCGCGACCAGGAGCGTCCTTTTCCGTCCCAAACGGTCGCCCAGCATTCCCGCCGGGATCATGCCGGCGGCGAGCACCAGCGTGTAGACGGTGGCGAACCACTGCAATTGGGCGTTATCGGCGTGCAGGTCCCTGGCCATGCTCGGCAGGGCCAGATTCAGGATGGTCACGTCGAAGCCCACGGCCAGCGACGTGAGGACGAGCGCGGTGAGTGCCCACCATCTACGTTGTGACATGGCGGGGGCCTACTTCATGGCGTTCATGACGAGCTTGTCGAACTCGCGGTCCGGCAGCGTCCTGTTGAGCTCCAGGAGTTGCTCGGCCGTCCAGCCGACCGCGTACCGCGTCTCGGGCTTGGCGGCCTCGATGGCCTGCCGGATGGCGGTGGCGACGACGCCGGGGTCGCTGCCCTGGCTGTTCTCGCCGAGCTGCGTCTCAGCCTGTCTGGCCATGGTCTCGGCCATCTTGCCGTACGCGGTCGCGCCGGAGATCTCACGAAGATCCTGTGCCGTACGGTCTTCGAACTCGGTCTTGATGATGCCCGGCTGAATGATCACGACGTCGATGCCGAACGGCTCCACCTCCATCCGCAGCGAGTCGGAGTAGGCCTCCAGCGCGTGCTTGCTCGCGTAGTACCAGCAGCCGAGCGGGAGCGCGATCTCGCCGCCGATGGAGGAGACGTTGACGATCGTGCCGGAGCCCTGTTCGCGCATGTACGGCAGGACGAGCTGAGTCAGCCGGGCCGGTGCGAAGACGTTTACCTCGAACTGGTCGCGTGCCAGGTCGATGGGGATGTCCTCGGCCGCGCCGTGCAGGACGGTGCCGGCGTTGTTGACCAGCACGTCGATGCGGCCCTGCTCCTCGACGACGGCGGCGACGGCGCGTTCCAGGTCTTCCGGCCGGCGTGCGTCCAGTGCCAGGGCGTGGCCACCGGCTTCGCGGAGGTCGTCCATCTTCTGTACGCGTCGCGCGGCGCCGTACACGATGTGGCCGGCGCGGATGAGTTCGAGGGCGGTGGCCTTGCCGATGCCGGCGGAGGCGCCCGTGACGAGAATGACCTTTTCCATAGGGGAGACGCTAGGTTTAGCTTATAAGCTGAGACAACTCGCAGAAAGTATCTGTGCAGGTCCAGGGCCATAGATTGGTGCAACAAGCTTGTAGATGAGTGCAACAGATGGAGGATGACATGCCGGGAGACCGGTTGACCGCCGAGGATCGTCGCCGCATCGCCGAAGGGCTGGCGGTCGGCCTGGCGTACGCGGAGATCGCCCGCCGGCTGGGACGGTCCAGGTCCACCGTCACCCGCGAGATCGCCAGGAACGGCGGGGCGCACGACTACCGGGCGGCCCGCGCGCAACATGCGACGAACTGGCGCGCCCGCCGCCGCAAGCGCGCTCCCCACGCCGGCGTTCCGCATACCACCGGCGACCGTGACGTCCGTACGGTCCGGGAGTTCGAGGAACAGTTCGTCGCGATGATGATCGCGGGCGGGATGGCGCCCATGACCGCCAGGGTGTTCGCGGCGCTGTTCCTCAGCGAGGGCGGCAGCCTGACCGCCACGGAGCTCGTCCAGCAACTGCACGTCAGCCCGGCGACGATCTCCAACGCCACCAAATGGCTGGAGCAGCGGGGGATGATCGCCCGCGAGCACGAAGCGCGCCGGGTGCGATACCTGGTCGACGTCGACGTCTGGTACCGCACCTGGGCGGCCAGCGCCAGGTCGATCGCGATCTGGGCCGACACCGCCCGGCACGGCGCCGGGATCTTCGGCACCGACACCCCCACCGGCGACCGGCTCCGCACCACCAGCCAGTTCTTCGCACTGCTCGGCCACGACATGGGGCAGGCGGCCGAGCACTGGCGGCAGGCCCTTTCCCTGCAACGTCAGCGGTGAACGTCATACGAGAGCGGCAGCCGCGCGCAGCGTAACCCCCGTGCCGACGAGCAGGACGAGTGCGGCGGTCATGGCGGCGGTGCAGGGGCGGAACCGCCGCATCCGCCCGGCCAGGGTGAGAGTGCCCAGCCTGCGCAGGGTGAGCGCCTCCCGTACATGGACACCGTCGGCGGCCTGGCCGACGGCGGCACCACGTTCACCGACTACTACGTCTCCGACTCGCTCTGCTGCCCGTCCCGGGCCTCGATGTTCACCGGCGAGTTCCCGCACAACACGGGCGTACGCACCAACCAGGGCTACGACCGAGGCGGCTACCTGGCGTTCGCGAAGCACGAGAGCAGAACCTATGCCCGCTCACTCCACCAAGCCGGATATCGCCGGGCTACCTCGGCAAATACATCAACGAACCGGCTGGGACGAGTGGCACGTTTCCGCCGGCGGCGGATACGGCGAGATCAACTACCGGCTCACCCGCTACATCAAGGAAAAGGGCCAGCGGTCGATCTCTGGGGGCAAGTACCCGGTGGACGAGCTGGGCCGGCGCGCGGCGGGCTTCATCGAGCGGTCCAGGAAGTACGCCCCCGACGAGCCGTTCTTCCTCCAGATCTCGTCCTTCTCACCGCACAACAGGGTCGACTTCAAGCCCGGCGACAAGGAGCCGCGCTTCCCGCCCGCGCGGCGTGACCGCCCTCAGGAACGGCTCCCCACGGAGACTGCGGCGCCCCCGACTGCGACGACATCGACGTGGCGAGCCTGCCCGCGTTCAACGAGGACACCACCGACAAGCCCTCAAGGGTACGCCGGGAGCCGATCGGCGCGAAGCGCGTCCAGCAGCTTCGCGAGGACTTCCGCGACCGGATCCGCATGGTGCAGTCGGTCGACGACATGGTGGGGCGGGTCCTGTCCACGCTGACCGACGCCGAGAAGCGGAGCACCTACGTCGTGTTCGCCAGCGACAACGGCTTCCACCTCGGGCAGCACCGCCTCGTACGCGGGAAGTCCACCGCCTACGACCACGACGTACGGGTGCCGCTGCTGGTCAAGCGCCCCGCCACAGGCCGGCAGGACCGCGTCGTGACCAACGCCATCGCCCAGAACGTGGACCTGTTCGAGACCTTCCTCGACATGGCCGGAATCGACGCGGACAGCCGCGACGGACGCAGCAGCCTCCTGCCTCTCATCCAGGGCCAGAAGGTCACGGATTGGCGCGATGCGGCGCTGATCGAGCACGTTCAAGCCGAACTCCGGGCCACGGCCCGACCCGACGCCGACCGCCTCAAGACGGGCAACGCGCAGCCGCCCTCGTACAACGCCGTTCGCACGGCCGGGGCGCTCTATGTGGAGTACGAGGGCGATCCGAAACCCGAGTACTACAACACCGTCACCGACCCGCACCAGCAGTCCAACCAGCCCGGCAACGCCAGGAAGGCGGCCCTGAGCAAGGGTGCTCGATGCTCTGACGGGGTGCGGCAAACCCGGCGCGGTGGACTGCTGGACGGCCGCTCACCTGCGCTGAATCAGAGCCACAGCCACAGAGCGATGGCCGCCGCGACGGCGACGATGATCGACGCGCCGATGAGGACCTTCCCGGGCCGCCACTTCTCCTCGGGCGCGGTCATCCGGTCGAGCCCGGCCTTGATACTGCCGGCCACAGACGTTCCGGCCAGACCGAATTCGCGCACCGCGCCGCCCGTCAGCGCGTACAGCAAAGTCGAGGCCGTTCCGGGCGCGCTCTGGGCCACGATCGCGAGCAGAAAGGTCTGCGGGCGGGCGGGAGGGCCTTGCGGCCCTGACCGCCTCGGCTTATGTAGTGAGCGCCGAAGTCAACGCTCGTGACGGCCTCAGCGCAGATCCTCCGAAGGCCGCGATGTGGTCTCTCGACGAGGTCTGACGTCTACGAGAACGGGTTCATGTACGGACGGTCATTGACCCGGTCATGGATGCGGCGCAACCACGGCTGCCGAACCGCTGTCAGCCGCTCCAGCGTGCCGAGGAACACCCGCCCATCAGGACCGAAAAGGGAGTTCGGCAGCAGCGGGGGCGGATCGTCGCGGCGAACGCCGGCGGGCATCCCGTACGCCGCCGGCACGAGCCGCCGATCATCGTTGAAGGCCAGGTACGTCCACACGTCCGCGGCCAGCGGCACCACCGCTCCTGCGTCGCACGGCCATACCTCACCGGTCTGCGGATGCCGCGGTACCAGGGCGATGTCTGTGATCGCGGCGGACAGGCCGGGCCCGGCCAGGACGAGGTGTCGTTCCGGTGGCCCCGGAGGGAGCAGAGTGTCGATCGCCCGGCGAAACGCCTCTGCGACAGGCCCCTCAGGGACGGACACCCGCTTACCACCCGATACCGCCAGCAGGTGCGCCAGCGCCACCGCGACCGCGGCCTCCCACCGTGGGCTCCAGAAACCACGCGGATCAACGGGCGGCGTGCTCGGCAGTTCCTCCCACTCCATCACCCGCTGGACGGGGCCATCGACGGCGACGGGGCGCACGGCGTCCGGTTCCAGCCACACCACCTGCCAGAACCCGCAGTCGTCGACGCGGGTCGCCACCGGGCAGCCGCACTCCGCGCACGCGAGGTTGGGGCCGTACTGGCCGTCCCAGCCGCAACAGCAGCCGCCCAGCCGCTCCGGGATGAAGACGGTTCCGCGGACGTCGCCCGGCGCGATCGCGATCCTGTTCGGTGGTCCCGTGATGCAGTACGTCTGTAGCCGGATGCCATGCCCTTCCGGTTCGGGCTGCAAGGGTTGCCAGGGTCGGCTGTCTCCGGGGTCCACGGCGTAGGTTCCTGGTTCCAGAAGACCGGGGAGCAGGTCATGCCCGTACTTCTGGGCAGAGTGGTCGGGAAGCGCCACTCGCGACACCCTCACGGTCACCACGGCGCCGCACTCTGCACAGGCGAAACCGACCAAGCAGCCTCCTTCGTCGGAATGATGCGATCATGGTGCCGCAAATCCCGCCTCGCGCGGAAGCGCAGGATGTACGCGGGCGGGCGCGGTGAGGGAGGGGGAGACCGTGCGAGCTTTGTGGATGGGCAGTGTGCCGAGGTCGGCGGGGATGCGCTCCTGACGGCGGTAGTGCGGCGATGAACGTGCCTCCGGTGGGGGATTGCGCACGTATTTGGCACGATCCCTCGTGGCGGTCGTCCGATATTTGGTGCGGCCGCAGTGGCTGCCGGAGGCCGGGATGGCGGGGATCTAGGGCCTGAGCTGGGGAAACGCTATCAAGATCATCCCACGTATATCCCCTGATCATGGTCTTACGGCTGCATGTGGGCACCGTCGGTTGCCTATCAAGGGCGCAAAATAAAAGACCTGCGGCTATGAAACCGCAGGTCAGGGGCCTGAAATGCCGATCTAGATGTGTGCCCCCGGCAGGATTCGAACCTGCGGCACCCGCTTTAGGAGAGCGTTAGCGGTTTCCTGTGCACTACGGCCGTGACCTGCAGAGGTGATGTCGGGATCACGTGATGATCAATTGATCATTCCGGAGGTACTCCATGATCACAGAAGAAGCGTTATCGGCTGACAGAAAGTGGGGAATGGGGCATGAGAAAACATGCTTACCTCGGTAGGGAAAAGGCTCGGGACAAGGTACACCGCAACGTAGTCGAACTATGCAAAGTGCCGACCGGCCAGGCAGGGCGGCCGTCCAAGGCGCTCACGTTCGAGCAAGCTGACGCTGTGCTGAACGCTGCGGAGACGAGCACCCTGTACGCCTACATCGTGCTGTCTCTGCTGATCGGTGCCCGCACGGTGACGAGCCACGGGCGCTGACCTGGTCGCATGTCGACTTGGACGGCAAGTCCGAAGCAACTCCGCCGATTCCCCCGTCGGTCATGGTGTGGCGCTCAGTGCGTGCGGCGATACCAAGACCAGGAAGTCACGCCGGACTCTGGCGCTTCCACTGCGCTGCGTGGAAACGCTGCGGGCACACTGGGACCTGTAAAAGGCCGCACGGCACGTTGGTCACACCGGGTCCCTCAGAGAACATCGCCCGCCTGGTAGGCCATCGTGGATCGGCCATCACGGAGACCGTGTACCGCCACCAGATCAAGCCCGTGATTCTGGAAGGTGCGGAAGCGATGGACCGAATCTTTCCGAGGGAGCACAGGGAGGGGTAGTCACTCAGTTGGTCACTCCTCGTGATCGCTTCAAGGGGCGGCAATGAGGGTGGTGAAGGCTCTGACGTGCGGGTCCGTGACATGGAAGCCTGACCACCGCGATTACCCGCCAGGTAATGCCGGGTGAGCCGAGACCTGAGCTGACCCAGCTCAGCGCAGCGTCAGCGTCACTTCGGGTCAGGCGCGGGTGTGCAGTGTGAATCCGCTGGTGCCCGGGGCTTCCCGGCCCGGGACCAGCTCCGAACCGTCCTGGTGGGTCAGGCCGGTGTAGTCGCCGCCGGACTCCGCGCGGTAGGGGATCGGGTCGGCGGTGAAGGCGGTCGCGAGTCGTTGCCGGAAACGTTCGGCGACCTCGGCATAGCCCTGGTCGTCAAGGTGGACGGCACTGTGCTCGACGAACGGCGGCAACACGTCGAATCCGGTGAAGGACAACACGCCGTGGTTGATCGGGAACAGCAAGTCGTCGATGGGGCCGTTGACCCCCCGCTCGGTGTAGTGCCCGATCCTGCCGCCCGCGGTGGTGGCGACCATGGCGCGCTTGCCGACGAACGGGCCGGCGCCATAACGCGGAATCGCCGCGCCGTACGCGAAGTCGTAGGTGAACACCCGGTCGATCCACCCCTTGAGGATCGCGGGCATGGTGAACCACCACAGCGGGAACTGCAGGATGACCAGGTCGGCGTCGAGCAGCTTCTGTTGTTCGGCGCGGATGTCCTCAGTGAGCCGGCCGGATCGGTATGCCTCTCCCGAGGCATGCATCAGATCCGGGCCGGTGATGTCGTCGAAGTCGGTGTAGTCGGCCGCTGCCTGCCATTTCATCGCGTACAGGTCGGTGACCACGACGTCGTGGCCATCCGCTCGCAAGGTGTTGACGGCGTGGTCCTTCAGGGAGCCGGTCAGCGAGTTCGGGTCGGGGTGTGCGTAGACGATCAGTACGTTCATGTCAGCGATCCTGCGCCCGACGCCGGGCGGCAACCAGAGACCGCCTTGTCCACCGGACGCGGGTTCCTGGGTCTGGCAGGGCCACCATCGTCGTGACCAGCCCGAGTGGCCCAGGTGCATACTGGGATTTATGGATAAATTCGGCGATCTCGGCGCGTTCCTGCAGTCGCGGCGAGCGCACGTGCCGCCGGAGTCGGTCGGCGTCACCGTCGGTGGCCGCCGCCGGGTGGCCGGTTTGCGTCGCGAGGAGCTGGCGCAGCTGGCCGGCGTGAGCGTCGATTACTACACCCGGCTCGAACAGGGCCGGGCGACGCAACCGTCGGAGCAGGTGCTGGACGCATTGTCGCGGGCGCTGCAACTCGACGACGTGGCCCGCGAGTACCTGCACAAGCTGGCCAGACGGCGTAACCACCGGCCGCGGCCGACCGGATATCCGGCCACGACGCGGCCGCAACTGCGGCAGATCCTCGACACGATGTCGGAATACCCAGCGATGATCATCAACCACCGCATCGACGTGCTGGCGTACAACCGGCTGGCTGGTCTGCTGTACTGCGATCTGGATCAGGTGCCGGTCGAGGAGCGCAATCTGGCCAGGATGATCTTTCTCGACGCCGGCCGCTTCGACCTGTACGCCGATCGAGCGTCGTGCACCGCCGACACCGTGGCCCACCTGCGCCACGCCGCCGGCGAGTTCCCCGATGACCCGGAGCTGGTCGCGCTCATCGGTGAGCTGTCCATCGGCAGCCGCCGGTTCAGCGAACTGTGGGCCGCCGCCGAGGTCAGCGTGCGCGGTCACGGATCGCAACGCCTGCGGCACCCGATGGTCGGCATGATCACGTTGCATCAGGAACGCTTCGTGCTGCCGGACGGTTCCGGCCAGGAGCTGATCACCTTGACTCCCGAACCGGGCGGCGTCGATGCGGACAATCTTCGCTTGCTCGCCAACCTGGGCGTCCCCCACCGGAGCCACGAGACGATCGGCTGACGGAAGCGCAGGGGGGTGCTGTCCGACGGGGAAACGAGCCCGCAGCCGACGCCGGGTGAAGCTAGATCGCCAGGTGGACCGTGACGGTGACGGGGCCCAGGGAGCCTTCGATGATGAGGCAGTCGGCCTCGACCGCGCCGAGCCGGTCGGCCGCCTCCGCCTCGGTCTCGCCCAGGGCCAGGGCGTCCGCGCGTGACAACGTCCTGCGTACGGTCCGCGACATGATGCGGAGCGGCACGGTCACGTCGATGACCTCCGCCTGGCCGCCGTCGAGCTGGTCCATCGCCTCGCGGATGGCGTAGTCGGCGACGAACGCGCCGAACGATTCGAGGGTGTGCACCGCCGGGCGATGCTCGTCCAGATAGCGCCGGTCGATCTTCTTCGTCATCGTTCCGGGTTCCTTCCCCTGCGGTCGTGTTGAAGACCAGGGTCGGGTGGCCGGGCGGCGGATGCATGAGTAGGCCGTACTCAATTGGGTGATTATGACCCCCGCCATGGCGCTTTTGGTAAGGCTAGCCTAACCTTATGCCATGACCGAGGAGATCGCTCTCCGCGGCGCGGAGCTGTGCCTCGGCTACCACGGCAAGTCCGTGGTCGAGGACGGCCGCATCACCCTGCGGCCCGGCTACGTGACCGCGCTGGTGGGCCCGAACGGCAGCGGCAAGTCGACGCTGCTGCGCGCGCTGGCCAGACTGCACCGCCCCGACAGCGGCACCGTGACGCTGGCCGACGGCGGCGACGCGCTGGCGCTGCCGGCGCGCGACTTCGCCCGGCGGGTGACGCTGCTGGCGCAGAGCCGCCCCACCCCGGGCGGCGTGCGGGTGCGCGACGTCGTCGAGTACGGCCGCCACCCCTACCGCCGGCGCTGGAAGGCCGCCGACCCCGAGGGCGCCGCCGCCGTGGCCAGGGCGATGGAGCTGACCGGCGTGACGCCGATGGCCGACCGGCCGGTCGACGAGCTGTCCGGCGGCGAGCTGCAGCGCGTCTGGCTGGCCACCTGCCTGGCGCAGGACACCTCGGTGCTGCTGCTGGACGAGCCCACCACCTTCCTCGACCTGCGTTACCAGGTCGAGCTGCTGGAGCTCGTCCGCGACCTGGCCGACGAGCATGACGTCGCGATCGGCGTCGTGCTGCACGACCTCAACCAGGCGGCCGAGATCGCTGACCACGTCGTGCTGCTGCACGAGGGCCGGATCCGGGCGGAGGGCCCGCCCGCGCAGGTCCTCACCGAGAGCCTGCTCAGCGACGCCTACGGCATCCGGGTCGAGGTCAGCCACGACCCCGGCACGGGCACCGTGACCACCCGGCCGATCGGCCGCCACAACACCGACGTGACGACCCGGCCGATCGGCCGCCACAACACCAACGTGACCGCTACGACATGACAGGAACAACCAGCATGCGCAGTGCCCTGACGGCCGTCTCGGCCATCGTCGTCCTCGCCGCCTGCGGCACCACCGAGGCGCCCGTCGCCGAGCAGGCCGCCCCGTCCGGCGCGCCGTCGACGTCCGCGGCTCCGGCACCCGTGACGGTGACCGACAGCCGCGGCAAGGAGGTCAAGCTCGACCGCCCGGCCACCCGGGTCGTCAGCCTGGAGTGGGGCGAGACCGAGATGCTGGCCAGTCTCGGCGTCATGCCGGTCGGCGCGGCCGACGTGAAGGGGTACGCCACCTGGGACACCGCCGTCAAGCTCGACGCCTCGGTCAAGGACGTCGGCGACCGGCAGGAGCCCAGCGTCGACTCCATCTCCGCGCTCCAGCCCGACCTGGTGATCATGGAGTCCGACGACGCCGCGCTGGCGGTGCAGCTGGAGAAGTTCGTGCCGGTGATCGTGGCCAAGGGCAGCGACGCGAGCGACAACCTCAAGCGTATGCGCGACGACCTCAACCTGATCGCCACGGCGGTCGGCAAGACCGACGAGGCCGCCAAGCTGCTGACCGCCTTCGACGCGGCGCTGGCCGACGGCAAGGCGAAGATCGCCGCGGCCGGCGGCGCCGGCAAGCCGTTCGTCATGGCCGACGGATGGAAGCAGGGCAGCACGATCTCGGTACGTCCGTTCGGGAAGGGCTCGCTGGTCTCCGAGGTCGCCACGCAGCTCGGGCTGGTGAACGCCTGGAAGGGCAAGGTCGACGAGGCGTGGGGCCTGGGCACCACGGACGTCGAGGGCCTGACCGTGCTCAAGGACCCGGACCTCCGCTTCTTCTACAACGCCTCCGACGGGGAGGACGTGTTCGCGGACGGGCTGGCGAGCAACGCCATCTGGAAGTCGTTGCCGTTCGTGAAGCAGCAGCAGGTCACCAAGCTGCCTGACGGCATCTGGACCTTCGGCGGGCCCCTGTCGTGCCAGCAGTACGCCGACGCGCTGGTGAAGGCGTACACGGGTTGAGCACGGAGGTCCTGACCCCCGCGCCGCCCGAGACGCCGCTGCGGCGGCTGGGCGCCGCGGGGATCATCCTGATCGCGCTGGCCGCGACGGTCCTGCTGGCCGCCGTGCACATGACGCAGGGCACCTCGTCGGTCGGCGCGCTCGACCTGCTGGCGCTGCCGTTCGGCGGCAATGACGAGGCCGCCCGCGTCCTGCTGGCCTCGCGGCTGCCCCGGCTGCTGGCCGGCGTCTGCGTCGGCGTCGCGCTGGGCGCGGCGGGCTCGCTGCTGCAGGCGGTCGCCCGCAACGCGATGGCCTCGCCGGACACGCTGGCGGTCAGCTCGGGGGCCTACCTGGCGGTCGCCGTCGCGGCCGCGTTCGGGCTGGTCCTGCCGGTGCCGGTGTCGGGCGGGCTCGCCCTGATCGGCGGGCTGGCCGCCGCCGCGCTGGTGTTGGCGTTGTCGGCGGGCGGGCGCAACGGGACGACGCGGCTGATCCTGGCCGGCTCGGCCACCGCTCTGGCGCTCAGCTCGCTGACGAACCTGTTCATGATCCTCTTCGCGCAGGAGACCACCGGACTGTTCGCCTGGGGCAGCGGCTCGCTCGTGCAGAGCGACCTGAACGCCGTCGCCCAGCTCGGCCCGGTGATCGCCGTGGCGCTGGTCGCGGGGATGCTGGCCGGGCCCCGGCTGGACATCCTCGGCCTCGGCGACGACACCGCCACGGTGCTCGGCGTGAACGTGCGGCGGTTGCGCCTCTGGCTCACCCTGCTGGCCGTGCTGCTGTCCGCCGCCGCGGTGACGATCGCGGGCCCGATCGGGTTCGTCGGGCTGTGCGCGCCGGTGATCGTGCGCCTGCTGCCCAAGTCCATCCCCGGGCTGCACCGCAACCGCACGCTGCTGCCCCTGTCGGGGCTGGCCGGCGTGATCGTCGTGCTCGGCTCCGACGTCGTGCTGCGTGCCGTGCTCGGCGCCCAGGCCGGCGTCGAGGTGCCCCCCGGCGTGGTGACCACGGTGCTCGGCGCGGTGGTGATGGTGTGGCTGGCCCGGCGCTACCGTGACGCGGGCCCGACCCGCCGGCCGCCGGCCGTGCGCATGGGTGCGGTCCGCTCACGGGCCGCCTTCCTGACCGTGGTGGCCGTCTGCGCGGTCCTGCTGGTGGGCGCGGTGATCATGGGCATGCTGGGCGGGGACAGGTGGCTGCTGACAGGTGACGTGGTCAATTGGGTGCAGGGCCGTAGCGGGCGGGCCCTGACGTTCGTGCTCGACCAGCGCTGGCCGCGGGTGTTCGCCGCGGTGCTGGCCGGCGCGGCGCTGGCCGTCTCCGGCGCGGCCGTGCAGGCCGTGTGCCGCAACCCGCTCGCCGAGCCGGGCGTGCTGGGCGTCACCGCGGGCGCGGGCGTCGGCGCGATCTCGTTGCTCACCCTGGTGCCGATGGCCGGGATCTGGACGATGTCGGCGGTGGCGGGCGTGGGGGCGCTGATCGCGTTCGCGGTGGTGTACCTGCTGGCCTGGCGGGGCGGGCTCAGCTCCGACCGGCTGGTCCTGATCGGGGTCGCCATGCAGGCGGCCTGCACGTCCATCACCGTCCTGATCATCGTGCTGTCCGACCCCTGGAACACCGCCAAGGCCCTGACCTGGCTGTCCGGCTCCACGTACGGCCGCATGCCGGCCCAGCTCATCCCCGTCGCGCTGGCGCTCCTGCTCGTCGTCCCGCTGCTGGCCTGGCTGCGCCGCGACCTTGACCTGCTCTCGCTCGACGAGGACACCCCCCGCATCCTGGGCGTCCCCCTGGAGCCGGTACGGCTGGGCGCGCTGGCCGGCTCGGTGCTCCTCACCTCCACGGCGGTGGCGGCGGTGGGCGTCATCGGTTTCGTCGGCCTGGTGGCCCCGCATGCCGCCCGCGCCCTGGTCGGCGCCCATCACACCAGGGTGCTGCCGGTGGCCGCGCTGCTCGGCGCGGTCCTGGTCAGCCTCGCCGACACGCTGGGCCGTACCGTCATCGCCCCGGCGCAGGTCCCCGCCGGCCTGGTGACGGCGCTGATCGGCACGCCGTACTTCGTCTACCTGCTGTGGCGCGCCCGCGCTCACAACGACGGCCCCTGACGCCTGTTCGGCGGGGAATGATCGGTATAGCGTCTGGCGGTACAGCCGCCGTAAGGAGACGCGACCGTGCGATCCCGGTTCCTGGCCGCGCTGGCGGCCTCGATGGCCGTCGTGACGGCCCTCACCTGCAACGCCCTCCCCGCCGCCGCCGCGCAGGACGACCTGCTGGACCGGCTCAACGCCATCCCGGGGCTCACCGTCGTGTCGGAGACCCAGCCGGCCGGATACCGGTTCTTCGTGCTGGCCCTCACCCAGCCGGTCGACCATCGGGACCCGGGCGGGGCGACCTTCCAGCAGCGGCTCACCCTGCTGCACCGCGCGGCCGGGGCGCCCGTCGTCCTGTACACCGGCGGGTACGGGCTGGCCGTGAACCCGGCTGCCTCGCGTACCGAGCCGACGCAGTTGCTCGACGGCAACCAGGTCTCCGTCGAGCACCGCTTCTTCCGCTCCTCACGCCCGGACCCGGCCGACTGGGACGATCTGACCATCTGGCAGGAGGCGACGGACGAGCACCGGATCGTCCAGGCGCTCAAGTCCGTGTACGCGGGCAACTGGATCCAGACGGGCGCCAGCAAGGGCGGCATGACCTCCGTCTACCACCGGCGCTTCTACCCCGGCGACGTGGACGGCGTGGTCGCCTACGTCGCGCCGAACGACCACCTCAACCCCCTCGACCACGCGTACGACCGGTTCTTCGCCCGCGTCGGACCCGCGGACTGCCGGGCCGCGCTGGACGGCCTGCAGCGTGAGGCGCTCAAGCGGCGTGACCGGCTGGTCCCGCTCCTGGAGGCGGACGCCGCGCGCAACGGCTACACCTTCGCCGGGACGCTCGGCACCGCGGACCGGTCGTTCGAGATGACGGTCCTGGACACGGTGTGGGCGTTCTGGCAGTACGCCGGCGCGGCGGACTGCGCCGGCGTGCCGCCCGTGACGGCCACGGACGCGGAGTTGTACGCCTGGATCGACGCCATCGCCTTCTTCGGGTTCTACACCGACCAGGGCCTGGCGTACTACACGCCGTACTACTACCAGGCGGCCACCCAGCTCGGCTGGCCCGACCTGGCCTTCAAGCACCTGCGCGGGCTGACCCGCCACCGCGGGCTCTACCAGCCCAACTCGGTGCTCCCCGCCGAGCTGCGCTCCCGGCACGACGCGCGGCCCATGCTGGACGTGGACCTGTGGGTGCGTACCCGGTCGGAGCGGATGCTGTTCGTCTACGGCGAGAACGATCCGTGGAGTGCCGAGCGCTTCACCCCGTCCAGGCGCGACTCCTCCCTCTACGTGGCGCCCGGCGCCAACCACGGCGCCAACATCGCCCGCCTGTCCGAAGCGGATCGCGCGGCGGCCACCGCCACGCTGCGCCGCTGGGCGGAGGCGCCGGCGGCACAGCGGTCGCCCGGGATGGCGGCCATCCCGGACGACGACATGCTGCCCGACCGCCGCACCCGCTGACGGGCTCAGGTCACGGTTTGCCGCCGGCGTCCAGCAGGTTCTGGCGGGCGTCGGCGGGGAGCAGGTAGCCCGCCTTGAGGTTGCGGGCGTCGGCGCGCGCCACGGCCGAGACGTAGCGGCCGTGGCTGGGATACAGCCGGTCGAGCTGCGCCTGGTCGAACGGGATGTGGGTGCCGAACAACACGCAGAAGGTCTCTCCCGAGTTGTCGCCGGTGTTCAGCGCGGTGGGCGCCTCCACCTGCGACAGCCGGATGCCGCCGCGGGCCAGGCCCAGCTCGTCGCGCGCCTTCGTCCCGTCGGCGGCGAACTCCAGCGGCGGCGCGGTCGGCGGAGCGGCGCCGCGCCGCGCCCAGCGGGCCAGGTGGCCGTAGGCGGCGGCGAGGACGTGATGCAGCGGGACGCGGCTGAACGGCGGCCTGGTGCAGGTGTACGTGGGCGCGGCGCCGAGGTCGCGGGCCAGCAGCGGGACCCGGTTGCTGTAGCCGAACCAGCCGGAGTGGGCGCTGCCGGCCACCTCCCAGCGGCGGAAGCGCTCGGTGTCCGCAGGCCGCACGGGCGAGCGCACGTCCGTCTCGGACAACACCTGGAAGACCGGCTCGGCGCCGGCCCGGATGGGGGCGCTGCCCACGATCTGGCCGTACGCGTCGAAGACGCTCTCGATCTTGGGCAGTACGGCGTCGTAGTAGACGGTCAGCCGCCCGGCCGACTGCGAGGCGCCGATGGCCAGGACCGTGCCGGCGCGCAACCGGCCGAGCAGCGCCACGCCGTCCGGCCGCACCGGCGTCCTGATCGCCTTGGCCGCCTGGGAGAACACGTCGTAGGAGAGCTCGTCGGCCATGAAGCGGCCGCCGCCGGTGACGTCGAAGCCGCCGTACCGGGCGGGGCTCCACTGGCGTAACTGGTTCACGCCGACACGCTGGGCGGAGATCCCCACCCAGACGTACCCGGCCCGCGTCACCAGGTCGGGGCTCCACAGGGCGTCCAGGTCGTATCCGGCGGTGACGTTCTGCCACTCGGCCAGCACGGTTCCGTTGAACCGGGCGGGACTGACCGGCCGGCGCACGAGGACCCGGGTCTTGTACGGCACGTCGGAAGCCAGGAGTTCCCCGGTCACGCTGTAGGCGTCGGCCTCTCCGGACAGATGGAACTCCTGCTCGACGTAACCGACGGCGGCCAGGTCGGCGTCCGTGGCCAGCCACGGGTAGGTCTGCGCCACGTCCGGCGAGGCGGGGTCGCCCGGCGGCGCCCCGGGCAGGGGGCCCTCGATCCGGGGCGTCGCGATGGGGACCACGGCCGGCGGGTCCTGGGTCACCGCCTCGGCGGCCGTGGCAGGCAGCAGGCTCACGGCGATCAGTGCCGCGGCCGGGATCCGTGCCGATCTGGGGAATGGCGCCATGGCGCGATCTCCTTCCGGGCCGCGCGGGCGGCCATCCCCGATGATCCCCTTTCCGCGCCCGCCCGTCATCGGCACAATCACCGGCGCCCTCCGGGGTGTGGCGGTTTCAGGGCAGGGCGGCGGTCACCCGCTGCTGGAGCGTCGTCTCGTCTCCGGGGTCGGTGCAGAGCGTCGCCGTCAGGCCGTCCCGGGCGGCGTCGGCCAGGACGGCCAGCAGGGTGGCGAACTGCTCGGGAGGCTCCTCGCCGAGCAGCTCGCCGGCGTGCGCCACGACCAGGTGGACCGCGCCGGCGTCGCGCAGGGAGTCGGTCAGCGCGTCCCAGTTGCGGCCGAAGTATGCGGGAAGCCGCAGGGCCCGCGCCACCTCCTCGAAGAAGGCGGCGCGGGTCAGGCAGACCCGCCCGTCCACCACCGCCGGCGCCGGGTGGGCGGACACCGTCATCCAGGGCGGCAAAGGGCGCGTCATGAGACTCCCTAGAGCCGGTGGAAGTCGGTGTAGTGGTTGGGCGAGAACCAGGTCACGCCGGTGCTGCGGTTGACGACGATCCGGTACGCGTCCCGCCTCTCCCCGCGCGCCCGGGAATAGACGTCGTACTCGTTGTAGGTGGCCCCGCTGGGAAGCTGGCCCTCGCGGTTGTAGAAGCGGCCGCCGGTGTAGTTGTGCCTGCTGTCCGGCCAGGCGTACCAGCCGGCGGTGGTGGGGTAGTCGTAGGAGGCCCAGACCGCCGTGGCCGCCCGGGCGTCGGCGCAGCGGGAGATCGTGCAGGTGTCGTAGACCGTGGCGGTGGCGGGGGTGACGCCGGCCAGGCCGATGAGTGAGGTGACGGCGGTGAGGACGACGGCGAGCCGTACCGTCCAGGAAGGTCGTCGGGAGCGCTGTGGAGCGTGCACGGGGCCTCCTCACGGCCGATGTGCCGGTTACCGAACTGATTACCAGTCACCGCAGTCGAATAACGACGGATCTCCCCAAGAGAGGGTGAACATTTCGCCGGGGAGACCACCGGATCATCCGTCCGCCATCGTGTGACGAATAGCCCGCACCGGCGCGTGGAGGGGAGCGTTCATGCGGGGCTGGCCATTCGTGGGACGGGACGACGAGCTGAGCACGGTCCGGGCGTGCCTGCGGCGGGGTGACGCGAAGGGCGTGGTCATCTCGGGCGACGCGGGCATCGGCAAGACCCGGCTGGCCCGGGAGATCCTCGCGCTCGCGGAGGCGCAGGGCTGCCGTACCGCCTGGGTGGCGGCCACGGGCGCACTGGCGTCGATCCCGTTCGGCGCGGTGGCCGGCCTGCTGCCGGCGGACCCGATCGCCGACGGTCTGGGGCTGTCGGTGCTGGCGGCGGCGGCCGCGCGGATGCGGGAGCACGGCGGGTCGAGGCCGGTGGTCGTCGGCGTCGACGACGCCCACCTGCTGGATCCGGGCTCGGCGGCGCTGATCGGTCACCTCGCGGCGCGCGAGCTGGCCTTCGTGGTGGCGACGTGCCGCGCGGGGGCTCCCGTACCCGACACGATCACCTCGTTGTGGAAGGACGGTCAGGCGCCCTGGCTGGACCTCACGAGCCTGCCGGGCGCCGTCGTGGACCTGCTCCTCGACCACACGCTCGGCGGCGAGGTCGACGGGGTCACCCGCCGCAGGCTGCGCGACCTCGCCGCGGGCAACCCGCTCGCGCTCCGCGAGACGTTGTCGTCGGCCATCACCGACCACACCCTGCGGCGGCGGCACGGCGTGTGGTGCCTCACGGGTGGCTACCGCCCCAGGGGCGCGATCCGCAGCGTTCTCACCGACCGCCTGCGCCCGCTCGGCCGGCCGGCCCGGCTGGTGCTGGAATTACTGGCGTGCGGCGAGCCGCTGCCCCCGGCGCTGCTGGCGCGGCTGGCGAGCCAGGAGGCGATCGACGAGGCCGAAGCCCACGGGCTGGCCGTGTCCGAGCGCGCGGGCAACCGCGTTCAGGTGCGGCTGGCGCATCCGCTCTACGGCGAGGTGCTCCGCGCCGGTCTGCCGGCCGGCCGCGCGCGGCAGCTCTGGTGGCAACTCGCCGACGCGCTGCTCGGCACCCCGCTCCGGCGTCGCGACGACCTGCTGCGCGCCTCGCTCTGGCAGGTCGAAGGCGGGGCGGTGGTCCGGCCGGACCTCGTGCGGATCGGCGCCGGCCAGGCCATCGACCGGGCGGATCTCGCGCTGGCCGAGCGGCTCGCGCGGGCCGCCCGCGACGCCGAGCCGTCGGTGGAGGCCGACGCGCTCCTCGCCGAGGTGCTCGAATACCGTGGCCGCAGCGCCGAGGCGACGGCCGTGCTGCCGGAGGCGCCCCCGTCCGGCGACGAGCTGCTCCCGTGGGCCCTCGTCCGCGCCGAGACGATGTACTGGGGCGAAGGCGACGCCCCCGCGGCCGAGCGCACGCTGGATCTGCTCCGCGGCCGGCCGGGGGAGGACCTGGCCGAGGGGATCAGGACGTGGATCCTGCTGTTCGACGGCCGGTGCGCGGCGGCCCTGGACGTCGCCGACCGGCTCCTCGCCTCCGAGTCCGCGAGCGCCCAGGCGGTCATCTGGGCCACGGCGGCGGCCACGGCGGCCGCCGGCTTCCTCGGGCGGGCCGACGACAGCACCCGCTACCACGAGCACGGCCTGGCCGTGGCGCGCGAGCGTGAGGCGGAGCTGCCGTGGGGCGTGGTCGAGCTCGGCGTCGCGCGATGCCTGGCGTTCCTGGCCCTGGGCGACCTGCGGTCGGCCTGGACGGTCGCGGACGAGGGATACCGGCTGCTGGTGTCCGGCCAGAGCCCGATGATGTCGGCCGGGCACATCGGAGTCCGCGGGCTCGTGGAGTGCGCTCAGGGCAGAGTGGCCGGCGCCGGCACGTCGCTGGGGGAGGCCGTCAACGCGCTGGACGGCAGGGACACCCTCCGGCTCACCCGCCTGTTCACGGCGGGACTGGCGGCGGCCACCGCCCTGGGCGGCGAGGCGTCAACCGCGCGGGCCTGGCTGGACCAGGCCGATCAGGCCGCCGGCGCGGCCAACCGGATCTTCGCCCCGTGGACGGCCCTCGCCGGTGCCTGGACGCTGGCGGCGGAGGGCCGTCTCACCGACGCGGCGGACACCGCCCGGTACGCGGCCGACCTGGCCCGCGGCCTCGGCCTCCCCACGGTGGAGGCGACGGCCCGCTACGACACGCTCCGCCTCGGCGGCGAGGGTGAGTGCCGCCGGCTCGACCAGCTCGACGCCGTCCTCGGCACGCCGCTGAGCCAAGTGCTGGCCGGCGCCGCCCGTGCGCTCAAACAGGCCGACGGCAAGGCACTGTCCGGCGCCGCCACCGCCCTGACCGCGCTCGGCCAGCATCTGCTCGCCGCCGAGCTGGCGACGTGCGCGGTCCGCGCCTGCCGCCAGGCCGGTCTGCCGGGCAAGGCGGCGCTGATGATGGAGTGGGCGGACACGCTGCGCACCTGCTGCGAGGGCGCCGTCACCCCGCTGCTCCATCACGACCACGTCTCCGCCGTTCTCACCCGCCGCGAGCGCGAAGTGGCCCTGCTCGCCGTACGGCACAGCAGCCGGGCCATCGCCCAGCGTCTCGGGCTGTCGGTGGCGACGGTGAACAACAATCTGGCCAGGGTGTACGGCAAGCTCGGCGTCGGCAGCCGGGCCCAGCTCGCCGCCCTGCTCGACATCACCCCCGCGGACCCGCCGGCGAACGACCCCCGATCGCCGCGACCCCCGACCGAGCCGTGATCAGCCGCGCCGGGATGAGGGGAGTTGACCGGCTGCGACGAGCAGGATCAGTGCCGCCGCGATCAGCGGCAGCGGCAGCCCGGTGAACGGCGTCGCCAGCACCACGGCGATGCCCGCGAGATAGGCGGTCCGCACCAGGGCGCCGGGACGGTGTGGCCGCACGTGCACCAGCCACAGGGCCGCCAGGAAGACGGCCACCGGCACGGCGACCGCGGCTCCGGCCCCGAACGCGCCGATGTGCGCCTCGCCGCTGTCGTGGTCGACGTTCACCGCCAGGCCGGCCCCGACGGCGGCGGCCGAGGCGAAGACGAAGTAGTGGCCGTAACCCCAGGGAAAGGCGGTCTTGTTCGACGTCAGCAGCAGGTGCGCGGGATGGGTGAAGTACAGCCACCACATCGCGAAGACGATGATCATGCCGCTGACGGCCACCGACAGCAGCGCCGCCGTGTGGATCCGCCGTTCGAGCCCGGACTGGATGGCGACGGTCGCGGCGAGGATGGACTCGCCGAGGACGATGATCGTGAACAGTCCGTAGCGCTCGGCGATGTGATGCGGATGCCAGGTGATGGAGCGGAAGCGCTCCGCCCAGATGGGCACCGCCAGCTCCGCGACCACGAGCACGGCGAACGAGGCCACGCCGAACCGGTCGGCGACGGCCAGCCGGGCGATCCAGCCGACCTGGACCAGGGTGACGCCGAAGGCGTACCGCAGCGCGCTCCGGCGGCCGTCGGGATGTCCGTGCGCGGCGCGCAGCCACAGGAGGACGAGCGCCATGCGCATGACGACGTAGCCGAGCGTGACCAGCCCGAAGTCCTTGTCCAGGAAGGCGCGCGGCACGCCGGCGGCGAGGATGAGCACCCCCGCCATCTGCGTGAAGATCAGCACCCGGTACGCCGTGTCGTCGGTGTCATAGGCGGAGGCGAACCAGGTGAAGTTCATCCACGCCCACCAGATGGAGAAGAAGACCATGGCGTAGCCGAGCACGCCGGTGCCCGCGTGCCCCTCCGACAGCGCGTGATGAAGGCCGGCGGCGGCCTGCGCCACGGCGACCACGAAACAGAGGTCGGACAGCAGCTCCAGCGAGGTGGCGGCCCGGTGCGGCTCGCGCGGATCGCGCCCGGTCATCCCGCGCCACAACGGCGTCCGCCTGCCGCCGTCGTGCGAATCCGCCAACGCCATGAGCCTTCCCTCCGGAGCCGGACCTGCGATCTTCTCACGCCATCGGTCAAGAAACCCCTTGTGGCGGACATGACGCGGGAACCCGGCCCGGCCCGGCTCACGACATCAGGCAGGTGCCGCGCGCCTCCGGCGGAACCAGTGCGGGTGGTTGCGGACGAAGGTCTTCAAGAAGATGATCTGGATGCCGCCTTCGACGAGGATCAGCAGCCCTGAGTCCAGCGCCGGCAGCAGTGCCCCGCCCGCGAAGGCGTCCGTGACCGCCGTGAGCGCGCGCAGCACCGCCACCACGGCGATCGGCACGGTGAACAGGGCGTAGCTGCCGAGGCTGATGACCGCTCCCCCGACGAGGAACACCGCGTAGATCCGGGTCGCCCGCCGCTCGTGCTGCGGGAGCCCGGCCGTCGGGTCCTCCTGCGGCCCGGGACGCCGCCTGAGTGCCGCCCAGAGCTTCGCCCGCAGGTGCCCGGCGAAGGCCAGCCCGTCGTCGAAGAGGTTGCGGGTGCGCAGCAGGTCGCGCAGCACGTAGTACAGATCGGTGCGCATGTAGACCTGGAGCTGGAACGGGATGGTCATGAGCACCGACACGACCAGCGCCTTGAGCACGGCCGCGGCCAGGGCCGGGAGCGGAGCGTAGGCGACCAGGAGGGTGATGACGGCCACGAGGAGCAGGTCCCACGCCAGCCCCGCCAGATAGACGCGGTAGCGGGACCGCCTGGGCACCCCCCACACGCCGGTGACGTCGGTCTGCACGACCAGGTTGTGCAGCCGGGTGCCGAACCCGATGCGCCCCGGCGCGCCCAGCGAGCGGGCCGCCGTCAGGTGCATGAGCTCGTGCACGCTGATGGCCGCCGACATCAGCACCGTGTTGACCAGCACCGTGAGGCCGACGTAGTCGCCCCAGAAGAAGTCCTCGTAGTGCGGCAACATCTGGGGCTGGACGGCGAAGGTGACCAGCGCCGCGCCGACGATCAGCAGCCACACGAGCTTCATCGGCCGGCTGAACAGCCAGGCCACGTGCCGCTCGGTCAGCCACGGGAAGTGGCTGCGCGCCGCGCCGGCGGCGGGATCGGGCACCGGCCGCTCGTCGAGCGAGCGGACGAAGCCCAGCTCGGTCACGGCCTCGACCAGCTCCGCGACGTCGATCTCCACGCCCTGCTCGGCCGCCACGCGTTCCTCGGCCGAGCCGACCGTGTGGCCCTCGCTCAGCAGCCGGATCGCCTCGCTGTACACGGCGGGCAGCTCGACGAACTCGCCGATCTCGGCGCGGCCGACCACCATGACGTCCGGATCGTCGTCGTCCGGACGGGTGATCAGCCGGTGGAAGCCGACGCGGCTCTCGGCGGTGATCAGCGTGGTGGTCATGATGGCGCGGCGCCGCAGGTGGGGCAGTCGTCGTAGCGGGGGATGTCGATGAAGTAGGAGTGGTCCCACATGGCGTAGTTCCAGTGGAAGATGCGGCCGCGGGCCTGGGTGGGCAGGCCGCCGAGGTGGTACATGACCTCCAGGGCGCACAGGTGGCCGCTGATGTTGGCGCTGGCGGCGATCACGGCGTTCGGGCGGTCGGGGGTGAGCGGGCGGCCGTGCGCGTTGAGCTCGCGCTGGTCCTCCTGGCGGCGCAGGCAGACCCAGCAGCCGGTCTGGTGCGGGATCAGCGAGCCGACGACGGCCATGGGGCCGGTGTAGAAGCTGACGAACCACGGCGTGCCGGTACGCAGCGCCGCCTCGTTCGTCCAGTACATGATGTCCGGATGCGGTTCGTCGGCACAGAGCACCAACACGTCGCATCCCTCCATCAGCTCGGCGATGTCGCCGGACGAACCGGCCTTCATCGTGATGCCGGTCACGTCGACCAGGCTGTTCATGGCGCGCAGCCGCTCCACCGTGCTGTCCACCTTGGGCCGGCCGATGTCGCCCTCGCTGTAGATGAGCTGGCGCGTCAGGTTCGGCTCCTCCACCGCGTCGAAGTCGGCGACGCGCAGCGCGCCGATGCCGCTGGAGACCAGCGCGGCGGCCACCGCCGAGCCCGTGCCGCCGAGGCCCAGCAGGCCCACGGTCGCGCCCTTGATGCCGGCCTGGACGTCGTACGGCGACTCGCGCGCGGTGGGGTCGATCCAGGAGAAGAAGTGCCTGGCCGGCTCGTAACGGGCGGCCTCGCGCTCGGTGAGCGCCGCGGGCAGGGGCGCGCCCGCGTCCTCCGCGAACCCGTTGTCGATCAGGCCCTCGACGACGTCACGGGCGTCCTGCGGGTCGACGTCGGGATGCGTCTCGGCGAAGGCGGCGCAGATCTGGTCGATGGTCCGGGTGCCGTCCATGAGGACGATCAGCCTGGCGATCGAGCCGTCCGCGTCGTCCTGGATCTCGGAGGAGATGCCCTGCTGCATGAGGCCGATGATGATGCGGTCCCCCGGCATGGCCAGGGGCTGGTGAACACTCTTGATGCGAGGTAGACGCACAGCGGCCTCTTCACGTGGAACCTTGGAACAGGAGCGGTGAGGAAAGCGCAGCGGCCGGTCAGGCGATGCCTGACCGGCCGCTGCTCCATGGGTCAGCCAGCCTCGCGGAGGACGGTCGTCTCGACCTTCTCCAGCCGCTTGATCTGCAGCTTGACCTTCTTGGTCGCCTGGGTGTTCTCGACGGTCTGTTCCTGGTTCTGCATAATGCCTCCCGTGCCTATGAGGCTGCGGCGCGGCGGGCTGCGCGCTTGATCGTGGATCTTAACCAGTCCGGTTCGGTGATGAAAGAGTGGATCAAGGATAGTTTGGGGGGAATGCAGCCATCCGCAGGTCGGCGGGCACATTTTGAGCGCGGTGCTCCGAACGAGCAGGTTCAGCGCTTCGGGGCGGCGGTGCTGCTCCGTACGACCAGGCGGGCCGGGACGAGGTCGGTGCCCGGCCGCGAGGTCTGGTGCTCGCGGATCTGGAGCAGCACGCGCTGCACGCACCTGCGCCCCACCTCCGCGAAATCCTGGTGCACGGTGGTCAGGGGCGGGACGAAGAAGGCGGCGTCGGGGATGTCGTCGAACCCCACCACGCTGATCTCGTCCGGCACCGGCCGCCGGCGTTCGTGGAAGGCTCGCAGCAGGCCGAGGGCCATCTGGTCGTTGGAGGCGAACACCGCCGTACACCCCGGCTCGCCCGCCAGCACCAGACCGGCGGCGTAGCCGGACTCGGCCGACCAGTCACCGTGCAGGGGCGGCGGCACCGGGCGGCCGGCCGCTTCGAGCGTGGTGCGCCAGGCTTGGGCGCGGCGCTGGCCGGCGAAGGACGCCGGCGGCCCGGTCACGTGCCAGACGGTCTGATGTCCCAGGTCGAGCAGGTGATGGACGGCCCGCCGGGCCCCGTCGGCCTGGTCGGTGTCGACGACGCTGTAGCGGTCGCCGGCGTCGGAGTCGACGACCACGACGTGCACCCCGGGCGGCAGGGTCACGGTGCCCGCGTCGAGCAGGTGGATCTCGATGATGACGATGACCGCGTCCACGGCCAGCTCGCCCATCCGGGTGAACGCCCCCAGCACGTTGTCCTGGGTCGGCACGTCGATGGGGATCAGCGTGATGGCGTACCCCTCGGCGGCGGCGTGGGTGGCGATGGCCTCCACGGTGCGGCTGTTGCCGGTGGAGGCCAGGCTGAACAGGATGACGCCGATGGTGTTGAACCGGCCGTAGCGCAGCGCGCGGGCGGCGCTGTTGGGCCGGTAGCCCAGCTCGCTCATGGCGGCCAGCACGTGCTCGCGGGTCGAGTCGATCACGCCGGGATGACCGTTGGAGACCCGGGACACGGTCTGCGACGAGACGCCCGCCAGCTTGGCGACGTCGGCCATGGAGACGCGCTGCTTGCGGCGCCCGCCAGGGACGCTCGATCCGCCGCGCGGCGCGACGCCGACGGCGTCGTGCCGCTGCCGTCCGTCGCCCCCGCTGATCGCGTCCACCGTGCCTACCTTCGAAGCGGCCCGTTAACGTCGGGGAAACCTTGACGGCCTGTGTGGCCGGTGCCACGATACCGCACGAACGTTTACGTAAACATAACGGTGGGATCATCGCCGGCGACTCTCGGTGGGCACCTTTCGAGCGGGATGTTTACGTAAACATCGCGGCGGAGGGAGTCAACCGGTGCCGGCAACGAGGCGGCGATCGTGGACGGGCTGGCGGTTCGTCGGGCCCTTCCTGGCGGCGTTCGCGCTCGTCTTCCTGGCGCCGATCGCGTACTCGATCTATCTGAGCCTGTTCCGCACCCAGTTGATCGGCGGGACCACCTTCGTCGGCGCCGACAACTACCTCAAGGCGGTGGGCGACCCGCAGTTCTGGTCGGCCGCCGGCAACGTGGCGCTCCTGCTGATCGTGCAGGTCCCGATCATGTTGTTCCTGGCGCTGCTGGCGGCGCTCGCGATCGACAGCGGCCGGCTGTACGGCACGAGCTTCTTCCGCATCTCGGTGTTCCTGCCCTACGCCGTGCCCGCCGTGGTCGCCACGCTCATGTGGGGCTTCATGTACGGCACCCGGTTCGGCCTGGTCGGCAACCTCAACGACGCGTTCGGATTCTCGCTGCCCGACCCCCTGTCGGCCGATCTGATCCTGGCCGCGATCGGCAACATCGTGACCTGGGAGTTCGTCGGCTACAACATGCTGATCCTGTACTCGGCGCTGCGCGTGGTCAATCCTTCCCTGTACGAGGCCGCGGAGATCGACGGCGCGAGCCAGCTCCGCATCGTCTACGCGATCAAGCTGCCCGCCCTGCGCGGCGCCCTGCTGATCGCCACGATCTTCTCCATCATCGGCAGCTTCCAGCTCTTCAACGAGCCCAGCATCCTCAAGAACCTGGCGCCGAACACGATCACGACCTACTTCACCCCGAACCTCTACGCCGCCTCGCTCTCCTTCAGCGGCCAGCAGTTCAACTACTCGGCGACCGTCGCCATCGTCATGGGCGTGATCACGATGATCATCGCCTACGTCGTCCAGCTCCGCGGCATGCGGAAGGGGCCCTGATCATGACCGCCACCGCCCGCGCGCGCCGCCCGCTGGTGATCCGCCGGCGCCCCCCGTCACCGCGGCGCCGGCGCAGTGTCACGCTGACCGTCCTGACCGCGATCATGCTCCTCTACGCGCTGCTTCCGCTGGCCTGGCTGCTGATCAACGCGACCAAGACGCAGGAGGGGCTGTTCGGCTCGTTCGGGTTGTGGTTCGACACCGACTTCGCGCTGCTGCGCAACATCGCCGGCACCTTCACCTACGACGGCGGCATCTTCACCCGCTGGCTGCTCAACACCCTGCTGTACGTGGTCGTGGGCGCGGGCGGTGCGACCCTGCTGGCCACGATCGCCGGCTACGGGCTGGCCAAGTTCGACTTTCCCGGCAAGAGGGCCGTGTTCGCCGTCGTCATCGGCGCCGTCGCGGTGCCCGGCACGGCGCTGGCCGTGCCGACGTTCCTGATGTTCTCCAGCATGGGCCTGACCAACTCCCCGTGGGCGATCATCATCCCGTCGCTGGTCTCGCCGTTCGGGCTCTACCTCATGTGGACGTTCGCCGCCGACGCCGTGCCGGACGAGATCCTCGAATCGGCGCGGGTGGACGGGGCGCGGGAGTTCCAGACGTTCTTCCGCATCAGCCTGCCCCTGCTGGCGCCCGGGATCGTCACGGTCCTGCTGTTCACCGTCGTCGCGACCTGGAACAACTACTTCCTGCCCCTGATCATGCTGAAGGACCCGGCCTGGTATCCGCTCACGCTCGGCCTCAACAACTGGAACGCCCAGGCCTCCACCACGGGCGGCGAGGCCATCTTCAACCTCGTGATCACCGGTTCACTGCTCACCATCGTCCCGCTGATCGCGGCGTTCCTGCTGCTCCAGCGGTACTGGCAGTCGGGCCTGGCCGCCGGGAGCGTCAAGGAGTAACCGGCGCCGCGACCGACCGTCCCCTAGGTACACCCATGAAAGGGACATCCATGACGATAAACCGCCGACACGCCCTCGCCGTGGGCGCCGCACTGTCGATATCGCTGATCGCCACCGCCTGTGGCTCTCCGGGTGGCGGGGCCGCCGCTCCCGCCGTCCCGTCCGCCACCGACCTGCAGGCCGCGCTGAACGCCGGCGGCAGCATCACGGTCTGGGCGTGGGAGCCGACCCTGAAGCAGGTGGTCGCCGACTTCCAGGCCAAATATCCGAAGGTGAAGGTCAACCTGGTCAACGCCGGCAGCGGCGACGACCAGTACACCGCCCTGCAGAACGCGATCAAGGCCGGCTCCGGCGTGCCCGACGTCGCCCAGATCGAGTATTACGCCCTGCCGCAGTTCGCCCTCGCCAAGTCGGTCACCGACCTGACGCCCTACGGCGCGGGCGGGCTCGAAGGCACCTTCACCCCCGGCCCCTGGAACTCCGTCCACACCGGCGCCGGGATCTACGGCCTGCCCATGGACTCCGGCCCGATGGCCCTGTTCTACAACAAGGAGGTCTTCGACAAGCACAAGATCGAAGTGCCGGCCACCTGGGAGGAGTACATCGCGGCGGCCAAGAAGCTGCACGCCGCCGACCCCAAGGCGTACATCACCAGCGACACCGGCGACGCCGGCTTCACCACCAGCATGATCTGGCAGGCCGGCGGCAAGCCCTACACGGTCGACGGCACCAAGGTGAGCGTCAACTTCGGCGACCCGGGCACGCGGAAGTTCACCGCGGCCTGGCAGCAGCTCGTCAGCGAGAAGCTGGTCGCGCCGATCATCGGGTGGAGCGACGCCTGGTACAAGGGCCTGGGCGACGGCACCATCGCCACGCTCGTGATCGGGGCCTGGATGCCCGCCAACCTGGAGACCGGCGTCAAGGCCGCGGCCGGCAAGTGGCGGGTCGCCCCCATGCCGCAGTGGGAGAGCGGCGGCAAGGCCACCGCCGAGAACGGCGGCAGCTCGCTGGCCGTCCCCGAGGCCGCCGCCGGCAAGACGCTCGCCTACGCCTTCCTCAAGTACGCCGGCGTCGACGAAGGCGTGCAGACCCGCCTGGACGGCGGCGCCTTCCCGGCCACCACCGCCCATCTCAACTCCGCGGCCTTCAAGGACAAGAAGTTCCCGTACTTCGGCGACCAGCAGGTCAACCAGGTCCTCGCCGAGTCGGCGAGCCAGGTCGTCGGCGGCTGGTCCTACCTGCCCTACCAGGTCTACGCCAACAGCGTCTTCAACGACCTGGTCGGCAAGGCCTACATCGGCGACACCACGCTGCAGGACGGCCTGCGGGCGTGGCAGGACGCCTCCATCAAGTACGGCCAGGAGCAGGGCTTCAGCATGCAGTGAGCCCACGCAGTGCCCAGCCCTGCCGGCCCCGGCAGGGCTCGCACCCCCGGCGGCCGCACCGGGATCAGCGGCGCTGTCGCCCTCCACCGAAGGAGCACGATGCCGCACTCATCTCGCACCTTACGCCGCTCGCTCGCCGCGCTGGCCGCCGCGCTGGTCAGCGTGCCGATCGCCGCGCTGACCGGCGCCGCCCCGGCCGCCGCCGACACGGCCCAGTTCAGGGGCGTGAACTGGGCCGACCCCAGAGACAACTACGCCGACGACCCCGTCATCCCCTCCGGGTTGTCGGTCTCCGACGGCTATGCCACGGTCCGGGCCAAGGCCGACGCCGTCATCGCCGGCTTCCAGGCGAACCTCGGCGCCAACACGGTCAGGCTGCCGGTCAATCCGTACTCCGTCGGCACAAGCTGGTGGAACGCGTACACGGGGGCCGTCGACGCCGCGACCGCCAAGGGCTTCAAGGTCGTCCTCAGCTACTGGGAGGGCACCGCGGCCAAGGACGGCCGGATCGACGATCCGGCCGCCTGGACCACGATGTGGAACACCATCATCACCAAGTACGGCGCCAACGGCCTGGTCTACTTCGAGCCCATGAACGAGCCGTTCGGCTACTCGGCGAGCGGCTGGGCGGACACCGCGGCGGGCTGGATCGCCGCCCATCCCTCGGTGCCCGCGAACCGGATCTTCGTCAGCGGCAGCGGCTACAACGACGACGTCACCACCGTCTGCGCCGACAGCCGGCTCAACGGGACCTTCCTGTCCCTGCACCACTACGGCTTCTGGGGCACCCACACCTACGCCGACTGGGTCACCGACCTGCGGAACCGGATCGGCTCGTGCGCCGCGCGCACCGTCCTGGACGAGTTCGGCGCGCCGATGACCACGGGTCTCGACTACAACGACGCGGGCAGCGCCGACAACTTCGTCCGGTACCTGCGTGCCGACACCGACACCGTCCGGGCCCTCGGGATGGGCGCGATCTACTGGCCGGGCCTGCGCAGCGGGGACCCGTACACGCTCCAGACCCTCGGCGGCAGCGGCGTCAACCTGACGCTCGCCACCCCCAACAGCAGTGGCGTCGACCGCCTCAAGCACGCCTGGGGCGTGACGGCCGGCGCCACGGTGTTGCGCGGCGTGGGCTCCGGCCGCTGCCTGGACGTGCCCGGCGCGACCCGCGTCAACGGCACGCAACTCACCATCCACGACTGCAACGGCGGCGCCAACCAGCAGTGGACGAGGACCGCGACCGGCCAGATCACCGTGTACGGCGACAAGTGCCTGGACGCCTACGGCCAGGGCACCACGAACAGCACCAAGGTCGACATCTGGGACTGCAACAACGGCGCCAACCAGCGGTGGACCCTCAACGCCGACGGGACGATCCGCGGCGCGCAGTCCGGCCTCTGCCTGGACGTGAACCAGGCGGCCACCGCCAACGGCTCCCTGGTGCAGCTCTACACCTGCACGGGCGGCAGCCATCAGCGCTGGCGGACCTCCTGACCCCTACCCGGCCGGCGCGGACGGCATCACTTGTCAGCACACGTCAGGCGCGATGTTCACCTGGTCCACGGCCGGGGGAGCAGCAGGTTTGGCCCGGCCGATCACGGGCACCGAGCGGCCAGGCGATCGAAGGGGATGCCGTGGCACGCAAACTGCTGGCGATAGCGAACCCGGCCGCGGGCGGGGACGACGAGGAGACCCGGCGTACGGTGCTGCGCACGCTCGGAGCCGAGGCCGACGTCGTGGACCGCGTGGTGGAAGGGCCGGCCGACCTCGACCGGGTCCTGGCCGAGCACCCCGGCCGCGTCCCCGTCGTCCTCGGCGGGGACGGCACGCTGCACCGGGTGGTGGCGGCGCTGCTCGGCCGCGACGAGCTCGCCGCCCGGCCGGTGGGCCTGATCCCGATGGGCACCGGCAACGACCTGGCCCGCGCGCTCGGCATCCCGCTGGATCCGCGGGAGGCCGCCCTGGTCGTGCTGCACGGCGCCGAGCGGCGGCTGGACCTGCTCGTCGACGACGACGGCGGCATCGTGCTGAACGCCGTGCACGTCGGCGTCGGAGCGGTGGCCTCGCAGCAGGCGACCGCGCTGAAGCCGGTCCTGCGCCGGGCCGCCTACGCGGTGGGCGCCCTGCTCGCCGGGATGCGCAGCCAGGGATGGCACTCGAAGGTGCGGGTGGACGGCACCCTCGTCGCCGACGGCCGCCGGCGGGTCCTCATGGTGGGCATCGGCAACGGCAGCTCGATCGGCGGCGGCACCCCGCTGGCCCCCGGCGCGCGGCCCGACGACGGGCTGGCCGACGTCGTCGTCTCCTTCGCGGTCTCGCCCTGGGCCCGTGCCGCCTACGGGGTGTTGTTGCGGCTCGGCCGGCATCGCGAGCGCCACGACGTCGTGAGCCTCAGGGCGCGCTCGGTCGTGGTCGAGGGCGAGCCGGTGCCCGCCAACGCCGACGGCGAGCTGCTGCCGCCCGCGCCCCACCGGGCCTGGACACTGCGCCCTGGCGCCTGGCGAGTCATCGCGCCCAGCGGATCAGGCGGCTGAGCGGCGCGCCCGGCGCGTCAGGCGGCTGAGTCGCGCGCGCCTCAGGCGGAGGCGGTTCTGAGGCCGTCGAGCATCACGGTGGTGAGCGGGTCGCCGAACCGGGCGCCGGGGCGGCAGACCATCACGTTGAGCAGGGCGACGATCTGTTCCGGCGTGATGTCGCTGCGGATCGACCCCTCCTGCTGCGCCCGCCGGGCGATGCCCGCGAGCAGCTCGTCGATCTCCCGTACGAGCTCCGCCCGGGACGGCGGCACCGGCGGCGAGCCGGCCAGCGAGGTGATCAGCGCCAGCGGCTGCCCCGTGCAGTAGCGCACGACGCTGAGCAGCACGTCCCAGCTAGGGCCGGGCTCGCCGATCCGGGCGCGGAGGTGGGCCCGCAGGTCGGTGAGCGTGCCGGCGGCGAGGTCGTCCACGAGGGCGCGGCGATCGGGGAAGTGGCGGTAGAGGGTGCCCACACCGAGCCCGGCCGCCTGGGCGATCTCGTCCATCGAGACGCCCGGCCCGCGCTCGGTGAACAGGTCGAGCGCCGCCGTCACGATGCGTTCGCGGTTGCGCCGCGCGTCGGCCCGCATGAGGTCCACCCCCTAACCGGAATTCCACCTTCAGGTTACTGTACCGTGGCGTACCGGAAGCGGAATTTCCGATTCATGTTAGGAGCGTGTGATGAGAGTCGGCCTCTACCTCCACAGCGGCGGCGCGGACATCGACACCCTGCTGGAGCAGGTGCGTGCCGCCCGGCAGGCCGGGTTCGCGAGCGTCTTCTTCAGCCAGATGACGTCATGGGACGCGATCAGCCTGGCCGCGCTGGCCGCACGGCACACGCCGGGGATCGAGGTCGGCACCGCCGTGGTCCAGACGTATCCGAGGCATCCGCTGGCGCTGGCCGTACAGGCGCGGACCGCGCAGGCGATCAGCGGGAACGCGTTCACGCTCGGCATCGGCCCGAGCCACCGGGAGGTCATCGAGGGCTCCTTCGGGCTGTCCTACGAGCGCCCGGCCCGCCACATCCGTGAGTACCTCACCGCGCTGATGCCGCTCCTGCGCGGCGAGGCGGTCGACTATCGCGGCGAGACGCTGTCGGCCGCCGGCCAGGTCGACGTCCCCCTTGCGGGCGCGCCGCCCGTGTTGTTGTCGGCGCTGGGTCCTGCGATGTTGCGGATCGCCGGTGAGCTGACCGACGGCACGGTCACCGTCTGGACCGGCGCCCAGGTCATCGGCGAGCACATCGTCCCGCGCATCACGGAGGCCGCGCGGGCGGCGGGACGCCCGGCGCCGCGCGTCGTCGCCAGCGCCATGGTGGCGGTCACGGACGATCCGGAGGCGGTGCGGAGTGAGATCGGCGCCCGCTTCGGCTTCGCCGGCGACTTCGCCAGCTACCGTGCCGTGCTGGATCGCCAGGGCATGTCGGGCGTTCACGAGACGGTCATCGCGGGGGACGAGAGCGCCGTCGAGAAGGAGATCGGGCTGTTCGCCGCCGCGGGGGTGACCGACTTCCTGGTCAGCGCGGTCGGCGACGCGCGGGCCCAGGCCCGCACCCTCGCCCTCCTCGGCCGCGAAAAGGGGTGATGGTCGGCGGCGCTGTGGTGATGGGCGGCGGCGTCGTGATGACGGCGCCGGTCCTGGCGGTCGGCGGCGCGTCCGGCCCTCGCGTGATGAGACGCGAGGGCGGACCGGCGCCGACGGCGTATGGGGTGGTCCGCCGTGATGAGACGCGGAACGGACCGGCGCCCGCGGCGTACTGCGCGGGCTGAGCGGCCGTCACTTCTTGAAGGCGTCCTTCACTTTCTTGCCGGCGTCCTTGACCTTCTCGCCGGCCTGCCTGACGTTGCCCTCGGCCCGGTCGGCGCGGCCTTCGGCCCGCAGGTTCTCGTCGCCGGTGGCCTCGCCCACGTTCTCCTTCGTCCGGCCCTTGAGCTCTTCGGCCTTGTTACGGATCTTGTCGTTGGTGCTCATCTTCATCCCTCTCTCGTGTGTGCCCGGAAGTACTCCCTCTGTCCGAGCCGAGAGACCGGAAACACGAGGCCGGCAAAGAGCCGCCATAGACGGCAGCCGCGGATCACCGATCGTCGCCGCGCCGGCCGGGAACGGACCCGGCCGGCACGGCGACGGCTATGAGGCAGCGGTCTCAGCCGAGGCAGCGGTCTCAGCCGAGGTGGCGGGCGAAGAACCGCAGCGCGTCGCCGGTCTCGAACGCGGGGATCCCCCCGTGGTCGCCGGGGTTGGCGTGCAGCGTCTTGTCGGCGGAACCCAGGGCGTCGAACAGCGCCAGGGCCTGATCCCTGGGCACCCGCGCATCGTCCCATTGGAGGAGGAACTGCACCGGCACGGTGACCTCGGCGGCGGGTGCGGCCAGCCCGTGCACGCCGAGCAGACCGAGGACGGCGGCGCGGATCCGGGGTTCGGCGGCGAGCAGCGGCACACCGAGCCCGCAGCCCATCGACACCCCCCAGTAGCCGACCGGGCCGGTGCCCACGTGGCCGAGCTCCTGGACCGCGGTCAGCACGGCCTGCCAGTCGGCGACGGCCTGCTCGGCCAGCAGGGCGTGCATGGCCGCGACCAGCCCGGCCGGATCCTCTCCGGCGCCCATGCGGGCCCGCATGCCGCCCGCGAACTGGATGAACCGCTCATCCTTCGGCCGGTCGCCGTGGTTGGGGGCGTCGATGGCGGCGACGGCGTAACCCCCCTCGGCGACGAACCGGTGTGCGCCGGCCAGGACGCCGGGGGCCTTCTTGTGCTGGCCGCCGCCGTGTCCCATCAGGATCAGCGGGCGGGGGCCGGTGGCGTCCTGCGGGGTGAACAGCACACCGGTGATCTCGCCGAGGGTGAAGGACTGTTCGGTGACGCCGCCGGCCGACGTCTGAGAGGTCAAGCTGAAGCGCATAGCGTTTCAAAGCCTTTCGGGGGTGCCTTCGGGCGCTCCCTAGACCATGCGAAGGAGGGAGCCCCGATCTGTCATCACAGCGTTGATGGGTCTCACCTCCTCAAGTCGTACTGCCGCACGGCGAGGACGAAGATAGCACGGACGTCTCCCTGGGGGCAGCCCCAAGGTGGGTCGTACTCTTTGTGGGTGACCACAAAGGTGTCGGTGGAGGACCTGCTGCGCTCTCCCGCCCTGCAGTTGCGGCTGCTGGCCGGCGAGGCGGGTCTGGGCCGTTCGGTGTCGTGGGCGCACGTCAGCGAGCTCGACGACCCCACGCCGTGGCTGCTCGGCGCCGAGGTCATCATGACGACGGGCATCGCCGTCCCGCGCCAGGCGGCCGCCCAGCGCGCCTACCTCGAACGGCTCGACGACGCGGGCGTGTCCGCGCTGGCCCTGTCGGCGCAGTTGCACGTGCCGCCCCTGCACGAGGCCTTCTTCGAGGCCGCCGAGGAGCGGGGGATGCCGGTGCTGGAGGTGCCGCTGGCGGTGCCGTTCATCGCCATCGCCCAGGAGGTGGCCGCCGCCGTGCAGGAGGACTCCAGGCAGCGGCTCGGCGCGCAGCTCCAGGTGTTCGGCGCGCTGCGCTGGCTGACGACCGAGGACCTCGACACCGCGACCTTGTTCAAGCGGCTGGAGCGGCTGTCGGGCTACGAGGTCTACCTCTGCACCCCGCAGGGGCGGCCGTTGTTGCCGGGGGTGCCGGTGCCGGATCCCGCCATGTTGCCCTTCGAGCCGGACGCGCCGCCCACCATTCCCGGCGGCTTCGTCCTGCCGGTGCCGGCGCCCGGCGGCCCCGCCGGTTTCCTCGTCGCCTTCGAGCGTCAGGGGGCCAGGCCCGCCGGTCTGGCCGTGGTGCAGCACATCGCCACGGTGGCCGCCCTGAAGGTGGCCATGGCCCGCCACGAGCGCGAGACGCTGCGCCGTCAGGGCGCGGAGACCCTGTCCGAGCTGCTCCAGGACGTCCTCGACCCCGAGACGGCACGGCGGCGCCTGGTCAGGCTGGGCCTGCCGGCGGCCGACGAGCTGGTCCTGCTCGTGATCAGGGGCGTGCCCGACGAGGCCGTCCACCGCGCGCTCGACGACCGGCCGCATCTCATGCTGCGCAGGGGCGACGACCGCTACGTGCTGGGCCGGCCCGCCCTGAGCGCGGTGGTCGCCGGGCTGCCGGGGGTCGCGGCGGGCGTGAGCAGGCCGTTCCCGCCGGGGGAGTCCATGCGGATCCCCAAGCGGGAGGCGGTGTGGGCGGCGTCCACGGCGTCGGAGTCGGGGCGCCCGCTGATCCACTACGGCGACGACACCACCGGCAGATGGCTGCCCGACGACCCGTGGGCGCTCACCGCGCTGGTCGAGAACGTGCTCGGCCAGGTGCTGGCCTACGACTCGGCGCACGGCTCCCAGCTTCTGGCCTCCGTACGGACCTGGATGGAGCGCGACCGGCACACCGAGGAGGCCGCGGCGGCGCTGCACATCCATCCCAACACCCTGGCCTACCGCCTGCGCAGGTTCGCCGACCTGAGCGGCCGCGACCTGTCGTCCACCGCCGCGTTCGCCGAGGTCTGGCTGGCTTTGCGGGCCGGCCGTCAGCTCGGTCTCATGGACTGACCTCAAGGCGGAGCACGTCCCGCACCGCGGCCAGCGACAGGGTCTTGTAGCCGACCGAGTCGAACAGCACGGTGATCCGGTCCGGCTCGCGGCTCATGACCGTCCCCTGTCCCCACATCTTGTGCGTCACCTTCGCCTGCAACGGGAACGGCTCCTGGCCGGAGGCGGGCGCGGGCTCGTCCGCCGGCTCGGCCGCGGTGCCGTCGCGGCAGGTGTCGCAGGTGCCGCAGGCGCTTTCGTAGGGCTCTCCGAAGTAGGCGAGCAGGAACCGGCGGCGGCACCCCCTGGTCTCCGCGTAGCCGCGCATCATGTCGATCCGCGAGTCGTCGACGCGGTGCCGCGCCTCGTCGATCTCGACCGCCCGCTCGGCGGCCCGCTCCGGCGTCAGCTCGCGCGAGGTGTAGCGCAGGTCGCCGGTGTCCGTCACGGTCAGCGCGCCCGCCTGCTCCAGCAGGTTGACGAGCCTGGTCAGGTGGGAGGCCCTCACCTTGAGCAGCGCGGCCAGCTCGCCGGCGGGCACCGTGCCGGCGTGCTCGCGCGTCAGCGTCGCCACGCGCAGCAGCGCGTCGGCGTCGGCCCGTCCGCCGGTGAAGAAGCGGCGCAGGCCCAGGTCCTCCTGCCGGTAGAACAGCACGGCCGAGGCGGGCGCGCCGTCCCGGCCCGCCCGGCCGATCTCCTGGTAGTAGGAGTCGGGCGACTCCGGCGGCCCGGCGTGCAGCACGTAACGCACGTCCGGCCGGTCGATTCCCATCCCGAACGCCGACGTCGCCACTACGGTGTCCACCTCGCCCTCGGTGAACAACTCCTGCACGCGGGTGCGCTCGGCGGTCCGCATGCCCCCGTGGTACGCCTCGGCCCGGCGGCCCAGGCCGGCCAGCGCCGCCGCGTACTCCTCGGTCTCCTTGCGGGTGGCCACGTACACCAGGCCGAGACCGTCACGGGCGGCCGCGTCCTCGATCAGCGCCTCCCTCTTGTCCTCCGCCCGCACGAACCGGCGGACCTCCAGCGAGATGTTCGGCCGGTCGAACCCCCGGACGATCTCCGCCGGGCGGACCAGGCCGAGCGAGCGGACGATCTCCTCGCGCACGTTCGGCGCCGCCGTGGCGGTCATCGCGATCACCGGCGGATGCCCGAGCCGTTCGATGACCTTCCCGAGCCGCAGGTAGTCGGGGCGGAAGTCGTGCCCCCACGACGAGACGCAGTGGGCCTCGTCGATCACGATCAGCGACGGCCCGGCCTGCGCGAGCCGTTCGACGACGTCGGGCTTGGCGAGCTGCTCGGGGGACAGGAACACGAACTCCGCCTCCCCCGCCGTCACCTTCTCCAGCCCGGCTGAGACGGACGAGGTCGAGTTCACCGCCACGGCGCCGCCCGCGTCGGCCTTGAGCAGGCCGGTCACCTGGTCACGCTGGAGCGCGATGAGCGGCGAGACGACGATCGTGGGCCCGTCGAGGAGCTGCGCGGGCACCTGGTAGACGGCCGACTTGCCGGCCCCGGTCGGCATGACGAGCAGCACGTCGCGCCCGGCCAGCAGGTGCTCCATCGCCTCCTGCTGGCCCGGCCGCAGCCGCTCCCAGCCGAAGCGGTGCTGGGCCGTGGCCCGCAACCGCCGGCCCCGCCGCCCGAACCGGGCCTTCAGCTTCATCCCTAAACCCATGTGTTACTCACCCTTCATGCGGTGGGCGGCCAGTACCCACCCTGGCCGGCCCCATGCGCTCCGGCCCGGCGTGGCGCTCTTCGCCGCAGGGCTTGATCGACATAATGAGGCGTACGGCCTGTCCGTCCGGCAGGAGGAGCCTGTGCTTTCCGTCTTGGCAATGGCAGTGGTGGCCGCTCTCGTCGCGGGGGCACCGGTCTCCCGCGCGCCGGTCTCCCGCGCGCCGGCTGAAGGCGTTCCGAAGGGCGCCGGCGACGGCATCCCGGCCGAGTGGCGCAAGCGCACCACGCTCCGGGTCCTGCCCGGGCGGCCCCGCCAGAACAGCAACGTGCGCCTGCTCGGGCACTGTCCCACCACCGCCGATCACGCCATCATCGGGTCCACCGCGTTCAACCTCAAGGGGTCGAGGCGGCTCTACCGTGAGGTGGGCGCGTCGCCGTCCGACCGGGGCCTGTTCCGTCGCTCCGTCTCCATCTCCTACTTCGCGCTCCCCGGCGACCACGAGGTCCGGATGACGTGCGTGAACGTCACGATGAACCAGAAGACCCGGATCAGGAAGATCGACGTGATCAGCCGCTGCTCGGTCCCGCTGGAGGTGCGCAGATTCAGGATCGCGCAGTTCTTCTGGTAGCCCGGCCGCTCACCTGACAGGCCGGACGTCCCGCGCGTCAGTTGTGGGCTTTTAGGGCCATTGTCGACTTGTGATCTATTCGGTCCTGTCTCGTGATGAATGAGCAGAATGAGGCGATAGTTCACCTCCCGTTCATTCTCTTCCTTTCCATCGTTCACTCTCGGGCTCCAACGTGCCCGAGGGCAAGTCGCTTGATCAGCGCTGAAGAACGTGGAAGAAGGGACGCATACCGATGCGGCCAATGGCAGGACCATGGTTAAGGGGCGGGCTCAGAAGACGAGGACGTCTGGCCACCGCCGCCGCGCTCGCGGCAGTGCTCGTGAGCACCCTCGCGACGGCGGCCTACGCCGACCCGGCAGAGCAACAACGCGGCCGGCCCACCCCGACGCCGACCAGCTCGACCACCCCTCCGACGCTCACCCCGGCCGCCGGCTCGTACCTCGAGGGCACCGCGAAGATCGCGGCGGTCCCGACGACCGCGGGTGACAGCGTCACGAAGCTCACCGTCGGCGACGCCGCGATCGAGGCCACCAAGACGGTGGGCACGTCCAAGCTCCGCTTCGACGTCGGCTCGAACTCGACGGAGGCGCAGTACCACAGCCACGTGCTCGTCAACGGCGCTCACCGCACCGACATCGGCGACCACGTGAACGAGCGGGCGACCATCGAGATCCCGAACGAGCAGCTCGTCAAGGGCGAGAACACCGTCGAGATCGTGGTCGGCACGATCCAGTCCTCGTGCGGCACCAACTACGACGACTTCGTGCTGTCCGACGTGGGCCTCGAACTCCTCGGCGAGGTCGCGGACGGCGAGGACAACCCGTACACCTTCTCCTTCGGCGACGGCAGTTGCGGCACGAACACCACGCTGCTGAAGCGCGCCACGCTCAAGTTCTTCGTCCAGGGCGACCCGCAGGGCACCACGGGCCTGTCCGCCGACCTGGACACGACGAAGCTGGCCAACGGCGAGCACGCCATCACCGCCACGACCGCGGCCGGCGCGACCGTCAAGAACACCGTGACCGTGAACAACTCCCCGGCCGGCGCCCCCCGGCTGCTGCCCACCGACGGCACGCTCGTGGCGGGCACCAAGCCGGTCTTCGCGACGGTCCCGGCCGCCGGCGGAGGCGGCGTCAAGTCCCTCACCGTCGACGGCGCCGAACCCGCCACGAAGGCCACGCTCGGCAACGGCGCCGCGCAGCTCGCCTTCGACGTGGGCGCGGACTCGATCGACGACAAGTTCGACAACTTCCTGCTCGTCAACGGCAAGCGCATCGACCTGGGCGGCTCCTGGGTGAGCCAGCGCGTGACCGTCGACGTGCCGGCCAGGTTCCTGGTGCCGGGTGACAACACGATCAAGGTCGTCACCGGGGACTACAAGGAGACCTGCGGCAACGGCCGCGACGACTTCACCATCGCGAACCTCACCCTCGCCCTCGACGGCGCCACCGTGACAGGACAGGACATCAAGGCGTCGTACGAGCTGGGCGACGGCACCTGCGGCAGCAGCCAGACCGCGCTGCGCGAGGCCGAGCTGCGCTACACCTTCGACGCCCCGGCGGTGCACGTGGCCGAGACGCTCGGCTCGGGTGACGCGACCCTCAGCTTCAACGTGGGCAGCAACTCGATCGAGGCGCGCTACCAGAACTTCGTGCTGGTCAACGGCCAGAAGGTGGTGCTCGACGGCGACTTCGTGAGCCGCCGGGTCGACCTCACGATCCCGAACGAGTTCCTGGCGCCCGGCTGGAACACGATCGACTTCGTGGCCGGCACCTACCCGACGTCCTGCGGCGCCAACCGCGACGACTTCGTCCTGTCGAACATCGCCCTCACCCCCGCGCAGGGCACGGCCGCCGGCCGGCTCGTCAAGGCCTCGTACGGCATGGGCGACGGCAACTGCGGCGACACGGTGAACCCGCTGACCGAGATCGACCTCGAATTCCTCGTGGACGCGCCGGCCCGCGGCCTGCGCGCCGACCTCGACACCACCGCGATCAAGGACGGCAAGCACACCCTGGCCGCGGTGTCGAGCACGGGCGAGACCGCCACCCGCACGCTGACCAGCGACAACTCCGCGCCGAAGGTCGCCAGGAGCGTCCCGGCGGCGGGGCAGAAGATCACCGCCTCGGTCATCCTGGACGTCAAGGTCGAGGACGCCTCGGCCGTCGTGTCCGGGCCGGACGTCAAGCTCGACGGCCAGGCGATCGAGCTGGGCGCCCAGGTGGGCCCGGGGCTCAAGGCCGGCGCGCACACGCTGACCGTGACCGGCGCCGACGGGCTCGGCAACACCGCGACCCGCGAGATCGTGTTCACCTCCGCCGGCATCCCCGACGTGCCCGCCGAGCTGAGCCCGGCACTGGGCGCCGTCGACGTGTCCGACCCCGCCAAGCTCTCGGCGAAGGTGGCCGAACCCGACGGCGGCAAGGTGACGGCCACGTTCTCCGAGGCCCAGATCCTGACGCCGGACCAGGTGTTCCAGGGCACGACCCAGGCCATCCCCACGACCCTGCAGGTTCCGGGCGAGAAGCGGGTCAAGGCCGAGGGGCTCGACCCCGCCGACGGCAGGACGCTCGACGCGCCGTCCGCCCAGGACATCACCTACCAGCGCTACGACGTCCAGGTGAAGGGGCACGTGGACGCCCCGGTCCTGCGCTGGGAGGGCGCCATCGACCCCGAGCGGCTGGTGTCGCTGCGGGTGTGGAGCACCAAGGCCAAGGCGTGGGAGCTGCTGACGAGCGCCCGCGGCGCCGCGCAGGGCAAGACCGTGCTCACGGCCGTCGTCGACGGCGACTACATCGACAAGCAGCAGGTGCACGTCATGGTGACGGGCGAGGACCCGTTCGCCGACGACATCGACCCGGGTGACCCGAACGGCTTCGCCGACCCGGCCGACTACGACTTCTCGATCGTGCACTACACCGACACGCAGTACATCTCCGAGGGCGCGGTGGAGCAGGAGAGCGCCGAGGAGCGCGCGGTGTGGGAGTCCGCCTACGCCGGCGTCGTCAACTGGATCACCGCCAACAAGGACCAGCGCAAGATCTCCTACGTCGCGCACACCGGCGACATCATCGAGAACAACATCCGCAAGCCGGCCGACGAGGCCACGCAGCGGCAGATCACCGGCGAGTTCGAGGTGTCGTCGAAGCAGCAGCGCGTGCTCGACGACGCGAAGATCCCGAACGGTGTGATCGCCGGCAACCACGACAACCAGTCGGGCACCGAGGACGGGCCGGACGCCCTCTACAACAAGTACTACGGCCCCAGCCGCTACCAGGAGGGTTCGCAGGGCTGGCAGCACGCCGAGTACGGCGGCCCGTGGAGAGAGGGCGACAACCAGAACCACTACGACCTGTTCTCCGCGGGCGGGCTGGACTTCGTCGTGGTCGGCCTGTCGTACGGCGTGACGAGGGAGGAGGCCGAATGGGCCGACTCCGTCTTCAAGAAGTTCCCGGGCCGCAACGGCATCCTGCTCTCCCACGACTATCTCGTGCCGAGCACCAACCCCGACGGGCGCGGCGCCGGATTCTCCGCACCCGACGGCTCGATGTTGTACAAGACCGTGGTCGAGAAGAACGCCAACGTCTTCCTGATCCTGGCCGGGCACGAGCACGGTGTCGGCACCAACGTCAAGCCGAAGGTCGGCCAGGTCGGCAACGGCGTCGTCGAGCTGCTGGCGGACTACCAGTTCTACACGGTGTCGGCCGACCGGCTCGGGCTCACCGAGATCGGCGGATACAACCCGCAGGACCAGCTCCAGTTCGGCGCGAGCTTCTTCCGGCTGCTGCAGTTCAACGTCAAGCGGGCGGAGCTGAGCGTGGACACCTACTCCCCGCTGCTCAACGACTTCGGCGCCGCCGAGTTCGATCCGCTGCACCGCTACGACGGGCGCGAGGACAACATGGTCCTGCCGGTCGACCTCACCTCCCGCACGACCACGTTCCAGACCGACGCGCTGGCGCTCTACAAGCCGACGCGGATCATCGGCAAGAGCACGGTCGCCTCGGGCCAGGTCGCCTCGGTCACCTGGGACCGCCTCAAGGACGACACGGCGTACGCCTGGTTCGTCACGGCCCGCTCCGCCGGCGGCGGCGTGACCGCCTCCGAGCCGAGCGTCTTCGTCACCGAGGACGAGCACGGACGCCCCGGCAAGTGGGGTCCTGACTCGCCCATGTACCGCTGGTTCAAGCACTGATCCGGCCCTGACCAGTCGCCGCCCCGGACTCCGGTCCGGGGCGGCCTTCCCTCGATCGGGAGAGACCTGACATGTCCCGCTGGAGCAGGCTGTCCGCCTTCCTCCTCGCCGCCCTGATCTGCTGCGGGCCGGCCGCCCCGGCGTCGGCGCACGACGCGACCACCGAGGCCCATGCCGAGGTGAGCGGCACGGGCCCGGACGTCAAGGTGGTGCTCGACCTCGAATACGACCTGCTCATGAAGTCGGCCTGGCTCTACGCGGAGTCCTACGAGGCGAAGGAGCGGACCGAGCAGCTTCGCCAGCTCAAGATCAATCACGACGCGGTGATCGCGTACGTCACGCGCCGCTTCGACGTGGCCTACGACGACACCTCGTGCGTGCCCAAGTCCGTCGGCGACGCGGACGTGCGCGTCCGCGACAAGAAGTCGTTCGCGGTGCTGACCCTCGCCTACGACTGCCAGGGCGAGCCCGGGGGAGCGCACGCGATCTCCAGCGCGCTGTTCCCCGACGCCGAGAGCTTCGTGCACAACACGGAGACGCTCCTGCGCTACGACCTCGACGGCAGGAAGGGCGCGGCGGTCCTGGTCGCGAAGAGCCCCACGCTGCGGATCGGCGAGCGCCAGGCGTCGCACCAGATCGGCGAGTTCTTCCTGCTCGGCGCCGAGCATCTGCTGCTCGGCCTCGACCACATCCTCTTCCTGCTCGCCCTGCTCATCGGCGCGCGCCGGCTGCGCGACGTCGTCATCACGGCCTCGGCCTTCACAGCGGCCCACAGCATCACGTTCCTGCTGGCCGCGATGGGCGTCGTGGACGTTCCCGGCGCGATCGTCGAGCCGATCATCGCGGCGTCGATCGTCGTCGTGGCGCTGGCGAACCTCCTGGGCCGCGGCGAGGACCGCCTGGGACGGTGGCGGCTGCCGATCGTCTTCGCCTTCGGCCTGGTGCACGGGCTGGGGTTCGCGGGCGCGCTCGACATCGACGAGAGCGGGTCGTGGGAGTTGTTGTTGTCGCTGCTGAGCTTCAACGCCGGCATCGAGGCGACCCAGCTCGCGATCATCGCCGTGCTCTTCCCGCTGCTGGTGCTGCTGCGCCGGACGGCCGCGGCCCGCTGGGCCGTGGCCGCCCTCTCGATCCCGATCGTCGCGGTCAGCGTGTACTGGTTCGTCGAGCGCGTCCCGCTTCCCCTATGACCAGGTGACGGGCAGCTCGTGCATGCCGTAGACGGTGGCGTCGTCCTTGAACGAGAGCTCCTCGGCGGGGACGGCCAGCCGCAGGCCGGGGATCCGCTGGAACAGGCTGTTGAAGACGATCTCCAGCTCCACCCGGGCCAGGCTCTGGCCCAGGCACTGGTGCGGGCCGAAGCCGAAGGCCAGGTGGCTGCGGGCGTCGCGCTCGATGTCGAACCGGTCGGCGTCCTCGAACACCTCCGGGTCGCGGTTGCCGGTGTTGGCCAGCGTCAGCACGCCCGCGCCGGCCGGGATGACGGCCCCGCCGAGCTCCACGTCCTCGACGGCCACCCGCGCGATGGCGAACTCGGCGATGGTGAAGTGCCGCAACAACTCCTCGACCGCGCCCGCCGTCTTGTCCGGGTCGGCGCGCAGCGCGGCGAGCGACTCGGGGTGCCGCAACAACATGTACGTGCCCAGCGAGATCATGTTGGCGGTGGTCTCGTGACCGGCGATCAGCAGCAGGAACGCCAGGCTGAGCAGCGCCCCGTGGTCCACCCCGCCGTTCTGGCGCTGCTTGAGCACCTGGCGGCCGAGCAGGTCGTCGGTCGGGTCCTCCTCCTTGGCCTTGATCAGCTTGTCCAGGTAGACGGCCAGCTCGAAGGAGGCGTGCCTACGCTGCTCGGGCGTGGCGGTGCGGTCGAGCAGCCGCGCGGAGTGGGTCTGGAAGAGGTCGTGGTCGCCGTACGGCACGCCCAGCAGCTCGCAGATCACCAGCGAGGGCACCGGCAGCGCCAGCGCGGTCACCAGGTCGGCCGGGCGCGGGCCCGCCAGCATGGCGTCGAGGTGCTCGTCCACGATCTGCTGGATGCGCGGGCGCAGCGCCGCCATGCGCCGGACGGTGAACTCCCCGACCACCGCGCGGCGGGCCGGGCCGTGCTCGGGCGGGTCCATCTCCAGCATCATCTTCGGCAACGGTGAGGAGCCGGGACGCTCGCCGCTCAACCTGGGGGCGTTGGGATGGCGGCGGTCGGCGCTGAAGCGCGGATCGCTCAGGATGGTCCGGATGTCCTCATAGCGGGCGGCGACCCAGGCGTCCGAACCGCTGGGCAGCGTGACCTTGGTGACAGGCTGCTCACGCAGGAGACGAAGGTGCTGCTCGGGCGGCGCGTACGGACAGGCACGCGTGATCTGGAGCGTCTCGGCGGAGTCAGCGGTCATGATCGTCCCCATTCATTCCAGCCATCTTCCCTACATATGCAGGCTAACCTACAGATGTAGGGATAAGTACACTTAAGCGTGGCCCTCACCAGAGACGGAAACAGCGACGCCGGCGACCCCCGGGTCCGCCGCACGCAGGCGGCCCTGCAGCGCACCCTGATCGACCTCGTCCACGACCGTGACCTGTCCCGGATCAGCGTGGCCGACGTCGCCGAGCGCGCCGGAGTGAGCCGCTCGACGTTCTACGACCACTACCGAGACGTGCACGAGCTGGCCGAGGCGGCCTGCACCAGGATGATCGACGAGCTGATCGAGGCCATCCCCAGCCAGGGGCCGGGCGAGATCCCGCGGGAGCCCGCCGACACCCTGCTGACCTTCTTCTCCCACCTCGCTGAGCACGCCGGGCTCTACCGCAGCGTGCTCGGGCCCCAGGGCAGCGCGCGCGTCATCGACCACGTACGCCGCCGGGCCACCGTGGCGGGCTACGTCGGCGCGCGCCCGCCCGCCACCGGCGCGGACGCCCCCTCGCCGGCCGGAAGCACGATGACCACCCCGCACGACGTGCCCGCCGCGTTCACCGCGGGCGCGCTCATCGGCGTCGCGACCGATTGGCTGCAGCGCGACTGCCCGCGCACGCCCGCCGAGATGGCCGCCCTGACCTGGCCACTGCTGAGGGCCCTCTACCGAGGTGACTCCTGATCCCCGTCAACTGCCCCTAACCGTATTTGTCGCGGAATCTCCCTGGATTAGCCGCGAACGTGCTCGCTGTGATCTTCTGAGCACCGGGGGAAGGCGTGAGCAAACGGTGGGTCCACTCGCTGCGGACGCGGCTGGCGCTGTTCGCCAGCATCGCCATGTTGCTGCTGAACGTGGTCGTCAGCACGGTCGTGCTGTACGGCATCAGAAGCGAGGCCACCGAAGCCCGGGCGCACCAGGTGTCGAGCCGGGCCCTGCGCGTGCTTCTCATGGTCAAGCGGCACCACTTGCCCCAGGTGCTGGACGCCGGTGACCTCGACGGCCTCCAGGTCGTCGACGCGGCCGGGCGCGTGGTCGCCTGGTCGCCCAGCCTGGCCGGCCGGCCCCGCCAGACGATCGTGCTCCCCCGCCCCGACCAGGCCAACGAGTCCGGCGAGATCTGCGGCCTGCCCGCCTACCCGGACCGGTGCGAGATCGTGGTGGCCCTGCGCGCCTACCAGGCGGACGGCGAGTGGGTGATCTACGCCTACGCGCCGGCCGTGCCCTGGTACGTCGGCCCGCACGTGATCCTGTTCCAGCTCGGCTTGACGACGTTGCTGGTCGCGCTGGCCTGGTTCGGGGTGTCGCGCATCGTGGCCAGGACGCTCGCGCCCGTCGACGACATCACCAGGAAGCTGGCCCAGATCACCGCGGGCGGCGGCGGGCTGCGCGTCCCCGTGCCGGAGAACGACGACGAGATCAGGGCCCTGGCCGAGACCGCCAACCAGACGCTGGAGCGGCTGGAGGTGGCGCTGGAGCAGCAGGAGGCCGTGATGGAGCGGCAGCGCAGGTTCGCCGGCGACGCCTCACACGACCTGCGCAGCCCGATCACCGCCATGCGCACCCAGGTCGAGGACGCCATGCTGCACCCCGAGGACACCGACTGGCGGGAGACGGGCGGCGAGGTGCTCGCCAGCCTGGACCGGCTGCAGGCCATCGTCACCGATCTGCTCACGCTCACCAAGCTCGACGCCGGCGCCCAGGGCGATCGCGAGCCCGTGGACCTGGGCGAGCTGGCCGCCGGCGAGACCGCGCGGCCGCGTACCAAACGCGTCGTGACCGACCTGGAGTCCGGCGTGGTCGTCGTCGGGGACCGGCTGCAACTGGCCCGCCTGCTGACGAACCTGCTGGACAACGCCGAACGGCACGCCGAGACACAGATCACCGTGTCGGTGCGGCGGCGGGACTGCGACGCCGTGCTGGAGGTCCTCGACGACGGCGCCGGCATCGCGCCCGACCAGCGCGACGTCGTCTTCCAGCGCTTCACCCGCCTGGACGCCTCGCGCAGCCGCGACGCCGGCGGAACCGGGCTCGGGCTGCCCATCGCCCGGGAGATCGCGAGAAACCACGGCGGCGCGCTGACCATCGAGGACTCCGACTCCGGCGCCCGGTTCGTCCTACTGCTGCCGATCCAAGGGTGCTGAGCGGGAACGCGACCTGAGTATGGGCTACTCAGGCCCACCCGCGTCCGCGTCCTTAGGGTCAGGGCGAACAGACAGGATTGAGGGGGACACCATGCATCTCGTTCCGCCGTCGCCCAAGGCGCTGGCCGCGTTGGAGAGCCGGTTCCAGGAGTTGCGGGAGGCCGGGCTGCTGCCCGCGCACATGACGTTCGAGGACTACTACGCGGTCTGGCGCTCGGACCAGAGCCCGCCCCGCACAGCGGGCCGGGACGACGGCGGCGCCGGCACCGCCCCGGCCCCGGCCCCGGGCGACGCCCAGCTCATCGTCCGGCCGCCGAAGAAGCTCAAAGGGAAGATCAGGACCTTGGTGCTGCTCGTCGACTTCCCCGACCGGCCGCACCGGCCCGAGCACGACGCCGCCCACTTCCGCAAACTGTTGTTCGGCGCCGAGCCCGGCAGCATGCGCGACTACTACCGCAAGATCAGCGCCGGGCCGAACGCCGTCGACGTCGAGGGCGAGGTGTTCGGCTGGCTGCGCCTGCCGCAACCGCTCTCCTTCTACACCGACAACCAGTCGGGCCGGGGCAGGGAGCCGCGCAACGTCCAGGGCATGGGCCAGGACGCGGTCCGGGCGGCGCTCGCGGCGGGCGTCGACTTCACCTCGTTCGACGTGCTCGGCGAGCACCGCGTGACCGCGCTCGTCGTCGTGCACGCCGGGCCCGGCGCGGAGGACTTCGCCGGTCCCGAGCGGCTGGGGTTCATCTGGAGCATGAAGTGGAACGTCGGCCGGCTGCCCATCGCCGTCGCCCCGGAGCTGAACGTGACCACCTTCCTCACCCTGCCCGAGGACTGCAAGGTCGGCGTCTGCGCGCACGAATGGGGTCACCTGGTCCCGCGCTGGGCCGACTACTACGACACCGATCGGCGCGACACCCGGCTCAAGTCGCAGGGCCTGGGCGACTACTGCCTCATGGCCTCGGGAAGCTGGGGCAACGACGGCGACACCCCGGTCTTCCCCAACAGCATGCTCCGCATGTTCCACGGGTGGAGCACCCCGCGGGTGATCACCGGGACCGCCCGCGGCCTGGTGCTCCGGCCCGTGGCCGAGGGAGGCGACTTCCTGCAGGTCCGCAATCCGGCCACGATGAAGGACACCCAGTACGTCGTCGTGGAGTACCGCCGCAAGCAGGGCCAGGACGAGTTCCTGCCCGACGAGGGCGTCGCCGTCTACATGGTGGACGAGGCCATCGAGGACAACGACGACGAGAACGCGCTCGCGGTCGAGCTCATCCAGGCCGACGGCCGCCGCGACCTGGCCAAGATCGCCGGCAACCGGGGCGACGTGGGCGACCTGTACCCCTCGAACGGCAACGCGACGCTGAGCGTGCGCACGCGCCCGGCGCTCCGGCTGCCCGGCGGCGGCGACACCGGCGTGATGCTGAGCGTCTCCGGCACCCCGGGGGACGACGACATGACCGTGGACGTCGTCTTCGACGAATGAGCCCGCGTCATCCGCCCGGCCGCCGCCCGCTTCCCCCGCCCGGGACCGGACCGCCCTGAAGCGCAAAGAACCGGGCATGATCACGGGGATGCGGCTACGGCGGCCGGTGGGCGGGGTAGGTCCCCGACCGGCCGGGCCCGCCACCGACGAGCGGGCGCGCGTGCTCACTCAACGGGGGAGTGACCTGTGAGAGTCGTCGTCGATCTGACGCGCTGCCAGGGATACGGGCAGTGCGCGTTCCTGGCGCCGGACGTCTTCACCATGCACGAAGAGGCACTCCGGTACGACCTCGCGCCCGATGACGAGCGGCGCGAGCACGTGCTGCGGGCCGCGGCCGCCTGCCCGGTCCAGGCCATCCACCTCGACTGGACGGCGATGCGACCCGGCGGCGGCGCGCGAGCGTCCGCCGCCATCGGGCGAAAAGCCCGCATCGTCATCGTCGGGGCCTCCCTGGCCGGGGCGCGGGCCGCCGAGGTGCTCAGGCGGGAGGGCTTCGCCGGGTCGCTGACGATGATCGGCGACGAGCGGAGCGAGCCGTACGACCGGCCTCCCCTGTCCAAGCAGGTCCTCACCGGGCAGGTGCCGGCCGAGCACACCGCGCTGCCGCGCCTGCGCGAGGTCGAGGCCGAATGGTTGTCCGGCACGCCCGCCACCGGGCTGGACGTGGCCGGCAAGCGGGTGCTGCTGGCCGACGGCCGGGCGGTCGGCTTCGACCGGGTCCTGCTGGCCACCGGCACCCGCGCGCGGTCCTGGCCGGACGAGGCGGAGGCGGCGCTGGACGGCGTCCACACGCTGCGCACCGTGGCGGACGCCGCCGCGCTGCGGCGGGCGCTGGCCGCCCGCCCGAGCCGGGTGCTGATCCTCGGCGCCGGGTTCACCGGCTGCGAGATCGCCTCGGCCTGCCGCGAGCTGGACCTGCCGGTGACCGTCGTCGAACGCGGCCCCGCCCCGCTCATCGGCGCCCTGGGCGGCGTCATCGGCGACGTGGCGGCCCAGATGCACCGCGACCACGGCGTGGACCTGCGGTGCGACACGACGGTCACGGCCCTGGAAGGCGACGCGGACGGGCGGCTGCGCCGGGCGCGCCTGTCGGACGGGAGCACGGTGGAGGCCGAGGTGGCCGTCGTCGCGCTCGGCTCCATCCGCAACGTCGAATGGCTGCACGACTCGGGGCTGGCCGCGGGACCGTGGGGGGTGGCCTGCGACGCGGGCTGCCGCGTGGTGGACACCAACGGCCTGGTCACCGACGACATCTTCGTCGCCGGCGACATCGCGCGCTTCCCGCACCCGCTCTACCAGTACCAGTTCATGACGCTGGAGCACTGGGGGAACGCGGTCGCCCAGGCCGAGGTCGCCGCGCACAACATGGTCAGCGACCAGGCGCACCGCTGGCCGCACCTGTCGGCGCCGGTCTTCTGGTCCAGCCAGTTCGGCGTCAACATCAAGTCGGTCGGCGTGCCCACGTTCGCCGACGAGATCGTCATCACGCAGGGGTCGACGGCCGAGCGCCGTTTCGTCGCCGTCTACGGCTACCAGGGCCGCGTCACCGCGGCGGTCACCTTCGACCAGGGCATCTGGCTGGACTTCTATCAGAGCCTGATCGAGCGGGCCGCGCCGTTCCCGCCCGACTTCCGCCACGTCGACCAGCGCGAGAGCGCGCAGCCCAGGCCCGCCCGGGTCCCCGAGCGGCTGGTCGCCGCCGCGGGCGCGACCGTCGTGGTGACCGGCCACGATCCGGCGGAACGCCGCGCCTCGCTGCTGCACGGGCGGCCGCGCTGACCGTACGACCGTTTCGACGTGCTGTATCGACCTGCTAGGAGCAAAAGGTCATGTCATCGCCCAGTGTCTTCGAGCAGATCCTCGACCCCGCGCGCCGCGCCGACCCGTACCCGCTCTACGACGAGCTCCGCAAGACGCCGGTGGCGCGGCAGGCGGACGGCACGTACGTCGTCAGCACGTACCGCGAGATCGTCGCGCTGCTGCACGATCCGCGCATCAGCTCCGACCGCCGCAACCTCGTCCCGTCGGCGCATCCGGACCTGATGCCCTCCTTCATCGGGCTCGACCCGCCCGAGCACGACCGGCTGCGCCGCCTGACCATGCGCCACTTCGGCCCCCCGCACTCGCCCGGCACGGTCGACGGCCTGCGCCCCCGGATGCTGACCATCGCGACCGAGCTGATCGACGGCATCGCGGGCAAGAGCCGGGCCGACATCGTCGACGAGGTCGCCTACCCGCTGCCCGTCGCGGTGATCTGCCGGCTGCTCGGCGTTCCCGAGGAGGACGAGCCGCAGTTCCACGCCTGGGCCGACCAGATCATCGAGACGCTCGGCCCCGGCGAGGAGGACCGCGCCGAGCGCGAGCGGGAACGCCAGGCCGTGGCGGGGGAGCTGGAGCGCTATCTCGGCGGGCTCGCCGACGCCCGCCGCCGTCAGCCCGGGGACGACATGCTCTCCGGGCTGGTGACCGAGGCGGGCATGACACCCGCGGACGTCGTCGCCACCGCCGTGCTGCTGCTGATCGCCGGCCACGAGACCACGATCAACCTCATCGCCAACGGCATGCTCACCTTCCTGCGCGAACCGGAGCTGCTGGCCCGGGTCCGCACCGACCCCGGCCTGATCATCCCCGCCGTCGAGGAGCTGCTGCGCTACGAGCCGCCCGTGCACCTGGTGTCCTCGCGGGTCGCGCTCGCCGACATCACCATCGCCGGCACCACCATCCCGGCCGGTTCGCCCATCGTCCTGGCCCTGGCCGCGGGCAGCCGTGACCCCGCCCATCTGGACGATCCCGGCCGGTTCGAGCCCGGCCGGCAGCGCAACGAGCACCTGGGCTTCGGTGGCGGAGTGCACTACTGCTTCGGCGCGCCGCTGGCCCGGCTCGAAGCCCAGATCGTCCTGGCGGAGCTGGTCCGCAGGCTGCGCGATCCCCGGCTCGTCACGGACCCGCCGCCCTACCGGCCGAGCGCGGTCCTGCGCGGGCCGCGCCACCTGCTGGTCGACTACGACGGCGTCGATCCGGCCTGAACCTGAGCAAGACAGGGCCGGCGCCGGTCAGCCGATGAAGGGCTCAAGGGCGAAGCGGCCCCACGCGATGAATGCGGCGAGCGCGAGATAGCCCAGGTTCAGCGCCACGAACGCGAATTCGCCGCGGCGGCCATGGGTGATCATCGCGCCGACCATCAGCAAGACCCAGCAGACGGCGGTCACCGGCACCAGAACCGGTGCGATGCCGAGCGCGGCGGGCAGGATCAGGCCCGCCGCGGCCAAGAGCTCGAGGATGCCGAGAGTCTTGACGAAGCCGACGCCCGCGTTCGCGGTCCATCCCCCGCCATGGGCCGCGGCCAGTTTCTCTTTTGGCACGAATGTCTTGCTGATGCCGCCGCCCAGGGCTACCGCGGCCAGCAGCCCGGCAGCTATCCACAGCGCGAGGTTCATCGTCCAGCTCCTAGATCGGAGATTGCCTGCCCTGTGTAGACGAGACGGAAGCCCCGTCTGTGACATCTCCGAACACCGGGCCGACCAGGCGCGCTCGCGCGACGGCTAGGCGGGGCCCATGCCGGTCGCGATGCCGAACATCTCGTGCGCGACCCCGAATCCGAGGTCGTGCACAAGCCGCCGCTTCCATGGCCGCTGGGCGATGGCGTGGGTGAGCCGCCGGGTGGTGCGCGGGCTCTGTGCGATGGTCTCGGCGAGCTCCCAGGCTCGGGGGAGCAGCCGGTCGCCGGCCAGGACCTCGTTCACCAGCCCGAGGGTCAGCGCCTCCTGGGCTCCGATCGGCTTGCCGGTGTAGAGGTGGTAGGCGGCCCGCTTGGTGCCGATCAACTCCTGCAGGGTCAGCTGCTGGCCGTCACCCGGCGCGACCCCGGCCAGCAGGTGCGGGTCCACGATGGTGGCGCTCTCGGCGGCCAGCGTGATGTCGCACAGCAGCGCGAACTCGGTGTGCGCGACGCTGGGCCCGTTGATCGCCGCGATGGTGGGGATGTCGATGCCGAAGACGAAGTTCTCCAGCAGCTTGATCGCGTCGTAGTAGGTGTGCTCGTAGCCGAAGTCGCGGGGCCGCGGCTGCTCGATGAGCTTCGTGGACGCCTCCTTGGCGTCGGCGCCCTCGGCGCTGAGCCAGACGTCGCCGGTGCCGGTGAGGATGAGAACCTCGTTGTCCGGATCGTTGCCGATCTCCTGCCAGGCCTGGGCCCAGGCATTGTGCACGGCGAAGTCGAACCGGGCGGGGCCGCCGCCGGTGTGCATCCTGAGCTCGATGATCCCCGAACGCCGCGTCATGACGAAGTAGTCGGCGTACTTCTCGGCGTACTCCTCGAAGCTCGGGCGCCGCACGTAGCCGCCTTCGCGGGCATGCCAGTCGTCCATTTCCTTGGTCATCTCGAGCCACCTCAAGAGTTAGCGGAGCAGTGCTCCGAATAATATGGAGCACTGCTCCGATTGTGCAACCCCCGCATCGGCATACGTTCACGCCTGTCAAACTGGGTGCCGATGGGGCCGCCCGACCCGAGGAGATCCGTGACTCCCTTCGCAGCACGCCCCCCGGGCGACCGGGCTCTCCGCGAGGGGGCGGACCTGGTCGAGCGGGTACGCGGGCTCGCCTCCGGGGGCGACCGCGTCGTGCTCGGCATCGCGGGCTGCCCGGGCGCGGGCAAGTCGACGCTGGCGAGCTGGCTGGTCGGCCGCCTCACCTCGGCGGGACTGCCGGCGGTGTGGGTGCCGATGGACGGCTTCCACCTGGCCGACGTCGAGCTCGAACGCCTCGGCCGCCGGGGCCGCAAGGGCGCCGCCGACACCTTCGACGCGCACGGCTACCTCGCGCTGCTGCGCCGCATCCGCGCCGAGACCTCGAACGTCGTCTACGCCCCTTCCTTCGACCGCGAGATCGAGCAGCCCATCGCCGGCGCCATCCCGGTCCTGCCGCAGGTGCGGGTCGCCGTGAGCGAGGGCAACTACCTGCTCATGGGGGAGGAGCCGTGGCGGCGGGTGCGGGCGGCCATGACCGAGGTCTGGTACGCCGACCTCGACGACCGCGTACGGCTGGACCGCCTCGTCAAGCGGCACGTACGGTTCGGCAAGGCTCCCGAGGAGGCCGCCCGGTGGGTCGCGGAGGTCGACGAGCCCAACGCCGCCGCCATCCGCGCCACCCGCGAGCACGCCGACCTCCTGGTCGACCTCAACGCCTTGTCACCTGCCCCGCCCGCCTGATCCGCTTGTCAGTGGACGACGCGGAAGGTCGCGTCCTGCCTGTCGGCGGCGGGCGAGCTCGAGCTGAGCGGATCGATGCGCAACACGTAGCCGGAGTGCCTGATGTAGCGGTCCGGGTAGTTGTAGGAGCGGAACGACGTCCACGAGGAGTCGGCCAGCCCGGACGCGCGGTAGAAGGTCGCGTCCGCCTTGAACGCGGTCGAGTTGTCGTTGGTGTTGAGCACCAGGGCGTAGCCGGAGTGCCGCAGATACATGCTCGGGAAGTTCACCGACTGGAACGACACCCCGGCCGGGTCGGCCAGTCCCGGCACCAGCTTCCACTGCTGGTCCTGGTACGGGTCGAACGGGTAGACGTCGATGCGGGCCACGTTGTTCTGGTGGCGCACGTAGCGGTCGGGGAAGTTGTAGGACTTCAGCCGGTTCCAGGCCGGTGTGCCCCATCGGGCGATCAGGTTGCTCATCTCGGCCGCGGTGATCGGGGTGATGCCGGGGTGCTTGGAGTTGAGCGGCTGGGTGTAGTCCCGATCGTTGAGCCGCGTCCACGAGCCGCCGCTGAGGCTGCTGCTCTGCCAGGCGAAGAAGCGCCCGTTGGGGTTGTAGGTGTCGCCCCACAGGTACCAGGCGCTGGAGGTCAGCGACTTGTACGCCTCGGGCGCCTCCACGCCCCGCCCCGGCGAGATCCCGCCGGTGTACGTGCTGAAGCCGCCCGGGTTCAGCGAGCCGGCCCGGGCTCCCACCAGGGAGTCGTTGGCGGTGCTCTTGAAGTAGAGATAGTGGGATGAGCCGTCGGAGTTGAGGTTCCCGTCGATCACGGTGTAGCCGGGGTCGAAGAACGTCTGGGGGCCGGTGGCGGTCACGAAGTCGGTCGTGTAGTCGGCCATGATGACGCCGCGGCCACCGCTGACGGCCGAGTAGATGATCGCGTACTGGCCGCGCGAGGCGTCCCAGAACGCCTCCGGCGCCCAGCTGTGCGTCGCCAGCGAGTGCAGCTTCAGCCGCCGGTAGTTGGCGAACGTCCGCAGGTCGGGGGAGTCCCACACGTGGATGTACTGGTTGTTCTGCGTGAAGTCGGTGCCCTTCAGGTCGGTGGCCAGGACCACGAACGCGCCGTCCTGCTTGCGCAGGATGAACGGGTCGCGCAGGCCGCCGGTGCCCTGGGTGGGGGTGGTCACCGGGTTGTTCTGGTTCAGCGGCGTCCAGTTCAGGCCGTCGGAGCTCACCGCCAGGTGCAGGCCGTAGTTCGCGCCGGTGGTGCTGGGCGACTCGGTGAAGTACGCCATGGCGTACCCCGAGTAGACGGCCGCGGAGGCCGTGCCCGGCCGGGTGACGCCCAGCATCGCGGCGATCATGAGCATCACCGCGGACAGCCGTACAGGGATGCCGCGCATGTCCACGCTCCAGAATCATGTTATCGCTAACATTTCGGGATGCTGGGGGCCGCACCGGCTCCTGTCAACGGCCGGAAGCGTGCCGCCGGGGAACCCGCACCTGGGCGGCCCGCTCCAGGTGAAAGTTTCAGGCGTCGTACCGCGGATATGTGTCCATGATCCAGCCGTAGCGGGCGGGCGAGGGCCCCGGCGCGCAGCTCGCGGATGCCGATCATGAGGAGCCGCCGCACGTAGCGGTGTGCCAGAGCGGGCGATATACGATATCGCTCGCAATTCACCCGAGCACGCGCCCGAGGAGCATCGTGAATCTGGTCGAGCAGGGCACCGCCTTCGCCGCGTTCTGGGAGGAGAGGCACCTGTGCACGCTCGCCACCACGCGCCCTGACCGGCCTCCGCACGTGGTGCCGGTGGGCGCCACCCTGGACCTGGCGACCGGGATCGCCCGCGTGATCACCTCGGGTTCGTCGTACAAGGCCCGGCTCATCGGCGCGTCCGGTGCCCTGGTCGCGCTGTGCCAGGTGGACGGCCGCCGGTGGTCGACACTGGAGGGCCGGGCCGTGTTGCGGACGGAGCCGGCGGAGGTGGCCGACGCCGAGCGCCGCTACACCGTCCGTTACAAGCCCCCTCGCCCGAACCCGTCCAGGGTCGTCGTGGAGATCCAGGTGACGCGCGTGCTGGGCAACGTGTGAGCACCGTCGTCGGCATCGGCGCGGACGGCTGGGCGCGGTGGTGGCGGGGGCCGGCCTGCCGGACGAGGTCGTCCTGCGCGGCACGCCGGCCGACATCGCCGCCCTGGTCCACGAGGCCGGGATCCGGCGAACGGCGGTGATCGTCGTCGGGCGGGTGCTGACGGCGTCGCAGTTCCCCGACGGTCACCTCTACCGCGCGGAGCGAACGAGGACGTGAGGCGCGTCCCTCCTCACGGGACGGACCAGGACGTGAGGTGCGTTCTTCCTCGTGGAGCGGACCAGGAAATGAGGCGCGTCCCTCCTCTTTGGGAGCGTCGGTACCGTTCAGTCGTCCTTGACGCCGTAAGTGGACGCCCGGAACAGGAACGAGGCCCAGGACCGGTAGGGCCGCCACACCTCGGCCAGCTTCCGATAGGCGGTGGGCGGCGCGTCCTCGGGCAGCCCGTACGCCTCGCGCAGGATCCCGAACAGGCGCGGCTCGTCGCCGGGGAACGCGTCCGGCGCGCCCGCGCCCCGAATCAGGATCAACCCCGCCGAGAACGGCCCCACCCCGGGCAGGGCCCGCAACTCCGCCAGAGCCTCTTCCGGTGCCAGGGCGCGCAGGTGCTCGGTGGTGAGCACGCCGTCGAGCGCCGCCCTGGCCAGCCCGCGCAGCCACTCCTCCTTCTGGGCGGGCAGCCCCAGGCCGCCGGCGTCCAGCAGTGACACCGGCGGGGGGAAGGCGGTGTAGGTCTGCCCGTCCACGGTGACCTCGGCGCCGTGGCGGTCGGCGATGCGCTGCTTGATCCGGGAGGCGATGAGCATCGAGGAGCGCTGCACGATCACCGCCCAGCAGGCCGCCTCCCACGGGCTCCAGAAGCACACCGGCCGCAGACCCGGGCTGCGGCGCTGGAGATCGCCGAGCACCGGATCGCTCTCGCCGAGCTTGGCGAAGCCGGCGCCGTCGACGTCGAGGGAGAGGATCCGCGCCACCTCGCCCCGGATCCCGGGACCCGGGGCTCGCGTCGTGGCGACGGACACCCCGCCGGGCGCGGCGGTCACGGTCACGCCGATCGGCAGCCAGTCGGACTCCGCGTTGTAGGCGAAGCGCAGCGCGCGGCCGTCGGACGGCAGCGCGCTGGTGGCCGGCCAGTCTTCGACGAATCGCAGGCCGGCGCCGAAGTCGAACGGGCCTTCGGCGGTGAGCGTGAAGCCGTGCGTGGTCATGCCCGTATGTTAGGAGACCTGACCGACAAGCCCGGACCCGTCGAGCCTGGAGTCACTCAGCCTCGCTGACCAGCCGAAAGCCCGTCGTCCGGGACGGCTGGCGCGAGCCGGACCTGACCTCCGTCCTCCTGCCGGAGCACCACCGCTGGGCGTGACGCGCCCGGGAGGTCTCGGCCCGTGGCAGGCCCCGGAGCCTGCCACATCATCCGGTGACGCGGGGGTAGGGGCGGGCGTAGTCGGAAGAACGGGGAGAGCGCCATGAGCCTTATCGGGGAATGGCTGAGGAAGATCGAGAACCTCGCCAGAGGGCATTCCAAGCAGGCCGACCAGCTGGTGGATCGCGCCGAGCGGTTCGCGAAGGAGCGGACCGGCCACAAGTACGACGACCAGATCGAGAAAGGCGCCGACTCGGTGCAGCGCCGCTACGGCGGCCAGACCTCGGACACGCCTGCCACCCCTGAACAGCCCCGGCAGGAGCCGTCCAGACGGCAGGACTGGCAGGGCTGACCCCGAGCCGGAGCAGGGGCGCCACGGCGGGGGCCCGTCGGCGAAAGGGCGACGCCCGCCGAGCGTCGGAAACCCGGCGGCGAAAGCGACGCCCGCCGGGGCCCGGCTGCGACAGGGCGACGCCCGCCGAGCGTGGGGGCTGGGCGGGCGTCGTCGTGTGCGCCGGAGGGTCAGCCGCGCGCCGCCGCCTCCATGACCTTGCGGGAGTCCCGCTCGAACGAGGCCCGGGCCCCGAGCGTGACCAGACCGCCCACGACCATGGGGAGCACCAGGATGTACATGCCGCCCAGCAGCGAGCCGAGCTGATCCGAGGCGATGCCCACCACCAGCGAGCCGAAGGCGGCCCCGGCGGTGATCAGCAGTTGCAGGACGGCGAAGCCGAGGCCGCGCGCGGCGGCGGGCACCACGTCCGCCAGGCACGCCGTCATGTTGGGGATCGCGATGGACATCAGCGAGCAGGCGACCAGCACCAGGACCGTGAGCGCCCAGACGGACTCCATGGACAGCGCCAGCGCCAGCACCGCGGATCCGGCCGTGATGCCGCCGCCGCCCGCGAGCAGACGGCCGCCCGGACGGGTCCCGTGCCACTTCCGGCCGAGCCACGAGCCGACGAGGGTGCCGGTGAGGGTGCCCGCGATCGTGATCAGGCCGCTCAGCGAGCCGGCCGTGCCCACGCTGACGCCGAAGCCGCGCACCATGAGCGTGGGCAGCCAGTAGAAGATCCCGGCCAGGCCGAGGGTGAGGAGAGACAGGCCGACACAGACGAACACCAGGGTGGGAATGCGGATGACCTGCCGGAACTGCTGCCAGAACGGCACCTTCGCCGCAGGCTCGGAAACAAGGGGAGCGGACGCGGGCGACCCGGAAGCCATGGAAGCGGCGGGGGCGGCTTCGCCGGTGGCGACCAGCCGGTCCAGCTCGCCGCGTCGCGGCTCGCGCAGGAACCAGACGAGCAGCGCCGTGAGCACCCCGGGCACGACCATGATCAGGAACGCCGTACGCCACGAGAACGCCTCGGCCAGCACGCCGCCGAGCAGCGTCCCGACACCGCCGAGGTACGTGGTGACCCGCGTGAGCCCGTACGCCTTGGCCCGGCTGACGGGCGGGTAGTAGTCGGCGAGCAGGCTGCCCGCGGCCGGGTTGTCGATGTTCTCGGCCGCCGCGAGCAGCACCCGCATCAGGTAGAACAGCGCGAACCCGGTGGCCAGCCCGGAGCCGAGCGTGGCGATGGCCCAGAGGAAGACCACCACCGCGATGATCCGGGTGCGGCTGACCCGGTCCGCCAGATAGCCCGCCGGCAGCGCCACGATGGCGGCGGCCAGGGCGGCGGCGGTCGGGATGGAGCCGGCCGCGGTGTCGCTGAAGCCCCATTCCGCCTGAATCGCCGGGAGCACTCCCGCCAGCAGGTTGCTCTCGATGCGGTCAACGAGTCCGACGATGAAGAGCACGACCAGCGGCGCCCAGCCGAACGGCGCGCGCGATCCTCCGTCGATGGCGCCGGCGCGCGGCGAACCCAACGTCCCGAGCATGCCCACCCTTCCAGTAGGAAAATCTAGAATTTCGTTCTAGGGTCATGTTCCAGTCAGAGTGGCATAAGTCACAGGATTCGTAAATGGGGGGTTACGGGCGATTTTCGCGGTATGCCGCTCCGCTACGGTGTTCGGATGGTCAACGGGGCGCTGCTGGTGGCGGGCACCACATCGGACGCGGGAAAGAGCGTGGTCACCGCCGGAATCTGCCGCTGGCTGGCCCGCCAGGGCGTCCGCGTCGCGCCTTTCAAGGCCCAGAACATGTCGCTCAACTCGTACGTCACCGCGGAAGGCGCCGAGATCGGCCGCGCGCAGGCGATGCAGGCGCAGGCCGCCGGTATCGAGCCCGTGGCGGACATGAACCCGATCCTGCTCAAGCCGGGCAGCGACCGCCGCAGCCAGGTCGTCCTCATGGGCACCCCGGTCGCCGACGTGGACGCGATGGAGTACGGCGCGCTCAGGGATCTGCTGCGCACCACGGCGCTGGAGGCGTTCGACCGGCTCAGGAAGCGGTACGACGTGGTGGTCTGCGAGGGCGCGGGCAGCCCGGCCGAGATCAACCTGCGCCGCGGCGACATCGCCAACATGGGCCTGGCCAGGGCCGCGAACCTGCCGGTGATCGTGGTCGGCGACATCGACCGGGGAGGGGTGTTCGCCGCGTTCTACGGCACGGTGGGCCTCCTGGACGCCGCCGACCAATCCCACATTTCCGGATTTGTCGTGAACAAGTTCCGGGGTGCCCGCGAGCTGCTGGAGCCAGGTCTCGACCTGCTCCGGCAACTGACCGGCCGCGAGGTGTACGGCGTGCTGCCCTGGCTCGACGGCCTCTGGCTGGACGTCGAGGACTCCCTGGCCCTGGACAACCGCACCGTCCCGGTACGGGCGCCGTACGGCCGGCAGACCCTGCGCGTGGCCGTCGTGCGCCTGCCGCGGATCTCGAACTTCACCGACCTCGACGCGCTGGCGGCCGAGCCCGGTGTGCTGGTGCGTTTCATCACCGATCCGGCCGAGCTGGACGACGCCGACCTGGTGGTGCTGCCGGGCTCACGGGCCACGGTCGACGACCTGGCCTGGTTGCGCCGCACGGGCCTGGCGGCGGCCATCACCGAGCGGCAGGGGCCCGTGCTGGGCATCTGCGGCGGCTTCCAGATGCTCGGGCGGAAGATCACCGACACGGTCGAGTCGGGGCGGGGCGAGGTCGAGGGGCTCGGCAGGCTGCCGGTGCGGGTGGTGTTCGAGCGGGAGAAGCGGCTGACCCGGCCCGAGGGCACGGCCTACGGGCAGCCGGTGCGCGCGTACGAGATCCACCACGGCAGGGCGACGGTGGAGGGCGGGGAGCCGTTCCTCGACGGGTGCCGGATGGGGAACGTCTGGGGCACCGCCTGGCACGGCGCCCTGGAGAACGACGGCTTCCGCCGGGCCTTCCTGGCCGACGTGGCCGGGCGGGCGGGGCGCGGGTTCGTCCCGGCGCCGGACACGGACTTCGCCCGGTTGCGGGAGGAGCGGCTCGACGCGCTCGGCGACCTGGTGGAGCGGCATCTCGACACGGACGCGCTGCTCCGGCTCATCGAGCACGGCCCCCCGGAGGTTCCGCTCCTGCCCCCGGGCGCAGCCGCTGGGCGGTGATCCAGGCGTCGATCTCCTCCCAGTGGTCGTACAACCAGCGGATCTGCTCCTCGCGCTCGCGCGGCACCTCGGTGGCGGGCACCCGCCACCACTTCGCGGTGATCTGAGCGCTGAAGGGCAGCTTGCGCCAGACGTCCCCGAGCGTGATGAGATGGTCGAGCCCGGTGTGCGCCACGAAGATCACGTCGGCCGCCGGGCAGGCCGAGATGGCGGCGATGGCGCCGTTCGGGCGGGGCGGCAGCAGGTGGTCCAGGCCGCGGGCCCGCTCGGCCTCCTCCTCCAGCCCCTTGTCCTCCAGCCGCTTGATCGCCAGCCGGCGGCGGCGCGGCGTGAAGTTCCCGCCCTCCGGGAAGATCACCAGGGCGTCCCGGTCGTCCATGGTCGCGGCCAGCCGCCGGATCTCCTTGATCACCCCCTGCTGTCCCGATCCGCGGGGCACGAACGCGTTCGGCAGCCGGTTGATCACCACGTCCAGCGAGGGGTCGAACTGCAGCGCCGCCTTCATGACGATCCTGGGCCGCCGCCGGTAGACGGCCAGGAGCTGGTGGATCAGCAGGAAGGAGTCGCCGGGTCCCGCGTGCCGGGACAACACGATGACCGGCCGGGTCAGCCGCGCGGCCCGCTCGTCCTCGGTGAGCTCCGGCTCCTCCACGCTCACGACCAGCCGGAAGATCCGCACCGCCGCCGCGTACACCTTCGCCAGGAACCATCCGATCAGGGCATAGTGCCGCTCCTCGCGCCGGCTCCCGCCCACCACCCACAACCACAGGCACGCCATCAGCACGGCAGACTCCAGCGTCAGCCACGCGACCGCGAACCAGACGAACCTCGCCCCCCTGCGCTGCGGCGGCGGCAGGCGCAGCGAGGCGGCGGCCGTGACGACCAGCCAGAACGGCAGCGTCACGACCATGAACACGGTCATGACGATGACCAGCGGGGCCAGCACGAGCCGGCGCAGGATACGTGGTGGGAGCAACAGGGCCTCCCTCAGCGGTCTCCCCTATCCTGCCCTGTTCCGCAAATACCGGGAAGACGCCTCGTGGGCCCGGTCGATGGCGGCGGAGACCTGGGACACGTCGCGGTAGCGCATGAGCGACAGCGGCTCGGTGACCCCGGCGGGCAGCACGTGCACCTCGACGCCCGGCGGCAGCGTGGCCAGGTCCTCGGCGAACCGGTGGCGGCGGGCGATCTCGAACGCCACCATGCCCACCTCCCAGAAGCGCCGGGGCGGCGTGAGGGGCCGTTCGATGCGCCCGACGTGCAGGACATACACACGCTTGGCCCCGAGCTGCACGGCCCGCCCGATCGGGATGCTGTGCACCAGCCCGCCGTCGTAGAAGTGCTCGCCGCCGATGACGACGGGCGGCAGCAGCCCCGGCACCGCGCACGAGGCCAGCACCGCGTCGACCAGCGGCCCCTGCGTGAACCAGTGGGCCGCGGCCCGCTCCACCGAGGCCGCCACGCACTGGAACGGGACGCTCAGCTCCTCGATCCGCTCAACCTGCACGGTCCTGGCCAGCACCTCCCGAAGGGGCCCGTTCGGGTGCAGATGGGTGCCGGTCCTGGCCAGTGTGGACAACCGGGTCACCCAGGAGCCCGCGAAAGCCGTGCGCACGACGTCGGAACGCCACAGGGCCGTCAGCCTGGTGACCGCCTCGGCCGGGTCGGCGGCGATGAGCGCCCCGTTCAGCGCCCCGACGGACGTGCCCACCACGAGGTCGGGGCGGATGTCCGCCTCGTCCAGCGCCTGGAGCATGCCGACCTCGTGCGCGCCGAGCACGCCACCACCACCGAGTACGAACGCGGTCTCCACACCGCTCACCCCCCTCTCCTTGCCGTGCCCCGGAAACGAAGCAGGCAACAAAGCTGCCGGATCCGCCCATGACGGAGCGGCCCGGCGAGCGAGACCATTCGGCCATGACAGCAGTGGTGCAGGCCGAAAGGCTGACCAAGTATTACGGGAAACGCCGGGGGCTGGAGGATCTGACGCTGGAGATCCAGCCGGGTGAGATCTTCGGCTACCTCGGGCCGAACGGCGCCGGCAAGACCACCACGCTCAGGTTGCTGCTCGACGTGATCAGGCCGACCCGGGGCACGGTACGCGTGCTCGGCGCCGAACCGCGCGACGCCGCCGTGCGCGGCCGGATCGGCTATCTGCCGGGCGAGCTGGCGCTGGAGGGCCGCGAGCGGGCCAAGGACTACCTGCGCTTCCTCGGGCGGATCCGCGGCGGCGTGCCCGACGCCCGCATCGACGCGCTGGCGGAGCGGTTCGAGGCCGACCTGACGGTGCAGATGCGCAAGCTCTCCAAGGGCAACAAGCAGAAGGTCGGCCTGATCCAGGCGTTCATGCACGAGCCGGAGTTCCTCATACTCGACGAGCCGACCGGCGGGCTCGATCCGCTGGTGCAGCAGGAGTTCCTGGCCATGGTGCGGGAGGTGCGCGCCTCCGGGCGGACCGTGCTCATGTCCTCGCACGTGCTGGCCGAGGTCGAGAGCGTCTCCGACCGGGTCGGCATCGTCCGCGCCGGCCGGCTGGTCGCCATCGAGAACGTCGCGGCGCTGCGCGAGAAGGCGGTGCGCCGGGTCGAGCTGCACTTCGACGCGCCCGTGCCGCGCGCGGCCTTCGAGAACCTGCCCGGCGTACGCGACCTGCGCGTCGAGGGCGCCGGCGTGCGCTGCACGATCGACGGACGCCCGGACGCCCTGATCAAGGCGGCGGCGCGCTTCACCGTCGTGCACCTGGTGAGCGCGGAGCCCGACCTCGAAGAGATCTTCCTGACCTACTACAGCGACGAGGAGCGGCACCATGATCGCCAAGAGTCTGCGTGACAGCCGGCGGGCGCTCATCTGGTGGTGCGCCGGCATCAGCGCCTTCATCAGCGTCTACCTGGGCACGTACGCCAGCGTCAGGCAGAGCCCGGAGACGTACGGCCCGGTGATGATGGACAAGTTCCCCGGCCCGCTGCGCGACCTGCTGGGCGGCATCCAGGACTTCACCTCCGGCGTCGGCTACCTGCAGACGGTGGTCTACCAGCTCTTCATCCCCATGTTGTTCATCGTGTGCGCGGTGCTGCTGGCCAACCGCGCCATCGCGCAGCCGGAGGAGGCGGGCACGCTGGAGCTCGTCGTCACGCTGCCCGTCGACCGGCGGCGGCTGGTGCTGGACAGGTTCGCGGCGCTGGTCGTGCTCCTGGCGGTGGTGGCCCTGGTGACGGTGGTGGTCGCGTGGGCGGTCAGCGAGTCCGTCGAGATGGGCGTCCCGTTCGGCCGGATCCTGGCGGCGCACCTGGGCGTGCTCCTGCTCGGGCTCTTCTTCGGCAGCGTGACACTGGCCGTCGGCGCCGCCACCGGGCGCAGGGCGGTCGCCGCGGCCGTCGCCGGAGTGTGGGTGGTGGCGGGCTACATGGTCGTCACGGTCGGCCGGAACGTCGACGCCATCGCCTGGCTGAAGTGGGCCTCGCCGTTCCACTACTACGCCGAGGGCCGGCCGCTCTATGAGGGGCTGCCGGTCGGGGACTACCTTGTGCTGGCGGGAGCGACGGCCGTGCTCGCGCTCACCGCCGTGCTCGCCTTCGACAGGCGTGACGTAGGAGTGTGATGGCGATCTCGGAGATGCCCGCCGGCCTGCTCGGCGGGCATCGGCAGGTGCTGGCCGAGCATGCCGCGACCGGGCGTCTGCCGGGCCGCGACGCGCTCGACTCCTACCGGGCGGCGGGCACGCGGGCCGCCGAGCTCGGGATCCCGCTGCGGTCGCTGGTGGACGGGGCGCTCGCCGCCGGGGATGGCCTGGCCGGGGTGCTGCCCGCGCTGCGCAAGGCGGTGTCCGCGCTGATGGAGGGCTACGAGCAGGCGCAGCGCGCGGCCATCAGGAACGAGGAGGACGCGCGCAGGGAGTTCGTGGACGACCTGCTGCAGGGGCGGGCCGAGCGGCTGGCCGAGCGGGCGGAGCACTTCGGGCTGCGGCTGGCGGAGTCGTACGTGGTGGCGGTGGCGCGCGGCCTGCGCGACGGCGACCAGGACCGGATCGAGCGGGACCTGATCGCCAGGTTCGGCTCCCACAACGTGCTGGTGGCCGTGCGCGACGGGCTGCTGGTGTGCGTGACCCCGGCGACGTTGCCGGCCGCCGTGGGGGAGTTCACCCACCACGTACGCGCCCGCTTCCCGGCCGGATGGCGGGCCGGCGTCGGCCGGGCGCACCGGGGGCCCAGCGGGGTGGTCTCCTCCTACCGGGAGGCGGCGCAGGCGTTGGAGGTGGCCGACGGGCTGGGGTTGCGGATCGACGTGGTCAAGGCGGCCGACCTGCTGGTCTTCCCCGTGCTGCTGCGCGACAGGAGCGCCATGGAGGACCTGGTCACGAGCGTGCTCGGCCCGCTGCTGGCGGCGCGGGGCGGGCACGGGCCGCTGCTGGAGACGCTGGAGGCCGTCTTCGCCTCGCACGGCAACCAGACGGCCGCGGCCAGGCGGCTGGGGCTCAGCCCGCGGGCGGTCACGTACCGGCTGGAACGTATCCGCCGCCTGACCGGTTTCGCGCCCGACGACCCGACGCAGCGCTTCACCCTGGAGACCGCGGTGCTGGGCGCCCGGCTGCTCGGCTGGCCCGCCGGGCCCGGTCATTGAGGCGGTCTTCAGTCGCTGACGGCCAGGCGGATGCCGAAGCCGACGATGACGACGCCGGTCAGGCGGTCGAGCAGGCGCCGCACCCACGGCGCCCGCAGGAACCCGCCCATCAGCGCGGCGAACCCGATGAGCAGCGCGCACCACAGCAGCCCCTCGGCCACGTGCACGCCCGCCAGCGCCAGCCCCATCACCGCGTGGGGCGCGCCGGCCGGGATGAACTGCGGCAACATGGCCACGTAGAACGCGCCCACCTTGGGGTTGAGCAGGTTCGTGACCAGGCCGCGGGTGAACCCCTTCCTGAAGCGCACCTCCTCCGGCCGCTCCGCGGCCTCCGCGGCGGCGGACCTCGTCAGGAGCAGGCGCAGGCCCATCCACACCAGGTACGCCGCCCCGGCCCAGCGCAGGACGTCGTAGGCCGGCTGGGAGGCGGCCAGCAGCGCCGACAACCCGGCCGCGGTGAGCACGCCCCAGATCAGCGTGCCGAGCTGGATGCCCAGCGTCACCCCCCATGCCGGGCGCCGGCCCGCCAGCAACGACGTGCGCAGGACGAGGGCCGTGTCGAGCCCCGGGGTGATGGTGAGCAGCGCCACCACGGCGGCGAACGACCAGATCGATCCAGCGATGTCCATGTTCGTCAGGGTATGAGGAGGAGCTTTCCGGTGGTACGGCGGCCGGCCAGGTCCTCGTGGGCCTGGCGGGCGTCGGCCAGCGGATAACGACGGGAGACGTTGATGGCGAGTTGTCCCCCGGCGATCCAGCCGAACAGGTCGGAGGCGCGCTGGAGCAGCTCCGCGCGGTCGGCGATGTAGTTGACGAGCGTGGGCCTGGTGAGGAAGAGCGAGCCATGCCGGTTGAGCGTCTGGGGGTCGAGCGGGGGGACGGGGCCGCTGGCGGCGCCGTACAGGGCCATGAGGCCGCGCGGGCGCAGCACGGCTAGCCCGCCGTCGAACGTGGCCGCGCCGACCCCGTCGTAGACCACGTCGATCGACCGGCCCAGGGTCTCGGCGAAGTCGTCGTAGCGCAGCACCTCGTCGGCGCCGGCCGCGCGCGCCTGCTTCTCCTTCTCCGCGCTGGAGACCGTGGTGCAGACCTTGGCGCCCCTGAGCTTGGCGAGCTGGATCAGCAACTGGCCCATGCCGCCGGCCCCGGCGTGGATGAGCACGTCGTCGCCCTGGCGCACCTCGTGGGTGGAGTGGGTCAGGTAGTGGGCGGTCATGCCCTGCAACATCGTCGCGGCCGCCAGCTCGGCGGACACGCCCTCGGGCACGGGCACCACGCGATCGGCCGGGACCACCGCCTTCTCGGCGTAGCTGCCCATCACCCCGGCCCAGGCCACGGTGTCGCCGACGGCGACGTCGCGCACGCCCGGGCCGACGGCCGAGACGGTGCCGGCGCCCTCGGAGCCGATGGCCGTCGGCAGATCGAGCGGGTAGGCGCCGGAGCGGTGGTAGATGTCGATGAAGTTGACGCCGCTGGCCGCCACGTCGACCACGACCTGCCCGTCACCCGGTGACGGGTCGGGACGCTCGACGTATTCGAGAACCTCTGGGCCGCCCTGGGCGGAGACGATGATGGCATGCATGCCCCTAGTCAACTCCGCTTCGGGCCACCCGTGCCACCCGGGGCTCACGCCGCCGTCGGCCCCGTGCCGCCCGGGGGCTTATGCGGCCGTCGGTCCCGAGCTGCCCTGGCTGGCGTGCCAGAGCCGCCGGGGCGGGCCGGCGACGGCCGGGGCCAGGTCGGAGTAGGGGGACAGGCGGAAGCCGTTGGCGTACTCGATCTGGCGTCCGCCGACCCCGGCCTGCTCCTGCGGCGCCCGGCCGAGGACGGCGCGGACCGCGTCGGCGCCCTCGGCGCGCCAGAGCGCGTCCAGGTCCGCCAGGTCCCAGCAGTCGACCGCGCGCATCGACACCGCCCGCGTGCCCGTGCGCCGGACCACCCCCCTGGCCAGCATGAGCCACGAGCCGAACACCGTCGCCGCGCACCGGCCCTGCACCGACTCGAAGAACGTCAGGTCGATCGGCCCCGTCGAGTCGTCCAGCGTGGTGAAGATGACCCGCTGGCCCGAGCGGACGGCAGGCGTCTGCGTCGCCACCTTGACCCCCGCCACCAGGATCTCCGCCCCGTTGCGCTGGGCGAGAAGATCTCGGGAACGCACCACCCCGAGGGCGTCGAGCAGCTCGCGGTGGAAGCTGATGACGTGGCGGCTGACGTCGATGCCGAGGATCTCCAGCTCCGCCTCCACCATCTCCGACTCCGTCATCTCGGGCAGCTCGCCGGGCGGGAGGTGCTCGGTGAACCCCAGCGGGAGCTGGGTGGACGGTTGCGGCTCGGGGCGGGCGGGGCGGGCGGAGGTGTAGCGCTTGGACGCGCGGGGGCCCGCCCGGACGCCGATCGACGAGGACCGGTCGAGCGCGCCGATCTGGGCGATCAGGTCGCGCCTGGTCAGCTCGCCCGGCCGCCAGCGCGGGCCGCCAGGACGCAGCTCGTGCAGCGCGTCCAGGCCGCCGACCTGGACGATCCGCTCGATCGTGGGCCGCGAAGGGCGAGCCCGGTCCCAGAAGTCGGCCAGCGACGTGTACGGCTGCCCGGCGACCATGCGCTCGACCTCCGCCTCGCTCACCCCCTTGATCGCCGAGAACGGCACCCGCAGCGCGTACCCCTTGCCGATCTCCTCGATCTTGAAGTCCCTGACCCGGCGCCGCGCGTCGTCCCCGGAACCGGCCTCCAGGGCGGCCGGCCGCACCCGCACCTGAACGCGTGGCCCGAGCCGCTCCACCCGCCAGTCCTTGCCCGACTTGTTGATGTCGAGCGGCAGGATCTTGACGCCGCACTGCCGGGCCTCGTCGATGATGACCCGCGAGGGGTACATGCCGGGCTCGTGCGTGAGCACCCCGGCGAAGAACGCCGCCGCGTGGTGCCGCTTCAGCCAGGCCGACTGGTAGGTGGGCAGCGCGAACGCCGCCGCGTGCGCCTTGCAGAACCCGAAGGCCCCGAACGCGTCCAGCACCTTCCAGGCCCGCTCGACGGCCGCGTCGCCGAACCCGTTGGCCCTGGCCAGGGGGACGAACGCCCGGCGCACCCGGTCCCGCCCCTCCGGCGTGCCCAGCGTGCGCCTGAGCTGCTCGGCGAACGACAGGTCGCGCCCGGTCATCACCGAGATGATCTTGAGCACCTGCTCGTGGAAGACCACGACGCCGTGCGTCTCCTTCAGCGCCGCGCGCAGCCGCTCGTGCGGATAGTACGGCTGCCGCCACCCGTGCCTGGCCTCCAGATAGGGCGTCACCATGTCGGAGTTGACCGGCCCCGGCCGGAACAGCGAGATGTCCACGATCAGGTCGTGCATCCGGCGCGGCTCCAGCTTGGCCACCAGCTCGCGCTGGCCCGGCGACTCGATCTGGAAGCAGCCGAGGGTCCGGGAGGCGCAGATCATGTCGTAGGTGTCCTGGTCGTCGTGCGGCACGTACTGGACCTCCTGATCGTCGCCCCGCTGGGTGTCCAGCTCGACCACGACGTCGTCCACGCGCCTGATCTCGCCCAGCGTGTACGCCATCGCGGACTGCATCCGCACGCCCAGCACGTCGAGCTTGAGCAGCCCCGCCTCCTCCACGTCGTCCTTGTCGAACTGCGACATCGGGAACTCCAGCAGGCTGCGTTCCACCGGTGTCCTGTCGCGCAGCCCCGAGTTGCCGATCAGCACGCCGCACGGGTGCAGCGCGATGTGCCGGGGCAGGCCGTCGAGCCGCTCCGCCAGCCGGAACACCCGGTCGAGCCCCGCCTCGCCGAGCCGGCTGTCGCGCAACTCGGGCAGGTCGCTCAGGGAGGCGGTGATCTGCCTGGCCCTGACGTGCGGGAACGCCTTGGCGATGGCGTCGATCTCGTGCGGCGGCAGGCCCATCGCCCCCGCGACGTCGCGGATGGCGCTGCGCGCCCGGTAGGTCTCCATCATGGACACGCAGGCCACGCGGGACTCGCCGTAGCGGTCGAAGATGGCCTTGTAGCAGTCGAGCCGGCGGGCCGACTCCACGTCCATGTCGATGTCGGGCAGCCCGATGCGGCCCTCGGACAGGAAGCGCTCCATGAGCAGGCCGTGTTCGAGCGGATCCACCTCGCCGATGCCGATGAGGTAGTTGACCAGGCTGCCCGCGCCCGAGCCGCGGATGGCGCAGCGGATGCCCATCCCGCGGATCATGTCGGTGATGCCGGCCACGGCGATGAAATATCCGGACAGGCGCTTGCTTTCGATGATGGCCATCTCCGCCCGCAGGCGCTCCCTGGCGCCGTCCGAGCGGTCGAGCCCGCGGGTGGCCAGCCCGTCCTCGACCCGGTGGCGCAGCAGCGGCACCGGATCGCGGCCGATCTCGGGCAGGTGCAGGTCGGGCGGGTTGTTGCGGAGCGCGAGCAGGCTGAGCGGATCCATCGAGCAGGCCTCGGCCAGCCGCCTGGTCGTGCGCAGCAGCCGCGCCACCCGCTCCTGGTCCGCGCCGCAGACCTTGGCCGCCACCTGCCACATCTCCTTGGTGCTCTTGAGGTAGGCGTGGGAGGTCGTCCGGTCGAGATGGCGCGGGTGCAGCGGGACGAGCTGGCGGGCCGCGTCGAGCACGTCGCCGACCTGGTGGTCGGCCGGGTCCAGGTAGCGCGCGGCGTTGGTCAGCACGGCCGGCACGCCCATGGACTCGGCCAGGCCGAGCATGCGCACGGCGGTGATGGCGTCGCGGAAGCCGTACTGGTCGACCAGCTCGATCACCACGCCGGGCACCGCGGCGCGCCACAGGCCGAGCAGCGTCCTGGCGTGCTCGTCGCGGCGCTCGGCCACCGCGCGGCCCACGTCGGACCTGGGGCCGAGCAGCACCACGAGCCCGTCATCGGCGCCGAACCCGTGCTCGCCGGGACCGCCCGCCCACTCGCCGGCCAGCTCCCTGGTCACCTTGGGCGCGCCGCGCTCGCCGGTGTGGTGGGCGGCCGTGACGAGGCGGCACAGGCGCGACCAGCCGCCGGAGCGGGCCAGCACCGTGACGCGGTCCTCGGCGTTCGGCCCCGTCCTCGGGCGGGGCGGATGGATCCCCGGCACCGGTGCGAAGGCCGGGGCGGGGACGTCGAGCGCCAGGTTCACGCCCAGGACCGGGGCGATCCCGGCCTCCGCGCACGCCTGGGCGTGCTTGATCGCGCCGTAGAGCCCGTCGCGGTCGGTCAGCGCCAGGATGTCCATCCCGTGCTCGGCCGCCCGGCTGACCAGCGCCCGCGGGAAGGCGGTCCCGTAGCGCATGGAGTAGGAGGAGCAGACGTTGAGGTGCGGGAACGGGGGCGCCATCAGTCCCACGCCCGCAGCAGCAGCCAGCCGTCGCCGGCGGTGTCGTAGCGCAGCTCGTAGGAGCCCACCTCACGCCCGGGGCTGGCCTCCACCCGCCAGAACTGGCGCTCGCCGGGATCGCCCTCGCCGGTCTTCCACCACTCGCGCGCGACCACCCAGTGGTCGAGGACACGGCGGACGAGATAGAGCCGGTCGCGCCAGACGAACTGGGTCGGCTCCCCGTCTCTGGTCCACACCTCTATCGGATCGCCATAGAGTCTGCTCAAGACGCTTCTCCCCGCGGCTCTGGTCGGTTGCTGAGCCACCCGGGGGAAGACGGGCGCTTACGAGTCGAACATATGTTCTCACGGCCTCAAGCGCAAGTCGCCTGCCTGCCGTGCGAGCGGGTTCGCGCCGATCGAGTTGCGGATGCTGAAGGTCACGCTGCCCGGCCGGTAGCGGTCGTCCGACGACTCCACCGGCCTGCCCTCATGGGTGGTCGTGGTCCTGCGCTGGCGCAGCAGCGGGCTGCCCCGGCGCACCCCCAGGAGCCTGGCGTCCCGTGAGCCGGCGGAGACCGCGTCGATGAGGTGCTCGCCGTAGGCGAACACGAGCCCGATCGCGTCGTAGAGCGCCTCCGTGACGGACTCGCAGCCGGCCGGGAGCCGCTCGACGGCGGCGGCCACCCATCTGGCGTACACCGTCCGCTCGAGCAGCACGGGCTCGTCCTCCAGCGAGCGCAGGCGCAGCACCTCCAGCACCTCCTCGGTGCCGAGCCGGGCCGCCTCGGCGGCGTCGGCCGCCCTGCGGCGCTGCTCGATCACCTGGCCGCCGAAGCGGTGGCCGTTGCCGCGCGCCCACTGCGCGAAGCTGTGCAACTCGGCGAAGCTCTGGCTGCGCGCGGTGCCGAGCACGATGCGCCGGGCGCCCTGACGGGAGCCGACCAGGCCCTCCGCCGCGAGCACGGCCACCGCCTGGCGCACCGTGCCGCGCGCCGCGCCGTACCGTGCGGCCAGCTCGGACTCGCTGGGGAGCTGGGAGCCGACGGGATGCGCGCCGCCGATGATCTCCCCGCGCAGCTCATCGGCGATCAGTTCATAACGCGCAACCATCCCCGCTCCCTGTCATTCACGAAAGAGCAACGTTCATGCGACTTACTGGTGCTCGCTTGTTTGTACAAGTTCCCTTAGGTTCTTTCCACACCCCCAGCAAAGTGGAGGCGTCGTGTTCACACCTCGCGCCCGTGCGGCCGGCGTAGCCGCGGCCATCACCCTAGTAACAGCGGCGTGCGGAGCCGCTCCTGGCACCCAGCAGACCACTCAAGCCTCCCAAGGCGGGACGAACGCGGCCACGGCCGCCTCGGCCGCCGCCTTCGGCGGCCTCGACAAGCTCGTCGAGGCGGCCAAGAAGGAGGGCAGCCTGCACGTCATCGCCCTGCCGCCCGACTGGGCCAACTACGGCGAGATCATCGAGAAGTTCCAGGCCAAGTACGGCATCAAGATCGAGAGCGAGACCCCCGACGCGGCCAGCGCCGACGAGATCAACGCCGTCAAGACCCGCAAGGGTCAGGACCGCGCCCCCGACGTGCTCGACCTCGGCCAGTCGTTCGCGATCAGCGGCGCCAAGGAGGGCCTGTTCGCGCCCTACCAGGTGCAGGTGTTCGACAAGATCCCCGAGGGCCAGAAGGAGGCCACCGGGCTCTGGGTCAACGACTACGGCGGCTACGTGTCCATCGGCTGCGACGCCAAGAAGATCACCACCTGCCCGCTGAGCTTCGCCGACCTGCTCAAGCCCGAGTACAAGGGCAAGGTCGCGATGAACGGCAACCCGACCAAGTCCGGCTCGGCCTTCGCCGGCGTGTACGCGGCCGCCATCGCGAGCGGCGGCTCCTTCGACGACATCCAGCCCGGCATCGACTTCTTCAAGAAGCTCAAGGACGCCGGCAACTACAACCCGGTCGAGACCACGCCCGCGACCATCGAGAAGGGCGAGACCCAGATCAGTATCGACTGGGACTACAACAACGCCGCCTACGCGCCCCAGATGGCGGCCAAGGGCCTCGACTGGAAGGTGAACATCCCCACGGACGGCAAGTACTTCCAGATGTACGCCCAGGCCATCAACAAGGACGCGCCCCACCCGGCCGCCGCCCGGCTCTGGCAGGAGTACCTCTACAGCGCCGAGGGCCAGAACCTCTACCTCAAGGGCTTCGCCCGCCCGGTCCTGCTGCCGGTCATGACCTCCGACGGCACCGTGGACCAGGCGCTGGCGGCGAAGCTGCCCGCGGTGGATGGCACGCCCGCGTTCCCCACGAGCGAGCAGGTGGACGCGGCCAAGGCCAAGCTGGCCGGCGGCTGGGACACCGCGATCTCGGGATGAGCCGCACCCGTTCGAGGGGCTGGCTGGGCGCGCTGCCGCTGCTGGCGTTCTACGCGTTCGTGTTCGGCGTCCCCGCCATCGCGCTGGTGGCGGGGGCCTTCACGGCCGACGGCCGGCCGAGCACGGCGAACCTGGCGCAGAGCCTGCGGGGCGGCTACCTCACCGCCATGATCGGCAGCGTCAAGCTGTCGGCCGTGGTCGCGCTGGCGGGAGCCGCCCTGGGGACGTTCCTCGCCTACGCCGTCGTGACCTCCCGCTCCAGGTGGCTGCGCGAGTCGGTGCTGACGGCCTCCGGCGTGCTGGCCAACTTCGGCGGGGTGCCGCTGGCGTTCTTCTGGATCGCCACGCTCGGCAACTCCGGCGTGATCAGCGGCCTCGTCGGGCTGCCCTCGGGCGCGCTGTACACCTTCTGGGGGCTCGCCGTGGTCTACCTCTACTTCGCGGTCCCGCTGATGGTGCTGGTCATGGCTCCGGCGCTGGACGGGCTGCGCCCGCAGTGGCGCGAGGCCGCGGCCAACAGCGGGGCCACCGCCTGGCACTACTGGCGCTTCGTCGCGCTGCCCGTGCTCGCGCCGGCGATGCTGGGCGGGGTGGTGCTGCTGTTCGGCTCGGCCTTCTCCGCGTACGCGACCGCGAACGCCATGGTCGGGACCGTCGTCCCGCTGGTCACGTTGAAGATCGCCAGCGCGCTCACCGGCGACGTGCTCATCGGCTACGAGAACATCGCGCTGGCCCTCAGCCTCGACATGGTCCTGGTGGCCGGCCTGGTGATGGCGATCTACCTGCCGCTGCAGAGGAGGAGCTCCCGATGGTTGCACTGACCGGCCTGGAGCGCGTCTCCGGGCGGGCGTCCCGGCCGCGGGTGTGGCGCGGGGCGGTCTTCCTGCTGGCCGCGGCCTACTTCCTGATCCCGCTCGGCGCCTCGCTCTGGTACACGATCTACACGCCCACCGCCGGGGTGTCGTTCTCCGCCTACGGCGAGCTGCTGACGGCCGACGGGTTCGTGCGGTCGCTGACGATGTCGCTGGCGCTGGCGGTCGCCACGATCGTGCTGGTCCTGCTGCTGGCGCTGCCCGCGATGCTGGCCGTCCGCCTCTTCGCGCCGCGGTTGCGCCCGGTGATGGAGGTGTTGTGCACATTGCCGCTGGTGGTGCCGCCGATCACGTTCGTGGCCGGGATCGGCACGTCGCTGCGCACCGGGACCGAGGTGCTGGCGCCGACGCCGTTCTGGGGCACGGTGATCGCGATGCAGGATCCGGGCTTCCCCGTGGTGCTGGTGCTGGCGTACGTGGTGCTCGTGCTGCCCTTCGTGTACCGGTCGCTGGACGCCGGGCTGCACACCATGGACGTGCGGACGCTGGTGGAGGCGGCCCGCAACCTGGGGGCCTCGTGGCCGTACGTGCTGCTCCGGGTGGTCGTGCCCAACCTGCGCTCGGCCCTGGCCAGCGCGTCGTTCCTGACCCTGGCCCTGGTGCTGGGGGAGTACACCGTCGCGAGCCTGCTCGGCTACGAGCCGTTCGCGGTGTGGATCGTGACCGTCTCCGGGTCCAAGGGCCAGCTCTCGGTGGCCGTCTCGATCCTTAGCCTCCTCCTCATCTGGTTGTTGTTGCTGGCCGTGTCGAGGGCGTTCGGTAAGGAGAAGCGGAAATGACCGCATCGGTGGAGTTCCGCGGGCTGCGCCGGGTGTTCGGCAAGACGGTCGCGCTGGACGGGTTCGACCTGATCGTGGCGCCCGGCGAGCTCGTCGCGCTGCTCGGCCCCTCGGGCTGCGGCAAGACGACGGCGCTGCGGTGCGTGGCCGGGTTCGAACGGCCGGACTCCGGCGCGGTGCTGGTGGACGGCAAGGACGTCACGAACGTTCCGGCCAACAAGCGCGACGCGGGCATGGTCTTCCAGTCCTACTCGCTCTTCCCCAACCTGACCGCCCGCGACAACGTCGCCTTCGGCCTGCGCGTCCGCAAGGTGCCCGTGGCCACGAGGCGGGCGAAGGCGGACGAGCTCCTCGAACGCGTCGGGCTGCCTGCCCACGCCGGCCGCTATCCGCACGAGCTCTCCGGCGGCCAGCAGCAGCGCGTCGCCCTGGCCCGCGCGCTCGCCCTGGAGCCGCGCGTGCTGCTGCTGGACGAGCCGCTGTCGGCCCTGGACGCCAAGGTGCGGGTGGCGCTGCGCGAGGAGATCCGCCGCCTGCAGCTCGACCTGGGCATCACCACCATCTTCGTCACCCACGACCAGGAGGAGGCCCTGTCGATCGCCGACCGGGTGGCGGTGCTGCGCGACGGGCGGCTCGAACAGGCCGGCGCGCCCGCCGAGATCTACGACCGGCCGGCCACGCCGTTCGTGGCCGAGTTCGTCGGCGCCATGAACCACCTGGCCGGGCAGGTCTCCGGGGACCACGTCACGGTGCTCGGGCAGCTCCTGCCCGTGGACGGTCCCGTTCCCGCTGATCCGTCCGTCGACGTGCTGATCCGTCCGGAAGCCGTCCAGGTCACCGCGACCGTGGACGGCCCCGCCGAAGTGCTCGCCGCGTCCTTCCGCGGAGCCTCCGTCCGGCTCCGGCTGGCGGTCGATGGCGGGGAGGTACTCGCCGACGTGCCGGGACACGAGGCGGTACGGCTCGCGCCCGGGACCCGCGTGGTCGTGCGGCTGGTGGAGCGGCCCGTCCTGGTCGCGGCCCGCACGGTCACGGTCCCCGCGCCCGTCGTGGCCGCCGATGCCGTCTGACCCCGGCGGCGTCCTGCTCGGCCCCGACCTCGACGGGCCCGACGCCGTCCTGCTCGACATGGACGGCACGCTGGTCGACACCGAGGGGCTGTGGTGGCAGGCGGCCGCCGCCGTCGCGGCGTCACTCGGCCGCCCGCTGGGGGCCGCCGACGTCCCGCACGTCCACGGGCGGACGATCGGGGACGTGGCCGCGCACCTGGGCGAGCCGGCACTGGCCGGGCGGCTCACCGACGCCTTCGCCGACCGCATCGGGCGGGGCCTGACGGTCGTGCGGGGAGCGCCGGAGCTCCTGGCCGGGCTCGCCGCCACCGCCATCAGGACCGCCCTGGTCAGCGCCTCCCCCCGGAGCATCGTGGAGCTGGTGCTGCCGCGGCTGGGGCACACGTTCGACCTGGTGATCGCGGATGAGGACACCGAGCGCGGCAAGCCGTACCCCGATCCCTATCTGGAGGCGGCGCGGCGGCTCGGGACGGTGCCCGCGCGGTGCGTCGCCATCGAGGACAGCCCGGCGGGCATCGCGGCGGCCACGGCGGCCGGCTGCCGCGTTCTGGTCGCCGGGCCGGCGAAGGGACTGCCCTCGCTGGGCCGCGTACGCGAGGTCTTTCGCGGATGGGGACCCGCGTCACCTGCGGAGGATGCCCCATGTGGGTAAGCTAACGCGGCGTGAGCGGTGAAACCTCCCACATCGGGCGCTACAGGTTACTCAGCGTGCTGGGACGCGGCGGCATGGGCACGGTCCACCTGGCCGAGGACCCGGCTGGGCAACGGGTCGCCGTCAAGGTGATCAACCCGGAGCTCAGCCAGCACGAGCAGTTCCGCATGCGCTTTCGCAGGGAGGCCGACGCCGCTCAGCGAGTCCGCCGCTTCTGCACGGCCGCGGTGATCGAGGCCGCGCTCGACGGCGGCCAGCTCTACGTGGTCACCGAATACGTGCCAGGGCCCAACCTCGAAGAGGCCGTCCGCCGGTCCGGCCCCCTGCGCGGCTCCAGCCTCGACGCGCTGGCCGTCAGCGTGGCCACCGCGCTCACCGCCATCCACGGGGCCGGGGTGGTGCACAGGGACCTCAAGCCGTCCAACGTGTTGTTGTCGCCCGTCGGGCCGCGCGTGATCGACTTCGGCATCGCGCGGGCGCTCGACACGCTCGGCGGCCTCACGGGCACCGGCGAATTGGTGGGCACGCCCCGCTACATGGCTCCTGAGGTGCTGCGGGGCGATCCGGTCTCCCCGGCCTGCGACGTGTTCTCGTGGGGCTGCCTGGTGGCGTACGCGGCCAGCGGGCGGGCGCCCTTCGGCGGCGACACGCTGCCCGCGATCCTCTACCAGGTGCTCAACACCGAGCCCGACCTCAGCGAGGTCGAGCCCGGCCTGCGCGAGCTGGTCGGGGCGGCGCTGCTGAAGGACCCGGCCCAGCGGCCCACGGCCCAGCAGCTCCTCGACCACCTCGTCGGGCGGTCGGCCGCGCCGGAGCAGGCGGCGCGGACCGTGCAGGTGGCCTGGCAGCAGGCCGCCACCACGTCGTTGACGCAGAGCCTGCCGGACCGGCCGCGTGGCAAGCTGATCGCCGTGATCGCGGCCGTCGTGGCCGTGGTGGCGGCCGTCGCCGTGGGCGCGTGGGCGGTGCTCACCCCCGGTGGGCCGCCCGGCGACCTGGGCGTCCTGTACGCCGAGGACTTCACCCAGACCTCCGGCGGCTGGGAGGGCACCTACGACCCCGCCGCCGCCTCCAGCTACGGCTACCGCACCGACGGCACGTACGGGCTGGACGTGGGGGGAACCTGGGAGGAGCGGCGGGCCAAGGCGCCCGCCCCCTTCATCGTCGCCACGCCGACCACCACGCCCGAGCCGTCGGCCACGCCCACGCCGATGTTGCCCACCACCGTGCTCGTCGGCGTCACCGCCGAGGTCAAGAGGTCGACCGGGACCGGCGAGTACGGCGTCTACTGCCACAACGCCGACGACGGCTCCTACTACGAGTTCGCGCTCGACACGACGGGGAAGGCCAGGATCCGGCGCGTCTACGACGGGTCCGGCAGCACGCTGGCCCAGCCCGTCCAGCTCGACGAGCCGGCCGGCAAGGCGCGGATGGTGGCCTCCTGCGAGCAGCGCGGGGCGACCGTGCGGCTGACGTTGTGGGTGAACGACAAGCGCGTGCACCAGGTGGACGATCCGAACGGGATCGGGAACGGATTCGTCGGGCTGTTCGCGCGGACGCCCAAGGACGACCGGTCGCTGCTGAAGACGACGTTCGACGACTTCGAGCTCCGCGGCGAGAAGGCGCCGCAGGGGCTCGGGCGGCGGTAGCCACCGAAGCTTCATGGCGCCGGAAGGCGGCGGCGTGCGCTCGGCCTCACGGCGCCGGAAGGCGGCGGCGTGCGCTCGGCCTCACGGCGCCGGAAAGCGGCGGCGTGCGCAAGGCCGAGCGGACTGCGGCGTCCGCTATGTCGTACTGCCCCCGGCGGCCCCCACCTCGTGCCCGATCGGGGTGGCGCCCGTGGCCGGCTGCTGCGGCGGCGGGGAGAAGGTGCGCACCGTGGCGGGCTCGGCGGCCCGGGTGGAGCGGGAGGCCCGCTGCAGGCGGGTCAGCTCGCGTACCGTGGCCGCGCACAGCAGGGCGGCCACCGCGGCGCAGCTCAGCTCGGGCAGCCCCACCCCCGTCAGATCCCCTGCCGAGGAGCCGAGCGGCAGCCGGATCGTGATGAGCGCGAGCATGGCCAGCCAGCTCACCCACCATCCCAGCAGCAGCGTCAGCCACCGCCCGCGCTGCCCGGCCGGTGGCCTGGCGCCGCGCCACACCTCGTCGACGAGCACCGCGGGCGCCACCAGGTTGAGACCCGGGAGCAGCCAGGAGGCGGCCACCGGACCCGAGGCGGCGGAGCGGTCGTTGGCCTGTCTGGCCCGCACGAGCCAGGTCACGTAAGCGGCGGCGGCGGCCACGGTGGTGCCCGCGACCAGCATCATCAAGACCGCGAACGTCGTCACCTCGCCCACCACCGCCTCCGCGTCGGCCCCCTGAGGCCGGCCGCCGAACGTGGCGAGCCGGGTGGCGAGCTCACGCCCGCGGAGCTGTTCGAAGAGCACGAGGGCGCCGAGGGAGAAGACCTGGGCGGCTAGCGTCACGTATACGGCAAAAGCGGCTTTCGCGGGCGATGCCTGGGTGTAGCGCACGTTGTTCTCCCCCCGGGCCATGCGCTGAGGTTCTGATTCACTTGTATCCCGCGAGCCCCGCTGTTAATCAGCTCACCACGCCGGATTCCCACGCCCAAGCAGCGATTTCTACCCGATTGCGGACACCGAGCTTGGCCTGGATGCTGCCGAGGTGCGTCTTGACCGTCGAGAGCGACACGAACAACTCCGCCGCCATCTCCTGATTGGTCCGCCCTCGCGCCACCAGCCGCACCACGTCCAGCTCGCGATCGGTCAGCGGGTCGTTCGCGGCCTGCGGGGCCCGCTTCGGCTGGGCCAGGTGCCGCAGCAGCCGTACGGTCACCGAGGGCGACACCAGCGCGTCACCCGCCGCGGCCGCCTTGACCGCCTCGATCAGCAGGGTGGGCCCGCTGTCCTTGAGCAGGAAACCGGTGGCGCCCGCGCGGAGCGCGCCATAGACGTACTCGTCCAGGTCGAACGTGGTCACGATGACCACCCGCAGCGGATGGTCCACGCCGGGCCCCGCCAGCGCCCTGGTCACCTCCAGACCGTCCAGCTTGGGCATCCTGATGTCCAGCAGGCACACGTCCGGCCTGAGCCGCCTGGCCTCGGCCACCGCCTCGGCGCCGTCGGCCACGGCGGCCACGACCTCCATGTCCGGCTGGGCGTCCAAAATCATCTGAAAGCCGGTGCGTACCAACTGTTGGTCGTCCGCGATGAGAACCCGAATAGTCACGGCCCAACTCTAAGGATCAGCCGTCCGGACGAGGCGGGCACGGCCGGCACGCCTGGTTCCTGCTGATCGTTCCGAGACCGATCAAGCTGACGAATCGCCTAGAGGGTCGTCCCTGATCTGACGGAGCAGTGCCCGGCCACCATTCCAAGCAGCCGGGCACGCGCTATTGAGTCAGCTAAGCAGGTCGAACTCACCCAAGCGAACACCGCCGGTGAAAGCTCGCCACTCATCGGGGGTGAAGAGCAGGACGCTACCCGCGCGGTTCTTGCTGTCTCGCACGGCGATACGCTCGCCGACCACGGCAACCTCCACGCATTGGCCGTTGCCGCCGCTGAGGCTGCTGGTGCGCCAGACCGCCGCAGTAAGATCGACTTTTTCCATCAGATCCTCCTCTCAGGTTTCGTCGAGCACGGTGGCCAAGAAGGTGTCTGTCGCCTCCGGGCTGGCAGCCACGGCCTGAAGGTGCTCAAACATCAGGTTAAACCTCTTGACATCTTCTGGACTTTCCAGAAAGAGGTCGTTCGCGCTGGATTCCATGTAGACCACATCCTGAGCCTCGGAGAAGCGAAGGATCGCGAAAGCTCCGTACATGCCAGGATGCGATCCGCTTTCATTTGGGATCAGTTGCAAGGTGATGTTGGGCTGCTGAATCGAATCTCTGAGCTTCTGAATCTGAGCGCGCATAACAGCCCTGCCGCCGACGATCCGTCGCAGTACGGCCTCGTCTATCACGGCGTTGAGCACCAGCGGTTGATCCCGTGTCAAACGTGTTTGCCGTTCCAGTCGCGCTGACACTCGGTTCTCGACTTCGCCTTCTGGCACCTGTGGCGATGATCCAATGATTACAGCTCTCGCGTAGTCTTCGGTCTGGACAAGGCCGGGCATGAACGAAGACTCGTAGTTGAGCAAGCTCTCTGCCTCATGCTCGAAACCGATATAGGCCGCGTAAGGGCCGGGCAGATGCTCCGATGCGGGCTGCAACCAAGTCTGATCAGACGCAGCTTTGAGAAGCGCCTCCAGTTCCTGCCGCTGATCGTCCGTTACGCCATATAGATCCAAAAGTGTCCGCAATGTGCGGGCTTGTGGCTTCACTTTGGCGGATTCAAGGCGGAACAGCGTGGACGGGACGAGACCTGTCGCTTCGGCTACTTGCTGAGAGGTTAGATCGGCGTTGCTCCTGAGTTGGCGCAATTCATAAGCAAGCCGACGAAGACGGGTCGTTGGGGCCTTGTGACGTGCCACGCCGGACAGCTTAGCGGATTCCATAGCTGTAATCGCAAATGCGCTATTGCATTTGGGCTACTGCTCATGCACGATAGCTTCGAAGGCAGAGCGTGCACCAGCAGAATCTGCCGCATCCCCCCACATTCAGGGAAGTTTCGCCATGCCTGCTAGTGCTCACGAAGCGCAACGAATGAGCCACATTCTGCAACTGGCGGAAGATTTGGTCGTTTTGGGGGCGAGGGTGAGCGTGGCGCAGGGCTCGGTAGAAGGGTGCCCGGATTTTCTCGTGAGACCTTATTCAGGGCGTAAAAGGTATCGGGTAAGAATTGTGAAATATAAGGACGATGACGTCTTTTCGTGGGGGCTATGGCCTTGGACGCGAGTTGGTGTGGCGGTGCGTGATGCGCCCATCGCGATTCTTGAGCGGATGGTGCCGTAATGGGCAGGGTCCGGGAACTAGGCGGGTTCTGGTTGCCAGGGGTTGCGGCATCGGTGCCCGTGGCGCGGCAGTGCGTCAAGGCGGTCCTGGCGGGGGTGTGCTGCGACTTCGATGACGTGCTGCTGGTGGTCAGCGAGTTGGTCTCGAACGCGGTCAGGCACACCCGCTCAGGGGTTTCTGGGGGTCGGGTCCGGGTCGTGATCGAACTGGTCGCGGATGACGTGATCGGTGTCGAGGTGATCGATGACGGGTCTGCGGTTGTGCCCTATCCGTGCAAGCCAGGCGAGGACCGGACGGATGGGAGGGGGCTGTGGCTGGTCGATGATCTGACCGAGAAGTGGGGAGTGCGGCGGTTCGGTCAGGACCAGTCCGTGGTCTGGGCGCAGGTGCCGGTAGAGGCCAAGAAGGCGGAGGTCTTGACCACGGAGAAGGCCGCCGTCACGTACGCGGATGTCCCTCCTTGAGGTGGCAGGCGATAGCGGCGGAGGTCGTGATTCATGGCCCGGAGCACGGCCCCGCGCACACGCGGGCTCATGCACTTCAAGACCGGGGTGCGGGTCACCTGCGGAAACGGGGTTAGCGGCCGTTCATGGTCGCGTCGGGGAGTGACTGTTCAACCGCCTCCGGCGTGCCCACCACGACCGTCAGCTCCTCCTTGGTCTGCTTGGCCGCCGCGTTACCGAAAACCCGCGCCTTTCCCAGGTCCTCGGCCTCGACGGTGACGAACATCCGGGTGGGGGTGCACCACAGCGTCACCGTGCTCTCCGAGCTGACTCCGGCCATGGGTTCCTTGGGCCCCGCGAAACCCTCCTCCGAGGTGATGACGTTCCCCTCGGACTTCTCAGGTCTTCGCTCAGGTTGAAGGCGGCGCTGGAGGACCCCTGGTCGGCGAGCCCGCACACACCCTTGCTGTGGATTTAGGCGGCCAGGTCGTACTTCGCGACCTGGATCCGCGCCAGCACCTTGTCCGCTTCATCCGGTATCCCCGACCTGGAGGCCGAAGGCGGCACCGCCGAGCGTCTTGCCGTACGGCGTTCGTCAGCAGGATCAGCCGTTCGGACGAGGCGGGATGGACGCACGGCCGATCCGCCGCACCCCGCTCCGCCGGGAGCCTGTACGTCATGAACGACGTACTTGTTGGACGGGCCCTGACCAAGCGGTTCGGGCAGACGGTGGCCTTGGGCGGCGTGGACATCGCCGTACGAGCCGGTGAAGCGGTGGCGATCATGGGCCCGAGCGGCTCCGGCAAGTCGACGCTCCTGCACTGCCTGGCCGGGATCATGAAACCGGACGGGGGCGAGGTACACCTGCTCGGGCAGCGCATCGACACCATGGGCGAGCGCCGGCGCAGCGCGCTGCGCCGCACCCGCTTCGGCTTCGTCTTCCAGTTCGGCCAGCTTCTGCCGGAGTTGCCCGCCGAGGAGAACGTGGCGCTCCCGCTGATGCTGGGCGGGGTGGCCAGGGCCCAGGCGGTACGGCAGGCGCGCGAGTGGTTCGCGCCCCTCGGCCTGCACGCCATGGAGGGCCGGCGGCCGGGGGAGTTGTCCGGCGGCCAGGCCCAGCGTGTGGCCATCGCCAGGGCGCTGGTGAGCAAGCCGGCCGTGGTGTTCGCCGACGAGCCCACGGGGGCGCTCGACCAGCAGACCGGGCAGGACACCATGCGGCTGCTGGTGGAGGCGACCCGGCACAACGACGCCTCGCTGATCGTCGTCACCCACGACCCGAACGTGGCCGCCTGGTGCGACCGCACGGTCGAGGTCCGCGACGGCCGCCTCCTGGCCGTGGGCGGGGTGCGCGGATGAACCTCGGCCTGACCTGGCGGCTGCTCAGGGGAGCCGGTCGCAGGGGCCTGCTGGGCACCTGGCTCACGCTGGGCGCGGTGGCCGTGTCCACGGCGTTGTTGCTGTTCGCCGTGGCGGTGAACTTCGCCTTCGACGCCAGGGCCGAACGCGGCGCCTGGCGCAACCCGGTCCCGGCCACGGCGGGCGCGGTGGCGATCGAGGCCTCCCGCTACGACTACGTACGCGACCAGGCGATCACCGTCGTCGACCTGGCCGCGCTCGGCAGGGACGCGCCCGCGCCGCCCGGAATGCCGCGTTTCCCCCAGCCGGGCGAGGTATGGCTGTCCCCGGCCCTCGCCGCGCTCGCCGAGCGGCTGCCCGCCGGCGAACTGGCCAAGCGCTATCCCGAACCCAAGGGCGTGCTCGGCGACGAGGCGCTGGTCCATCCGGACGAGCTGGTGGCGGTCGTCGGCCACGGGCCGGACGCCCCTGAGGTGACCGCGTCCCGCGCCGACGACTGGGTCGTGGCCAAGCCGCCGACCAAGGTGGCCACGCTGGCGGGCGCGACGAGCGAGGACGCGGAGGCGTACCGCATGCTCTCGCTCGTCGCGAGCGTGCTCATGGCGGTGCCGCTGCTGGTCTTCGGCGGCGCGGCGGCCCGGCTCACGGTGGCCAGACGCGATCAGCGACTGGCGGCGCTCAGGCTCATCGGAGCGACGCCCGGCCAGGTGGTGGGCATGACCGTGGCGGAGGCGGTGATCGTCGCGCTGGCCGGCGCCCTCGCCGGCGCCGTCGTCTTCGCCGTGGCCGCGCCGCTGCTGGCCGGGGTCGAGATACAGGGCGGACCGTGGTTCGTCTCCGACCTGTTCCCCGATCCGCTGGTGCTGGCGGGGGTGCTGGTCGCGGTGCCGCTGCTGGTGGGGCTCTCGGCGGTGGCCGGGCTGCGGCGCGTCGTGGTGAGCCCGCTCGGCGTGGCCAAGCGGCAGACGCCGCCCGCCCTGCGGTTCGTACGGGTGCTCGTGCTGCTGGCCGCGCTGGCCGTCGTGGTGACCGCCCTGGGCAGCGACGCCGACGCGGCCACCATGGACCGGGCGCGCACCGCGCTCGCCGGGCTCGTTCCCGGCCGCACCCCCACGACCGAGGCCGACGACCAGCGCTTCGGCAGCCAGATCCTGGCCGACATCCGCGTGGGCACCGTGGTGGTGCTCTCCGCGTCGTTCCTCGTGGCCATCGCCAGCGCGGGCATCACGGCCGCGTCGTCGATCCTGGACCGGCGGCAGACGTACGGGTTGCTGCGGCTCGCGGGCACGCCGCTGGAGGTGCTCGACCAGGCCCGGCGCGCGGAGACACTCATCCCGCTCACGGTCATGGGCGGCGGGGCGATCCTGGCCGGGGTGTTCTGCGCGGTGCCCTTCATGATCGGCGGGGTGAGCACGGTCGGGGTGATCACGCTGGTGGGCTGCGTGGTGGCCGGCTTCGCGGGCGTGATCGGGGCGGGCGCCCTGAGCCGGCCGCTGCTGAGAACGGTCACCGAAGACCCGGCCCCACGCCCGGACTGACCGCCGTGCCGAGGCCCCGGGCCTTCGATGCGATCAGCCGAGGACCAGGTCGCGGACCTGCTTCAGGGAGGGCTCGTCGCGTGGCCCCATGACCAGCAGGCTCGTGACCGGGCTCTTGTGCCACAACTCCAGCCGTTCTTTGATCCGCCCAGGCGGCCCCACGAGCGAGATGCCGTCGGCCAGCTCGTCCGGGATCGCCCGGAACGCCTCATCCTTCTTCCCCGCCAGATAGAGCGACTGGATGTGCTCGGCGGCCTCGGCGTACCCCATCCGGCCGATGATGTCGGCGTGGAAGTTGCGATGCCTGGCGCCCATGCCGCCGATGTACAGCGTCAGCATCATCTTCACGCCGTCCAGCGCGGCCCGGATGTCGTCGGAGATCACCACCATCACCATGGCGGCCACGTCGAAGTCCTCGGAAGCCCCCGACAGCGCCGAGCCGTACATCTCCTCGATCTTGCTGGGGAACGCGAACAGCGGCAGCCAGCCCTGGGTCAGCTCAGCGGCCAGCGCGACGTTCTTCGGACCTTCCGCGCCGAGATAGACGGGAATGTCCGGGCGGAGCGGGTGCGTGATGAGCTTGAGGGGTTTGCCCAGCTCGCCCGGCAGCGGCAGCGGGTAGTGCGGGCCGTCGTTCATCACGGGCTCCTCGCGGCGCCACACCTTGCGCATGATCTCGACGTACTCGCGGGTCCTGGCCAGGGGTTTGGCGAACGGCTGGCCGTACCAGCCCTCCACGACCTGCGGCCCCGAGGCGCCCACGCCGAGCAGCAGCCGGCCGCCGGTGAGGTGGTCGAGGGTCATCGCGGTCATCGCCGTCGTGACGGGCGGCCGGGCCGAGATCTGGGCGATCGAGGTGCCCAGCTTGATGCGGGTCGTCCGCGCGCCGTACCAGGCGAGCGGGGTGAACACATCACTCCCGTACGCCTCCGCCGTCCACACCGAGTCGTAGCCGAGGCGCTCGGCGGCCAGCACCGCTTCGGTCGCGTCGTAGGCGTTGCGCTGCCAGTAGCCGAGATTCAGGCCAAGCTTCATAGGACACCTCCGGAATTAAGTTCTATTACGGCTCGCCCGGCCCTTGGTGTCAATGGAGGATCATCCGGGGTAGTCACACTCTGTGCGCAAGGCTCTCCTTCGTCTCGCCTGCCTGCTGCTTCTTCTGCTGCCGGCGGCAGAGCCGACGCTGGCCGAAGGCGTCTCCCGGCCGAACATCGTGCTCGTGATGGCCGACGATCTCGAAGCCGGCACCCTGCAGTATTTCCCGAACATCAACGAGCATCTCGTCCGCCAGGGGGCCTCGTTCGACCGCTTCTTCGTGACGAACTCCTGGTGCTGCCCCTCCAGGGCATCGATCCTGCGCAGTCAGTACGTCCACAGTCATGGCGTCCTGACCAACACCGCCCCGGAAGGGGGCTTCGACCGCTTCCACAACCTGGGTCTGGAACGTTCCACGATCGGCTCGTGGATGCAGCAGGCCGGATACCGCACGGGGCTGATGGGCAAGTTCCTCAACCACTATCCGGGCCGCACGGCCGAGGAGACGTTCGTGCCGGCGGGCTGGGACGAGTGGGACGTGCCGGTGCGCGCCCTCTACGAGGAGTACGGCTACCGGCTCAACGAGAACGGCAGCCTGTCGGACTACGGCTGGTCCGACGAGGACTACCTGTCGGACGTGCTGGCCCGCAAGGCCCACGACTTCATCACCGGCGCGCGGGACCCGTTCTTCCTCTATCTGGCGCCGGTCGGCCCGCACAACCCGGCCAACCCCGCCGTCCGGCACGCCAACGCCTTCCCCCTGGCGATGGCGCCGCGCACGCCGTCGTTCAACCAGGACGACGTGAGCGACGAGCCGCTCTGGCTGCGCAGCCGCCCCAAGCTCCTCCAGCCGGCCCTCGACGACGTCGACCAGCGCTACCGCGCCAGGTTGCGCTCCATGCTGGGCGTCGACGACCTCGTCGGCTCCGTGATGACCGCCCTGAGCGAGGCGGGCAAGCTCAACAACACCTACGTCTTCTTCACCTCCGACAACGGCTTCCATCTCGGCACGCACCGGCTCAAGCAGGGCAAGACCACGCCGTTCGAGGAGGCGATCAGGATCCCGCTCGTCGTGCGCGGCCCCGACGTGCGGCCCGGCTCCACGATCGGCCACATGGGCGCCACGGTGGATCTCGCCCCGACCTTCGCCGCCCTGGGCGGGGTGGCCACGCCGCCGTTCGTGGAGGGCCGGTCCCTGACGCCGCTGCTGCGCGGCAAGCCGCCGCCGCAGTGGCGCAGGAACGCGCTGATCGAGTTCACCAGGCCGGCCAACCGCGCGTCGGCCGCCCAGACGCCGGTGCCGGCCTATCGAGCGTTGCGCACGGAGCGGCATACCTATGTCCGGTATGAGACGGGGGAGACGCAGCTCTACGACCTGAACACGGATCCGTACCAGCTCCACAATCTGGTGGGGAGTGCCGATCCCGGGTTACTGCGTGACCTTGAGGAGCGGTTGCAGGCGATGGCGTCCTGCTCGGGGGCCTCGTGCCGGATCGCTGACGCCCGCGGGTGACCGCCGGGGTCAGCTAGGGAAGAGTGCCGGGTACGCGTGCGCCAGATGCTCCGACACCGCTCGCCCGGCCTCCTCGGCGTCACCGGCTTCGATGGACGCCAGGATGCGCACGTGGTCGGCGCGCAGGATCGAGGTGTCGCCGAGGCGTTGCACCGCTTCGACCGAGTATCTCCGCATCGAGTCGCGCAACGACCGCATGATGGCGGCGATGAGCCGGTTGCCCGACGCGTCCGCGATCGCGCAGTGGAAGGCGGTGTCGTGCTCCACGAACTCCTCCGCCGTCCGCGCCTCGTCCATCCCGGCGAGGGCGGCGGAGAGGGCGGAGGTGTCGGCGCGGCCGGTGGCAGCGAGGGAGGCCGCCCATTGCTCGATCATGTGCCGGGTGTCGATCACCTCGCGCATCTCCAGGCTGGCCAGGCCGAGGTGCAGCCGGAGCAGGTCCGTCAGCGCCGAGTCGGGACGCGCGATGAGCACGGCCCCGGCGTCGGGGCCCCGGCCCACCTGGGAGGAGACCACGCCGAGGGTCTCCAGCACGCGCATGGCCTCCCGGACTGAGGAACGGCTGACGCCGAGCTGCTCGGCGAGCTGGCGCTCGGCGGGCAGGCGGTCGCCCGCCGTGAGGCCGTCCTCGGCGATCCGCCGCTCGATCTGAGCGATGACGTCCTCGAACGTCCGCGTCCGCTTGACGGGACGCCAGCCGCTGCCCTCCAACGAAGCCCCTCCCTCGTGGTGGCCGGAATGAATGTGGTTGGGTATGGTCTGACCATACTGTGGTCGGACCATACCTTGGAAGGAGAGTCGTGCGAGTCGCCCTGTTCATCACCTGTGTGAACGACACGCTCTTTCCCGGCACCGGCAAGGCCGTCGTGTCGCTGCTGCGCCGGCTCGGCTGCGACGTGGAGTTTCCCGCCGCCCAGACGTGCTGCGGCCAGATGCACGTCAACACGGGATACCGCGAGGAGGGGGTGCGGCTGGCGCGCCACTTCACGGAGGTCTTCGCCGGGTACGACGCCGTGGTCGCGCCCTCGGGGTCGTGCGCCGCGATGGTGCGCGAGCAGTATCCGAAGCTGGCCCGCCCGGGCAGCAAGGGTGCGGCGGCCATCGCGGAGATCACGCCGAAGGTCTACGAGCTGTCCGAGTTCCTGATCGACGTCCTGAAGACAGACGACGTAGGCGCATATTTCCCGCACCGGGTTACCTATCACCCGACGTGCCACTCGCTTCGCGGGCTCCGCCTGGGCGACCGTCCCACCCGGCTGCTGAACAACGTCCGGGGCCTGGAGCTGGTGCCGCTGCCGGGCGCCGAGGAGTGTTGCGGCTTCGGCGGCACGTTCGCGGTCAAGAACCCGGCCGTCTCCGCGGCGATGGGCGCCGACAAGGTCAGGGGCATCCTCGACACGGGCGCCGAGGTGCTCTGCGCGGCGGACAACTCCTGCCTGATGCACATCGGGGGCACCTTGCGCCGGCAGCAGACGGGCGTCAGGACCATGCACCTGGCCGAGATCCTCGCAGCGACGGAGGAGGCCCAATGAGCGCCACCTTCCTTGGCATGCCAGGAAATTTCCCGGAGAACGCCGCGAAAGCCGTACAGAACTCGCAGCTTCGCTACAACCTCCGCAAAGCCACGCACACCATCCGCGGCAAGCGAGCCACGGTCGTCGGCGAGCTGCCCGACTGGCAGGAGCTCCGCGCCGCCGGAAAGGCGATCAAGGACCACACCCTCCGCCACCTCGACCGCTACCTGGTCCAGCTCGAAGCGGCCGTGACCGGGGCGGGCGGCACCGTCCACTGGGCGAGGGACGCCGCCGAGGCCAACCGCATCGTCGCGGGCCTGGTCAAGGCCACCGGCGAGACCGAGGTGGTCAAGGTCAAGTCGATGGCCACCCAGGAGATCGAGCTCAACGAGGCGCTGGCCGAGCAGGGCATCACCGCGTACGAGACGGACCTTGCCGAGCTGATCGTCCAGCTCGGCGACGACTTCCCCAGCCACATCCTGGTCCCCGCGATCCACCGCAACCGGTCGGAGATCCGCGAGATCTTCCTGGACAAGATGCCCGACGTCCCGGCCGGCCTGACCGACGACCCGCCCGCGCTCGCCGAAGCCGCCCGGCTCCACCTGCGCGAACGCTTCCTGAGGAGCAAGGTCGCCATCTCCGGCGCCAACTTCATGGTGGCCGAGACCGGCACGCTCGTGGTGCTGGAGTCGGAGGGCAACGGCCGCATGTGCCTGACGCTCCCGGAGACGCTCATCAGCGTCGTCGGGATCGAGAAGCTTCTGCCCTCCTGGCGGGACCTGGAGGTGTTCCTCCAGCTCCTGCCCAGAAGCTCCACGGGCGAGCGGATGAATCCCTATACGAGCATGTGGACGGGCGCCGTCGAAGGTCAGGACTTCCACCTGGTCCTGCTCGACAACGGCCGCACGGACGTGCTCGCGGACGAGGTCGGCCGCCAGGCGCTGCGCTGCATCCGCTGCTCGGCCTGCCTGAACGTGTGCCCCGTGTACGAGCGCGCGGGCGGCCACGCGTACGGCTCGGTCTATCCGGGCCCGATCGGCGCGATCCTGACCCCGCAGCTCAGAGGCATGACCTCCGACCTGGACGCCTCGCTGCCGTTCGCGTCCAGTCTGTGCGGGGCCTGCTACGACGTCTGCCCGGTCGCCATCGACATCCCGGAGGTCCTGGTGGACCTGCGGGCCAAGGCCCCGCACGCGGCGGCGGAGCGCGCCGGCATGAAGGTGGCCGGCTGGATACTCAACGACCACGAACGGCTGGCCAAGGCCCAGCGCGCGGCCATGCGGCTGCGCAAGCTGGTGCCCAAGCGGCTGCCGGGGCCGCTGTCGGCGTGGACCGACACCAGGGACGTGCCGGAGATTCCGGAAGAATCCTTCAGAGACTGGTGGGAGCGGAATGAGCGCGCGTGAGGAGATTCTCGCCAAGATCGGCCGGGCCGTCGCCGGTGCGGCGGACGTGGAGATTCCCCGCCACTACCGCATGACGCAGGAGGGAACGGATCTCGTGCGGTTGTTCGCCGAGCGGGTGGACGACTACCGGGCGATCGTGCACGTGCTGCCGGCCGCGGAGGTGCCCGGCAGGATCGAGGCGAGCGTCGCCGGACGCCGCATGATCGTCCCCGACGGCTTCGACCGCGCAGGCGGCTGGGACGACCTCGGCACGGCCGACGGCGTGATCACCGGCTGCGCCGTGGCCATCGCGGAGACCGGCACGATCGTCCTCGACCACGGCCCCGGCCAGGGCGCCCGCGCGCAGACGCTGGTCCCCGACTACCACCTGTGCGTGGTCAGGGCCGACCAGATCGTGGCCGGGGTGCCGGAGGCCCTCGCCAGGCTCGATCCGGCCCGCCCCCTCACCTGGATCAGCGGCCCGTCGGCCACCAGCGACATCGAGCTGAACCGGGTCGAGGGCGTCCACGGCCCCCGAACCCTGGAAGTGATCATCAGTACCTGAGCACCGCGGCCACGTCCTTGACGTCGTCGGTGAACCACAACTCCGCGTCGGTCATCGCGGCCGCCCTGACCAGCGCGGAGTCGGCGCGCTCCTGGACCGGCTCGGCCACGCCCCAGCGGTGCAGCTCGCCGGCGTCGGTGGCGAGCTGCGTGCCGCCCTCGCCGATCCAGATGGGGTGCGGCAGCTCACCGGGCATGAGCACCGCCTGCACCCGGCCCTCGCACAGGGCGTGCGCGACCCGGGCCAGCCCGGCGGGCCCCGAGGACTCCTGATGCCGCTCCAGCAGCTCGGCGCGCCTGCGGTCGAGCCAGTCGTCGAGGGCCCGCTCCACGTCCTCCTCGAACTGCCCGTGGTCGGAGCGGCTGCCGTGCTCGACCATCATCACCCGGTCGGCGGACTTGGTGCCGAGATGCTGCAGCAGGTACGAGCGCGACTTCGGCTCGCCGGCCACCAGGATCAGCTCCGCGCCGGTCCGGCGTACCTGCTCGTCGACCTCGTGGGCGACGGCGACCGCGTTCTTCTCCCACGTCTCGTCGACCGCCCGCTCATACCGTTTCTGCGACCAGCCGCCCTGCGCGGTCTTCTGCAGCGGCCACGAGGCGGCCTCGACGATGGCCGTGCGCGGCGCTCCGCCGCCGAACACCGTCAGCTCGGCCCCCGCGTGGTCCACGATCACCCGCAGATGCGGCACGTTCTCGCCGCGCCGCATGAGCATGGGGGTGATCTGCGGCAGCGCGGACCACGCCGCCAGCTCGTACGGCACGCCCGGCAGCGTCTCGGCCAGCGCCACCTCCCCGTGCCTGCCGAACAGCGCCCGCCCCGGCGCGGGTGCCAGGGCCTCCGGCTCCAGAGCGTCCAGGGTCGCCTGGCCTGCCCGGCCGTCAAGGTCCATCAGACCTTCGAGCCGGTCACGCACGCCGTGCCAGTGCGACCTTCGCTCCGGTCCGGTGAGCGCGCCGAGGTACACCGACGCGTACGGGCCGCGCCGCTCGTACAGCGGCCGGATGAAGTCGAGCCGCACCGGTCACCACCTCCGCTTTTCCACACCGAGCCCGAGGGCCTCGGCCACTTCGGCCACGTTGCTGTAGCGGCCTTCCGGGAGGGAGCGGACCAGGTCCACGATCGGGTCCGGCGCGTCCGCGCGTTCGGCGTGGTGGATCAGCCCGCTCCGGCGAGCGGGCCACTGCGCGTCGCTGAGCCATTTGGCCAGATTGCTGCGAATGTCAACGCCTTGAGCGGTGATGCCGGACGCGGTGCCGGGCTCGTGACCCGGGGAGTACGACTGCGCCGGCCCCTCGCCCGCCGCCGGCATGCCCTCGGGATCCTTCCATTCCTCGGCATGCGTGGTCCCCCCGCCGCGGATCAGACCCTCGGTTTCGTGTTTCTGCTGGTCGTCAAGCCGGGGGTTGTGCTTGTCGCTCCCACGTTCCATATGTCCCTCACTCCTCTCAATTGCGCCCTACCCCCGCTTTCGTGGGCAAACATCCAGGCTGTGTAGCCTGCCGAGCGTGTTCGATCCCGAGGTGAACATCGTCACGGAACGGCTCACGCTCCGGCCTTTCGGCCCCCGGGACGCCCGCCGGATCCGTTCCATCGTGAAGTCCGGCGTCCAGTTCCTCCCGCCGGGCGCCCCGGCCAGGGTCTCCGGCATCGCGCAGTGGTTGTTACGCGGCGTGCACGAGCTGCGCCGCTCCGGGCAGGGCGTGCACCTGGCCATGATCGACGCCGACCGGCTGATCGTGGGCTCCATCAGCCTGTTCAAGACCTCGTGGAGCACGGGCACGGCCGAGGTCGGGTACGGCGTCCACCCCCTCTACCGCGGGCGCGGCTTCGCCACCGAGGCGGTGCGCGGGCTGGCCGGCTGGGCGTTCGGGACGATCGGGCTGCGCAGGATCGACCTGACGGCCGACGTGGACAATCTGGCCTCGCTCCGCGTGGCCCACAAAGCGGGCTTCACCTGGGAAGGCGTGCTGCGGAGCGCGGTCATGGAAGGCGACGTCCCGCACGACGTCGTCGTCTTCGGGCTGCTGCGCGAGGACAGCGGCGTCCCCTCCAGCGCCCTGCCCAGGACGGAGCTGCGCACCCCGCGGCTGCTCCTGCGGCCGCACGTCCCGGCGGACGCCCCGCACCTGACCGCCGTGTGGGCCGACCCGCTCACCCAGGCCGGCTGGGGCACGCCGCGCGAATACACCGAAGGGCACGCCAGGGCCTACATCGGCCACGCCGAACGGATGCGCATCCAGGGCGCGCGCGTCGTCTGGACGATCGAGGAGCCGGGCACCGGCCGCTACGCCGGCGACCTGGATCTCCGCGACCTCGACTGGGAGCACCGGAAGGCCGAGATCGGCTACGCGATCGCCCCGTGGGCGCGCGGCATGGGGTACGCGGGCGAGGCCGTGACGGCGGTCGCGCGCTGGCTGTTCGACCAGCACGGCTTCCGGCGGCTCCAGCTCCAGGTGCTGGTCACCAACGCGGCCTCGCAGCGGGTGGCGGAGAAGGCCGGCTTCGTCAGGGAGGGCGTGGCCCGGGCCGGACTGGACGGTCGTGACGCCGTCGTCTACAGCCTCGTCCCGTCCGACCTGGACTGAGGGCACACCGGACTGACCCTCGTACCCTTTGTGAAACCCCTCCGCACCCGTCACCCTTGAGGTGAGGACGGTGAGGCGCAATGATCACGGTGGTCGGCTGGGACGGTTCCGAGCTCTCGGCCAGAGCGGTGGACAAGCTGCACGAGGCCGGGCTCGTCGTGGGGCCCGACGCCGTCATCGGGCGGCTCAGGCTCACCGCGCAGACCGCGGCGGACGGGTCGCTGCTCGACGTCCTCGACGGCCACCTGGAGCACGGCGAGGGTCCCGCCGTCGTGATCGCGGAGGGCGATCCCGGATTCTTCGGCGTCGTCCGCACCTTACGGGCCCACGGCCTCAAACCGGACGTGTTGCCGGCCGTCCCGCTGGTCACCCGCGCCTTCGCCTGCGCCGGCCTCAACTGGGAGGACGCGCTGGTCGTCGCCCCTTCGGGCCCGGAGCAGCTCAACCGCGCCGTGAACGCCTGCCGCGCCCACCCCAAGGTCGCGCTGATCGTCGCGCCCGGCGTCGGTCCCGGAGAGATCGCCAGGGAGCTGGCGCCGACCACCCCCCGTGCGCTCATCGTCTGCGAGGACCTCGGCGGCCCCGACGAGCGGATCACGCACAGCCGCATGGGCGAGGCCACCACCCGGCCGTGGAAGGACCCCGACGTCGTGCTCGTCGTCGACCCGCTGCACAAGCCCAAGGAGCCGAGCTGGGTGGCGGGCGCCCGGCCCGGTCCCGCCGAGTGGGCGCTGCCGTTCGAGACCAGGCTGCCCGCGGAGGTCAGGGCGTTCATCCTGGCCAAGCTGGGGCCCCGGCTCGGCGACCTGGTGTGGGACGTGGGCGCCGGGGCCGGCGAGATCGCCGTCGAGTGCGCCAGGATGGGCGCGGCGGTCGTGGCGGTCGAACGTGACGAGGACACCTGCGCCAAGCTGCGCGCCAACGTGCTCAAGCACGGTGTCAAAGTGGCTCTGACCAGGGGACAGGCCCCTCCGGCGCTGGAGCCGCTGCCCGACCCCGACGCCGTCTACGTGGGTGGCGGCGGCCCCGACGTGGTCGTCGCGTGCGTCGCCCGCCGCCCGCGTTCGCTGGTGTGCGCGCTCAGCAAGGTCGAGCAGGTCACGGCCGTCCTCGACCTGCTGCGTGAGCAGGGCTACCACGGCGAAGGCACCCAGATCCTGGCCTCCAGGCTGACGCTCGGCCCCGACGGATCGCACCGCCTGACCGCCTCCGACCCCGTTTTCGTGGTGCACGCGACCCCCGCGCACGCAGGGTGACCTGTTCCCTACCGGTGCGCATCGGTTATCCTCGCGTGACTTTGTCTAGCGCACCGGAGAATCCCTCACCATGAAGCCGCCGCTCCTGCTGATCGGGCAGGGCTCACAGGATGATGCCTACGCTGCGGAGTTCGGCAGATTCGTCCACCGGCTCCGCTGCCGCCTCGACCAGACGGGCGCCGACGTCTCCGGCGGCTATCTGGAGCGCGCCACGCCCCGGCTGAGCGACTCGGTCGCCTCCCTGGTCGCCAGGGGGCACCACCGCCTCGTGGCGCTGCCGCTGAGTCTCAGCCGGATGGCCGAGGAGTCCTCCGCCGCGCTGGCGGTGGAGCAACTGCGGCATCCCACGCTGATGTACGACCACGGCCGCCCGCTCGGGCCCGACCCGCGGGTGCTCGCGCTGCTGGCCGAGCGGCTCAACGAGGCCGCCGCGGAGCTGGCCAAGCCGCGCCCGCTGGAGCTCGCCGGCGCCCGGCCCCGGCTGCGCGCCGTCGGCGCGCTGCCCGTCGAGGAATACCCGCTGCACGTCGAGCCGGGTGAGACCGCGGTCGTGCTGGTCGGCGAGGGCTCGACGGACGCGGCCGCCAACGCCGAGGTCCACCGGGTCTCGCGGCTGTTCTGGGAGACGCACGCCTACGACTTCATGACCGTCGAGACCGCCTTCGTGTCGGTCACGCCGCCCGGCGTGCCCGGCGGGCTCGAACGTTGCCGCCGCCTGGGGGCCAAGCGCGTGATCGTGGTGCCGTACCTGCTGTTCGCGGGCGGCCTGCTGGAGCGCGTGTGGGCGCAGGCCCTGGCCTACGGCGCCGGGCACCCCGACCTCGACATCCGCTGCGCCGAGGTGATCGGCGACTGCGAGATCCTGGCGGACGTCGTCATCGACCGCTATGAGGAAGCCCTTCAACTCGTTCCGTAAGTGGAGGTCAGCCGTGCTCGCTGAGACGCTAGCCGCGATCCGACCCGCCGACCGGCGGGCACTCGCCGAGGCCCGAGATCATCAGGATCGCCTCACCAAACCCCGTGGCTCGCTCGGCGCGCTGGAAGACCTCGCGATCCGGCTGGCCGGCGCGGCCGGCCTCTGCCCGCCGCCGATGCCGGTCCCCGCCGCGCTGGCCATCTTCGCCGCCGACCACGGCGTGCACGCCCAGGGCGTCACGCCCTGGCCGCAGGAGGTCACCGTGCAGATGGTGGCCAACTTCCTGGCCGGCGGCGCGGTCGCCAACGCCTTCGCCGCCGAGGCCGGGGCCACCGTGACCGTGGTGGACGTCGGCGTCGCCGCCGACCTGCCCGACGCGCCCACCCTGCTCAAGCACAAGATCGCGTACGGCACCGCCGACCTGTCGCAGGGCCCCGCCATGACCGTCGACCAGGCCGTCAGGGCGCTGGAGGCCGGGATCGTGGTGGCCCGCGACCTGGTGGCGGCCGGGGCGCGCTGCCTGATCACCGGCGACATGGGCATCGCCAACACCACCGCCTCCGCCGCGCTGATCTCCGTGTTCACCGGCAAGGACCCGGCCGACGTGACCGGCAGGGGCACGGGGATCGACGACGAGACGTACGAGCGGAAGGTCGCGATCATCCGCGAGGGCATCCGCGTGAACGCCCTCCAGGACGTCGCCGGCGCGTTCCAGCAGCCCAGCGAGGCGTTGCGGGCGCTCGCCGCGATCGGCGGGTTCGAGCACGCGGCCATCGCGGGCTTCATCCTGGGCGGCGCGGCCGCCCGCGTGCCGGTGATCCTCGACGGCGTCATCGCCGGCGCCGCCGCCCTCGTGGCCGCCGCGCTCGACCCGGCCGCGATCGACCACTGCGTCGCGGGCCACCGCTCCGCCGAGCCGGGCCACGCCGCCGCGCTCGCCCACCTCGGCCTGCGCCCGGTGGTGGAGCTGGAGCTGCGGCTCGGCGAGGGCACCGGCGGGCTGCTGGCGCACCCGCTGGTCCGCGCGGCCGTCCGCGTGATGCACGACGTGGCCACGTTCGACTCGGCGGGAGTGACGGAAAAGCCCGTGTGATGATGGGGGCACGTGGAGGTGAGGCAGTGTCCCGTTACGGCCCCATGTTCGGCCCGGACATCACGTTCCTGGGCGTGGAACGTTGCGATGTGGGCGATCCCGCCAGTTACGAGGGCGCCGATGTGGTGATCATCGGTGCGCCCTTCGACGGCGGCACCAGCAACCGGCCCGGCGCCAGGTTCGGCCCGATGGCGCTGCGCCAGGCGTGCTACCTGCCGCACGACGGCTCCAGGCCGAGCCTGGCCCTGCGCGTGGACGCCCTGCGCGACCTGCGGGTGCTGGACGCGGGTGACGTCGAGTGCTACTCGGGCGACGTCGAAGGCTCCCTGGCCGCGATCGAGGAGGCGGTGCACCGGGTGGCCGCCTCCGGGGCCGTTCCGCTGGTGCTCGGCGGTGACCACACGGTCGCGCTGCCCGACGCCAGGGGCACGGCCAGGGCGTACGCGGCCGGCCGCACGTCGATGATCCACTTCGACGCGCACGCCGACACCGGCGACATCGCGTTCGGCCACCTGTACGGCCACGGCCAGCCGATGCGGCGGCTCATCGAGTCGGGCGCCATCCGGGGCGACAGGTTCCTGCAGATCGGGCTGCGCGGCTACTGGCCGGAGCCGGAGACGCTGGGCTGGATGGCCGCCCAGAACATGCGCTCGTACGAGATGACCGAGATCGTGACGCGCGGGCTGGAGGAATGCCTGACGGAGTCGTTCCGGATCGCCCTCGACGACTGCGACCAGATCTTCCTGTCCGTGGACATCGACGTCTGCGACCCCGGCCACGCGCCCGGCACCGGAACACCCGAGCCCGGCGGGCTCACCGCCAGGCAACTGCTCGACGCCGTCCGCCGGATCTGCTACGAGCTGCCCGTGGCGGGCATGGAGCTGGTCGAGGTGGCGCCGCCGTACGATCACGCGGACATCACCGCGTTCCTCGGGAACCGCGTTATCCTGGAGGCCTTGTCAGCGATGGCCAGGCGCCGCAAGGACGAGCAGGGCGGGCCTCGCTGGGATCCCCGGCAGCCTCTTCTTGACGGGCGTTAACCCGAGCGCAGCAAATGACGCATGCGAAGCCGGTAGGTTTACCTCCTAACACAACCTTCGCGAACGGGAGATTCCCCTCATGGGTCCCTACCTCCTCGGCCTGCGGCTTTCCGGCCGCCGGGTGCTGGTCGTGGGCGGCGGACGCGTCGCGCAGCGGCGGGTGCCCGCGCTGCTAGAGGCCGGTGCGGAGGTCACGGTGGTCTCGCCCGGCGTGACTCCGGCCCTCGATGACCTGATCGCCACCGGCCGGGTCACCTGGCACGCCCGGCCCTACGAGGTCGGCGACTGCGACGGCGCCTGGCTCGTGCAGGCCTGCACCGACGACAGATCCGTCAACACGGCGGTCGCCGCCGAGGCGGAGGCCAAGCGCGTGTGGTGTGTGCGAGCCGACGACAAGGACGCCTCCGCCGCCTGGACGCCGGCTTCCGGGCGGGTCGAGGAGATCAGCGTGGCCATCACCGCGGGTGGCGATCCGCGCAGGGCCGCGGGCATCAGGGACGCCGTCGTCGGCGCGCTGCGCGACGGCACGGTCGACGCCCGGCGCAGCCGCACCAAACCGGTCGGCGTGGCGCTGGTGGGCGGCGGGCCCGGCGATCCGGGCCTCATCACCGTACGCGGCCGCCAGCTTCTGGCGCAGGCCGACGTGGTGGTCGCCGACCGGCTCGCGCCGCGTGCGCTGCTCGACGAGCTCGCCCCCGACGTCGAGCTCATCGACGCCGCCAAGGTGCCCTACGGCCGGTCGTTGTCCCAGGACACGATCAACGAGCTGCTGGTGGACCGCGCGCGGCAGGGCAAGTTCGTGGTGCGGCTCAAGGGCGGCGACTCGTTCGTGTTCGGGCGCGGGGGCGAGGAGATGATCGCCTGCGCGGAGGCCGGCATTCCCGTGCTGGTGGTGCCCGGCCTCACCAGCGCTGTCGCGGTGCCCGCCGCCGCCGGGGTGCCGGTGACGCATCGAGGCGTCAGCCAGGAGTTCCACGTGATCTCCGTGCACGTGGCGCCCGACGATCCCAAGTCCACCGTCGACTGGCCCGGCCTGGCCCGTTCCCAGGGCACGCTGGTGCTGATGATGGCCGTCGAGCGGCTGGCGAAGGTGGCCGAGGCACTCGTTCGAGACGGACGTTCCCCGGAGACTCCCGTAATGGTGGTACAGGACGGTACCCTTCCGACCCAGCGGGCGGTTACCGCTTCGCTTTCCACCGTGGCCGACCGCGTGTCCGCGGCTGGGATACGGCCGCCGGCGATCGTGATCGTCGGTGACGTCGTGAGGGTCGGCCAGGAGGTCGAGATGGTTCGAGCGGAGCGCTTGCCGTGAACACGGCTATGGATGACGGGTGGCCCGAGTCGCCTGGGGAGCAGACGTTGAGCTTCCGCCCGGTGACGGACGAGGACCTCGACGAGGTCCGGGACGACGACGCCCTCGACCGGGACGGGCCCGCGGCCGCGTCCGGCGAGCCAGACGCGGGGTCGCGTGAGGGGCCTGAGGATGCGGGCTCGGAGTATTCGGGCGGCCGGGCGTCTGCGGCCCCTGAGACGAGCCTGTTCGAGGCTCCTGAGCCGAGCTCGTATGAGGATCCTCCTGGGCCGAGTCTCTTCGAGAAGCGGTCTGCGGCTCCTGAGACGGGCTTGTTCGAGGCTCCCGATACGAGCTTGTTCGAGGCTTCTCCTGGGCCGAGTCTCTTCGAGAGGCCGTCTGCGCCTCCGTCGGCGAGCTTGTTCGAGAAGCCGTCCGCGGCTCCTGAGACGAGCCTCTTCGAGAAGCCGCCCGCAGCTCCGTCGGCGAGCCTGTTCGAGAGGCCGTCTGCGGCTCCCGAGGCGAGCCTGTTCGATGAGCGGTCCGTGGCTCCTGCGGCGAGGCAGCTCGATGAGCCGTCCGCAGCGGCCGATGCGGACCGTTCCGCGTCCGCCGGGCCGGTGGACTTCTTCGCGGCCAGAAAGAAGCCGGACCCCACCACGGATCGCGCCGCGCTGCGCCAGCCCGCCGCCGCCCCGGAAGAGCAGCCGACGTTCAACGGGCCCTCCCTCTTCGTCAAGCCGGCCGCGCTCGGTGGTCAGGATGACGATCAGACGTCCCCCACGCGTGCCGAGCAGGACGATGTCGCCGCCCCCGCCGAGCAGGCCGCTCCCGAGGAGGCCGCCGAGCCGGCGGCTTGGAACGATGTGGCGGCGGACACCGGCGACGAGCAGCCCTCATCCGGGGAGCCGTCGGATGAGGAGCTCCCGCTCGATCAAGAGCCTGAGGACGCGGCCGATTCGAGTGACGCCGACGAGCCGGTGGAAACCGCTGCTCCGGCGGTCTCCGAGGAGCCCGAGGCTCACGAAGCTGCCCAGGCCCACGAAGATGCCGACGGGCTGGAGGACGTCGCGCACGAGCCCGGCGACGACGCGTACCAGTCTGGCGACGACGCGTACGAGTCCGGTGAGGAGCCCGGCACCCAGGCGGAGTCCCACGCGAACGAGCCTGGCGGCGCGGCGGAGTCCGGCGGCGTGGCGGAGTCCGGCGCGGACGAGTCTGGCGGCGTGGCGGAGTCCGGTGAGCTGCGGGAATCCCGGCAGAAGCCGCCGACGAGGACAGAGGCACTGCCCGCGGAGGCCGCCAAGGCACTCATGGCGGCCCTCGACACCCTCCGCGAAAGCGTCGCCGACCTGCGCTTCGGCGTCGACCTCCCCGGTGCCGAGGAAGCCCGGCAAGCGCAGGCCGACCTCCTGACCCAGTTGCAGGACTACGTACTCCCCAGAGTCAGGACCAGCGCCGCCCCCGCCCTCATCGTGATCGCCGGCTCGACCGGCGCGGGCAAGTCCACCCTGGTCAACAGCCTCGCCGAGCGGAACGTCTCGCGCACCGGCGTACGCCGTCCGACCACCGGCACCCCCGTCCTCGCCTGCCACCCTGACGACCGCAAGTGGTTCATGGAGGGAGAGCTGCTCGGCGGCCTGGAGCGGCTCGAAAAGCCGTCCCCCAAGGCCGGTATGCGCAGCATGGTCGTCATCCCGACCGAGAAGCTCCCGCAGGGCGTCGCGCTGCTCGACACCCCCGACATCGACTCGGTCGTCGAGGAGCATCACGAGATCGCTCACCGGATGCTCGACGCCGCCGACCTGTGGATCTTCGTGACCACGGCCGCCCGCTACGCCGACGCTCCCGCCTGGAACCTGCTGCGGCTCGCCAAGGAACGCGGGGCCCGGCTCGCCATCGTGCTCTCACGGGTGCCGCCCAAATCCGCCGAGGTCGTGCTGAAGCATTTCGTCCGCATGCTCACCGAATACGGCCTGGGCGACGTCGACAGGTTCATCATCAACGAGGCGAAGGTCGCTGACGGCCGGCTGCCCGACAGCGAGGTCACCGAACTGCGGCTCTGGCTGGCCGAGCTCTCGGTCGACGAAGGGCGCCGAGCCCAGGCCGTCCGCGAGACGTTCAACGGCGTGCTCAACAGCTTCCGCACCCGCGTGCCCGCGCTGGCCAGGCATCTGGAGGGGCAGGTGGCGTTCAGGGCGGAGCTGCGCAGCGACGTGGAGGCGGCCTTCCTCGGCGCGCTCGCCGAGATCGACAAGACGTCCAAGAACGGCTCGCTGCTGCACGGCGAGGTGCTGGCCCGCTGGCAGGACTTCGCCGGCTCGGGTGACCTCATGCGCTCGCTTCACCTGCGCAAACGCGGCCGGGCGGCCAAGCATGCGCCCGAGCGCGTCACGGCGTTCAAGGGGGCGATCCGCACCGGGCTCGAATCGGTGATCGTCGCCGCCGCCAACCGGGCGTCCGAGGAGGTGGTGGCGCGCTGGCGGCACCGTTCGGAGCTGGGCGCCAAGCTCGGTGAGGGGCTCGGCCGGCCCTCCGACGATCTCGTACGCTACACCGGCCGCGCCATCGCGTCCTGGCAGGAGCACCTGAGTGAGCTCGTACGCACGGAGGGTGTGGCCAAGCGGTCGGTGTCGAAGCTCGTCTCGTTCGACCCGGATTCGCTGTCCCTGATTTTCACGGTCGCGATGTTCAGTGGAAGCAACGGCGAAGGGGTGCCGCATCGGCTGGTGAACGCGCTGCTCGGCGCGGAGTCGCTGCGCGGCATCGGCGCCAAGGCGCTCAGCGACCTTCGCGCCAGGATCGGCATGCTCTTCGACGAGGAATCCATGCGTTACGTGCAAGCGCTCGACTCGGCGGGCATCCCCGACGAGTCTGTAGCAACCCGGCTTTACCAGGCGTCATACAACCTCGAGGTGGCCCGATGACCACCACGACCACGAGGCCGGGGCTGGCCGCACGGCTGTCCGCGCTCACCAAAGTGGTGGAGCTGGGCCCCGGGCGGCTGGACAAGAAGCTGCTCGGCGAGGCCGGGGCGCTGCTGATGCAGGCCGGAGACCGGCTCAAGCTGTCGTCCGAGCACACCGTCGTCGCGCTCGCGGGCGGCACCGGCAGCGGCAAGTCGTCGCTCTTCAACGCCCTTTCCGGGCTGGAGCTCTCGCCCACCGGCGTACGCCGTCCGACCACCGCCCGTACCCACGCCTGCGTGTGGGGCCTGGAGGGCGCGGGGCCGCTGCTCGACTGGCTGCAGATCCAGTGGCGTCACCGCTTCTCCCGGGCCAGCGCGCTCGACAAGGGCGACAGTCAGCTTCACGGGCTGATCCTGCTCGACCTGCCCGACCACGACTCGATCAGGGCGCTCACCGACACCGAGGCCGACCGGCTCATCGGGCTGGCCGACCTGGTGGTGTGGGTGCTCGACCCGCAGAAGTACGCCGACGCCTCCACACACCGGCGCTATGTGACGGATCTGGCGGGGCATGACGCGGTGACCGTGTTCGCGCTCAACCAGGCCGACCGGCTGACCGCCGAAGAGCTGGCCGAGCTGGTCATCGACCTCAACGACCTGCTGCGCCGCGAAGGCGTCGAACACCCCAGCGTCGTCCCCACCTCCGCCGTCTCGGGGCGGGGCGTCGAGAGTCTGAAGAGTGTCATCGCGACCTCCGTCTCCCGCCGCAGGGCCGCCATCCAGAAGCTGGAGGCCGACCTCCACCGGCTGGAGCAGCGCCTCAGCCAGGCGATGCCGCTGGGGGAGTCGCTGTCCGCGCCCTCCTCGGTCGACGAGGCCCGCCGGATGGGACTGACCGACGCCCTCTGCGACGCGGTGGGCGTGCCCGCCGTGGGCGAGGCCATGGAGAACGTCTACGCCGAGCGGTCGAGCCACTGGGTCGGCTGGCCGTACCCGAGGTGGATCTCCAAATTCCGCTCCAACCCGCTCAAACGCCTGCGCCTTCAGGACGTGGGCGATGAGATCCGCGGCATCAGCACCGCGTCGGTGAGCGCCCAGTCATCCGAGGTCACCAACGCCGTGCAGGCGCTGGCGGACGGGCTGTCCGTGGGGATGAACCCGGTCTGGCGCACGGCCGTGCACGGCGCGGCCAGGTCCCGTTCAGGGCAACTGCCGCAGGCGCTGACCGAGGACCTCGCGGAGGTGGCGCCGCAGCTCGACCGGATCCCCGGCTGGTGGCGGGTGCTGAAGGTGTGGCAGTACGTCCTGGTGGCGGCGTTCGTGGCCGGGCTGGCCTGGCTGGCGGTGGGCCTGATCATGCCCGGTCAGCTGCCGCCGGCGCTGGAACTGCTGGGCGACAGCGCGACGCTGCCGTGGGTGGGGTTGATGATGGCCTCGGTGCTGGGCCTGGGAGCGCTGTCCGGGATCGCGTCACGCAACTTCGTCGAGCTGGGGGCCTCGCGGGAGCGGGAGCGTCTCGAACGCGAGATGAGGCGCAGGGTGGCGGCGGTGTCGGCGACCATGGTGGTGGAGCCGGTCGAACGCGAGCTCGGCCGCCACCACGGCTTCTACACCGCACTCCGCGACCTGTCCACCTGACGTCCTCTGGGGGTGGTGCACCGCCCCCAGAGCGCTTCCCCTGGTCGGCTAAGTCGTTCCAACCGCGACCGAGCTTGTCCACAACCAACCCCCCTTCGAACGCCTTATCCACAGAACCCCGTTCCACGGCCCGCGCCCACCCTCTCCCACGGCACCGTATTCCCAGATCGCGGGCAGCCGGCCCGCCACATGGGAGGCACGGGATGAACGACATCTACATCACCCTCACCGGCAACGTCGCAGCAGAGCCACGGCAATACAGCTTCGACGAGGGCAGCAAGGTCACCTCGCTGAAGGTGCTCACCTCACACCGCTACTTCGACAAGCGGACGGGGCAGTGGACGGACGGCGAGAAGATCTGCTTCACCGTCCGCTGCTGGCGTGCCCTGGGCGACAACGTCGCCGCCTCCATCCGAGCGGGACACCCCGTGGTGGTGTCGGGCAAGCTACGCATCCGCGAGTTCGGCGCGGAGGGAGACCGCCGCTTCATGCCCGAGATAGAGGCCAGCGCGGTCGGGCATGACCTGCGCTGGGGCACCGGCGCCTTCACCAAGCCGGACCGGAGCGGAGGGGTGACGTCGATGAGCAAGGACATGCGCGACCGCCTCGACGAAGAGACCCAGGACTGGGCGATGGGCACCCGGAGCGTCCGTGGTCTCACCCGCCCAGGGCCCTTCGCCCAAGACGGCGCGGCGCACACCTTGGGCGCCGTCCGCACTTCCGGTGCGGAGGACGCCACCGCGCTCACCTCGGCTGACTTCAGCGGTGGAGCTCTGGGAACGAGCGCAAACACGGCACCCACCTGGGAAACAAGCGAAGACCTGTCGCACACCATGGGAGCCGGGGGCACAAGCGATGGCCCGTCGCACATCGTGGGAGTTGGGGGTTCAAGCGAAGGCCCGTCGCGCACCGTGGGGGTTAGGGGTACAAGCGAAGATTCGATGTTCACCGTGGGAACCGGGGAAACCAGCGAAGATTTGACGCGCACCGTGGGAACCGGCGAAATTCCAGCGCCAGCACAGGCGGCGGTGGACGGAGAAACCCGAAGCATCCGAGGGCATGGCAGCCCTGACCACGCCGGAGGGCCCAGCGCAGACATGGTCCGCAGCCGAGGAACGAGCAGCCGGGACACAACCCGCAGCCGGAACACAACCCCCAGCCGAGGAACGGCACGCACGCCTGGCGCGGCCGGCGAAACAGTGCGCATCCTGGGCGCCGAAGGCAGCGAGTCGTCCAGCACGCAGAACGTCGACAAGGCCGAAGGCGACGCCAAGTCGCTGACGGCGCGAGAGCGAGCAGCGGCGTAACGGACAGTGCGGCGGCAGGCCGTGACTTAGCAGGACGCTACAGCGGCGGGCCGGGCGCTACAGCGGCGGCCCGCAGCTAAGCGGCGCTGCTGCTGCTCGTAGTGCCACCGCGTGAGTGCAACGGTGGTGCGTGGCGGGATGCGGCGAAAGCAAGCCGCGTCCTGCTCCGCCGCATCCGAACCTGCTCCTGCCTGCATCCGAACCTGCTCTTGCCTCCACGTGTTCTGGAACGTGCTCTTGCTCGTACCTGCTCCCGCAACGTCCTGCGGTGTTGCTCGTGGGCGGATCGTCGTCGCGGTGACCGTGGACAGGCACGAATCGTCAGTGCGGTGGTCGCCGAGGCGCGGTCATCGTTGCCTACGGCACGGTCGTCGTACGTGTGTCCTCAGGACGGTCGTTGTGTACCGCCACGGAACGGTCGTTGTGTGCTGCCACGGAACGGTCGTTGTGTGCTGCCACGGAACAGCCGTCGTTCGTCACCAAACGGAACGGAAGATATGGCCTCGCCTACAGGCGGATGGGGTTGCCTTACGGACAGATCGACATTGCCGTGCTGGCAGAAGGAGCGTTATATCTCTGTGGCCGCAATCTTTGTGTCCGCCAAGACCGATGCTGTTAGGCGCCTGAAAAGGGCTCAGCGGTCGGGTGGGAGCGGATCGTATAGGTCAGCCGAATAAGGGGGGAGGGGGCACCGGCTGCGTCCCGTTGACACCCCGAGGGACGGCCGATGGTGGTGTTGCCCACGTTCAGATGGCTAGAGCATCTGTCAGGTCCAGGTTACGCCCCGCACCATGGCTGCTCCTTTCCAAGCACGGCCCGCTCGCGGAGTGAGCAGGTGTGGTCCCTGCCAACGTATCGGTTCCCATCGCGCGTCGCACACTCCGCAATTATTGTGTTACACATCGTTAGTCAGGGAGGAGACGAGATGGCGGCTACCAGTCACGCCTCGGTCAAGTCTCGCGACGGTGTGTCAACACTGACCGATCGCTGGCCGTTGCTAGGGCAACGCCGCCCGCTCGTGGTCTACTTGTGCGCGATAGTCGCTCTTGATCTTGCTGCGATCATGGTGTTCGCGGCTTCTACTGAGTTCGCCTGGCAGGACGTGCTCACGTTCGGTGCGCTGCTGGGTTGTGGTGCGGTCTGCATCGAGGCGACCAGGCGCCTGGGCGTGCCGGCCGGTGTTTCGCGGGACCTTCTGTCGGCCTGGTGGCTGCCGGTGGCGCTGCTTCTGCCGCCGGTCTATGCCCTCTTCGCGCCGATAGTGCTGCAGATCCTGCTCCAGGTCCGCGTCCGCGCGACGGTGCTCTACCGCCGGGTGTTCAGCTCGGCCGCCATCGGGCTGTCCGGATGCACGGCCTCCGTCGTGTTCCACTGGTGCGTCGATGACCCCTGGGTGCTGTCGAGGGGCAGCGGCTCGCCGATCGTCTACGCGGTGACGGCGGCCGTGCTCTTCTCCCTGCTCAACATCGCCCTCATCGCCATCGCCGCCCATACGGCCGACCCCGACATCACCTGGCGGGAGGTCCTTTGGGACAGGGAGAGCGTGCTGCTGGACATCGTCGAGCTGTGCCTCGGCGTCACGGTCTCGATCGGCTGCGGTCTCAACCTCGCCCTGCTGGTGCTTGCGCTGCCGCCGGTGGTGCTGCTTCAGCGCAGCCTCCTGCACGCGCAACTCCAGGCCGCAGCCCGTACCGACGCCAAGACCGGCCTTCTGAACGCCGCCGCCTGGCAGCGCGAGGCGGACACCGAGATCGTCCGGGCCCGCCGCACCGGCGACACCCTGGCGGTTCTCATCATCGACATCGACCACTTCAAACGCGTCAACGACGCCCACGGCCACCTGGCCGGCGACCAGGTGCTCATCGGGGTGGCGGCGACACTGCGCAGTCAACTGCGCGACTACGACGTGGTGGGCCGGTTCGGGGGTGAGGAGTTCGTCGTGCTGCTGCCGGGTGCCGACATGCAGGAGGCACGCCGCGTTGCCGAACGCCTCCGCATCCGCATCGGCCACATGGCCGTCCCTGCCGACGACACCCTGATCAGGGTGACCATCTCGGCGGGGGTCGCGTTGATGAGCATCCACGGCGACGACCTGATCGACCTCCTGGCCGCCGCCGACGTGGCCCTCTACCGGGCCAAGGAGCTGGGCCGAGATCGTGTCTGCATCCCGGCCGTCCAACCGCCCCCCCGTCCCCTCCCCAAAGACACCATCCCGTGACCTGCCGGCGGCCTCGCGCACAGCGCCGCGTGTGGCCCCGGCCCGTCGCCGTGCGGGTTCTTTCAGCTGTGGTGGCGCGTGTGGCCTGGCCTGTCGCCGTGCGGGTTCCTTCGGTTGTGGTGGCGCGTGTGGCTTCGCCTGTCGTCGTGCCGGGTTCTTTCGGCTGTGGTGGCGCGTTTGGCTTTGCTCGTCCCTGTGCCGGTTGACCCGCGTGGCCGAACGGGGCCTGGCGTGATCCGCTTCGGCCCTCCCCGGGAAGGAGCGGCGGAAGCCTGGCTTGGGAGCCCCTAAGCTAGAGGACATGCCGGAGTACATCTACACCCTGCAGCGCGTGCGCAAGGCGCATGGCGACAAGGTCGTTCTCGACGACGTCACGCTGTCGTTCCTGCCCGGAGCCAAGATCGGTGTCCTGGGGCCGAACGGCACCGGAAAGTCGACGCTGCTCCGGATGATGGCAGGCCTGGAGCAGCCGTCCAACGGTGACGCCAAGCTGATGCCCGGTTTCACGGTGGGCATGCTCCAGCAGGAGCCGCCGCTCAACGAGGAGAAGACCGTCCTCGGCAATGTTCAGGAGGGCGTCGCCGAGACAATGGCGATGCTCCAGCGCTACAACGACATCGCCGAGCAGATGGCCACTGACTACAGTGACGAGCTGCTCGCAGAGATGGGCAAGCTGCAGGACCAGCTTGAGCACCGCAACGCGTGGGATCTCGACAGCCAGCTTGAGCAGGCGATGGACGCCCTGCGCTGCCCGCCGCCCGAGGCCGAGGTGAGCAACCTCTCCGGTGGAGAGCGTCGCCGGGTCGCGCTGTGCAAGCTGCTCCTGGAGGCGCCCGACCTGCTGCTGCTCGACGAGCCCACCAACCACCTCGACGCCGAGAGCGTGCAGTGGCTGGAGCAGCACCTGGAGAAATACCCCGGCACCGTCCTGGCCGTCACCCACGACCGCTACTTCCTGGACAACGTGGCGGGCTGGATCCTGGAGCTCGACCGCGGCCGCGCGTATGCCTACGAGGGCAACTACTCCACCTACCTGGAGGCCAAGGCCCAGCGGCTCAAGGTCGAAGGGCAGAAGGACGTCAAGCGCAAGAAGCGCCTCGAGGACGAGCTCGAATGGGTCCGGTCCAACCCGAAGGCCCGCCAGACCAAGAGCAAGGCCCGTCTCCAGCGCTACGAGGAGATGGCGGCCGAGGCCGACAAGCACCGCAAGCTGGACTTCGACGAGATCCAGATCCCGCCGGGGCCGCGCCTGGGCACCACGGTGATCAAGGCCGACGAGCTGACCAAGGGATTCGGCGACCGGCTGCTGATGGAGCAGCTGACGTTCGACCTGCCCCGCAACGGCATCGTCGGCATCATCGGCCCCAACGGCGTCGGCAAGACCACGCTGTTCCGCATGGTCACCGGCAGTGAGAAGCCCGACGCCGGCTCGATCTTCGTCGGTGACACCGTGAAGCTCTCATACGCGGACCAGAGCCGCGGCGGCCTCGACCCGAACAAGAACGTCTGGGAAGTCGTCTCCGACGGGCTCGACCACATCAAGGTCGGCAACGTGGAGATGCCGTCGAGGGCTTACATCGCGGCGTTCGGCTTCAGGGGGCCCGACCAGCAGAAGAAGGCCGGAGTCCTGTCGGGCGGCGAGCGCAACCGGCTCAACCTCGCGCTCACGCTCAAGCAGGGCGGCAATGTGCTGCTGCTCGACGAGCCCACCAACGACCTCGACACCGAGACACTGTCGTCGCTGGAGAACGCGCTGCTCGACTTCCCGGGTTGCGCGGTCATCACCTCCCACGACCGGTGGTTCCTCGACCGCATCGCCACCCACATTCTGGCGTGGGAGGAAGGGTCGAACTGGTTCTGGTTCGAGGGCAACTTCGCGGACTACGAGAAGAACAAGGTCGAGCGGCTGGGCGCGGATGCGGCACGTCCGCACCGGGTGACCTACCGCAAGCTGCACCGGGACTGATCTCTGCTCGCCGGGTGAAGTGCTGGGTTGACGGGGCGGGGCGACGCGCATGCGTTGTTCCGCCCCGTCCGGTTCTGTGACCACTCCAGATCCCTCTCGTACGGCACGCCACCCGGCTGATCGATCGCGGCTCAACAGGACGGCACGAGCCGCACCGTGCTGATGATCGACGTGCGACCCCAGCGGCCGTTCGACAGGAACGGCAGCACCACCTGGATGAACGCCGGTCACATGCCGGCCGCGACCGATCGAACCCCGTCCCGGCAGCGTCTAAGCTCCTCTGCACCAGGACGGTCTGAGGGGAGGAGAGCGGGCATGCGGATTTCTACGGCCCACAGGCGGGCCAGGCTGGGCGTGCGGCATCGGCTCGCACCCGGGTCGAAGGCGTCGAGCGCCGAGGAGACGGCGGTGTCGATGGTGGCCCTGCACGCGACCGACCCGGCGACGGTGTTCCTGTCGGCGGGCGCGCGGCTGACCGCGCCCGGCCCCGAGCCGGTCGAGCGGGCTCTGTACGAGGCGCGCACGCTGGTGCGGATGACGGGAATGCGGCGGACGATGTTCGTGGTCCCGGCGGAGCTGGCGGCGGTCGTGCACCACTCGTCGGGGGTGGCGATCGCGGCGAGGGAGCGGCGGTCGATGCTCAAAACGTTCGCCGAGGGCGGCCTGGACGAGGCGTGGCTGGACGACGTGTCGGCGTCGGTGCTGCGAGCGCTGGCCGGGGTGGGCGAGGCGACGGCGATCGAGCTGGGCGCGCTGGAGCCGCGCCTGCGCGGGCAGTTCACGGTGGCGGCGGGCGGGCCGGGCGAGGCGACGGTGCGGGTGGCCGGCCGCGTACTGGCGCTGATGGCGGTGGAGGGCCGCCTGGTGCGACGGGGCCGCCCGGCCGGTACGTGGACCAGCGGCCAGCACCGGTGGGGCGTCGCCCCGGAGCTGGCCGCGTTCACCGTGCACGAGGCGCAGGCCGAGCTGGCGCGGCGGTGGCTGGCGGCGTTCGGGCCCGGCACGGAGGCCGACGTGAAGTGGTGGACCGGCTGGAATCTGGGTGACGTGCGCAGGGCGCTGGCCGCCGTCGGCGCGGTCGCGATCGAGCTCGACGGCGGCGTCACTGGATACGTGCTGCCCGGCGACCTCGATGAGACGGCCGAGCCGGAGCCGTGGGCGTCGCTGCTGCCCGGGCTCGACCCGACGCCGATGGGCTGGCAGGCCCGCGACTGGTACCTGCCCCAGGCGCACCGGGCGGAGCTGTTCGACCGGACCGGCAACGTCGGGCCGACCGTGTGGTGGGCCGGCGAGGTGGTGGGCGGCTGGGCGCAGCGCGCCGACGGCGAGATCGTGTGGCGGCTGCTCGCGGACGTGGGCGCGGACGGCCGGGCGGCGATCGAAGCCGAGGCGGCGGGGCTGGCCGCGTGGCTCGGCGGGGTCAGGGTGACGCCCCGCTTCAGAACCCCGCTGGAACGCGCGCTGTCGACCTGACCTCCACCGCCACTCTGACGACCGGCGGCTTCGCCACAAACGTCAAGAAATGCGATCAAGGATCGCTAGGCTGCCGCGATGGAACGCGTAACCGACGTGCACGAGAGTTCTGGACGATGGAGGCCCGCCTGGGTTTCGACCGACTCCCAGGCTGCAGATCCGACGGTCCAGGTGAATGACTACGACAGCTTCGCCGAGGCGTACTCGGCGGAAACCGAGAACAACATCATCAACGCGCACTTGGCGCGGCCCGCGATCATGGCCCTCGTCGGAGACGTGGCCGGCCGTCGGATCCTGGACGCCGGCTGCGGTTCAGGCCCCCTGTCCGCCGCACTGCGCGAGCGCGGTGCCGTCGTCACGGGCGTCGACGCCAGCACCGGGATGCTGGCGTTGGCCAGGAAGCGGCTCGGTGACGACGCGGACCTGCACGTGGTCGACCTGAGCGACCGCCTGCCGTTCGACGACGGTGCGTTCGACGACGTGGTCGCGTCGCTGGTGCTGCACTACCTGGAGGACTGGGGGCCGACGCTGGCCGAGATGCGGCGAGTGCTCAGGCCCGGCGGCCGGCTGATCGTGTCGGTGAACCACCCGCTGGTGGAGCACCTGACCCAGAATCCCCGGCACAACTATTTCGCGACCACCAGCTATACCGAAGCATGGACGTTCAATGGGCAGTCCTTCCCGATGATCTTCTGGCGCAGGCCGTTGCAGGCGATGACCGAGGCCTTCACCACCGCCGGCTTCCGCCTTGTTGTCATCAGCGAGCCGCAGCTCGACCCGGCCGCCCAAGAGCTGATCCCCGACGACTTCGAGAACCGTTCGGCCAAACTCAGCTTCCTGGTCTTCGTCGTCGAGGCATTGCCGTCGGCTGCGGGCTCGGACGGTTAGCTGACCACGCCGGCGAGCGAGCACTTCACTTGAACACCGCCGTCACATCGCTCAAGGTGAGCCAGGCCATGGCGAGCAACACCGTTGGTGTCGCTCGTCCAAGGGCTGGGCCAGGGTACGGACTCGTTCGATGTCGCGTTCCCTGGCCGGCAGTAACACCTCGATCGCCGGTTCCGGCGGCAGTGCCGCGTACCGGACCGGATGGTGGGTGTGCCCGTGTTCGGGGTGGATGGTGGGTGCGCCCGCGTTCAGGGGGGAGGGCGGGGCGCGTCTCGGGTTAAGACCGAGCTGATCCTTCGGCACCTTCGAGGGGGACCGTCACAGGCGTGGGGGCGGTGCGCCGCCACGGTCCGTTGAACAGCAGGATCGCCGGAATGAACAGCACAAGGCACCCCAACGCCACGAACAGCCACGTCTGCCAGCTGGTCGCCTCGACGACGCCCGGGATCACCAGCAACGCGAACACGGCGATGCCCTTGCTCAGGAACCCGAACATCCCCCAGGCCGTCCCCTGCAACCGCGGGTCGGCGTCCTCGGCGTCCTCGGAGTAGTTGGCCATCCAGGGTCCGTACGCCACTCCGAGCGAGCCGCCGAGCAGCGCGCCGACCACCATCAGCGTGCCGGTGGACACGCCTTCCTGCCCGATGGAGACGGCGAGATAGGCGGTGACGAGCACGGCCGCGATCGTTCCGCCCAAGGTGAACGGCTTACGCAGCTGCAGACGGTCGGACAGCCGCCCTGTTACGATCAACGTGATCAGGTTGAGACTCCAGAATGCCGCCATGATCGTGGAAGCCTGCGCACTGCTGATACCGAGCGACCCCACCAGCATCGTCTGACCGAAGATCGACAGCGTGAGATAGAGCACCAGCCACAACGAGATGCCGACGACGTGCGCCCAGATGTTGCGCCGGGCGAAGAGCGAGCGCAGGCGCGGTGGCCGCTGGAAATCGACGACCTCGGAGGCGGCCCGTTCCGTGTGCTGGATCCTGGCCCGCAGTTCGGGCGACAGGTCCGCGATGTTGAGCGCGATGACGATCGAGATGACCAGCGAGAAGCACCCCATGATGACGAACTGCGAGCGCCACGAGTCATTGAAGATCGGCAGAGTCCAGCCTGCGACGGCGGCGGCCAGGAAGTTCGCGCCGACCGGGCCCCAGGTCCAGAAGCCGAAGGCTTGAGCCCGTCCCAGCCTGGGGGAGAAGTCACGGATCAGCGGCGCGGTGCTGGCCATCGCCACGCCGTCCACGAAGGCCAGCACGATTCGCGCGAACAGCAGGTCGCGTGGGCTGTGCACGAGCGTCATGCCGAAACAACAGACGGCCGTCAGGGCCATGAGGGGGATGAGCAGCCGCACCCGGCCGACCCGGTCGGTGAGTCTGCCGCCCAGGATGGAGGCGATCGCCCCGGCTATCGCCGCCAGGCCCGACACCGCACCATACGTGGTCAGCGACATGTCGAGATCTTCAAGGAGCAGGGGCACGACGGGCGCGATCTGTCCTTCATATGAGCCGATCAGGATGGCCAACACGGCCATCGTGAGGATTTTCATCCGCCGGCCACCGGTTGGATATTCGTCGAGCTCACGGACGTAAGACAGCCTCATGGCTAGCCTTTCTGGTCGGGCTGGTCCCCCCGTAGAGTTCTAGAAGCTAGCTCTAGAATCTATTTCTGCGATGCTGCCCCTCACGTCCGCCGCAGTCAAGAGTGAGCAGCCGGCCAAGGTCTAGAATCAAGTTCTAGGATCTGCCTACAGCGAGGAGTCGTTACGTGGACCTGCAACTGGACGACCTCGAAGTTTCCTTCGACCACACGGCGGTCGCCGCGCCCCGGATCAGGGACCTGCTGCCGATCTATCGCGACCTGCTCGGCGGCCGTCATCTGGGAGGCGGTGGTGACAACCGGGTGGTCGGTTATCGCACCCTGCAGCTCACCTACGCCAACGGTGGCAAGGTCGAGCTGATGGAGCCGCTGGCCGGCTCGACGTTCTTCGACAGCTTCTTCGAGCTCACCCGGGGCAGGGGCGGCGTCCATCACCTCAACTTCCACGTCAACGACCTGGAGGCGGCCGTTGGTCGGCTGACCGAGCGTGGCTATCGGCTCCATGGCCTCAACCAGGGGGATTCGCGGTGGCGGGAGGTGTTCCTGCATCCGAAGGAGGCGCACGGTGTGCTGGTGCAACTCGCCCAGCCGGGCTCGCGCGACCCCGGCGAGCGCCGCCCGACCCTGGAGGAGGTGCTGGCCGGACAGGGCAGGAACGGCGACGGGGTGCCGAGTCCTTGAGGTCGTACGGGCCAGGGGTGGCGAGAGCCTGAGTCCTTGGGGTCGTACGACGTGGTGGCGGAGGTCGGGGTCTTGAGCTCGTACCGAACTTAGATCTAGAGTGGGATTCTAGAACTAGATTGGGGAGGCCGATGAAGCCGGCACCTAAGCCCACGCCCGAGACCCAGCCGTTCTGGGACGGCGCGGCAGCGGGAGAGCTCAGAATCCAGCGCTGCCAGACGTGCGCGCGGCACTACTTCTATCCGCGGCCGAGCTGCCCTCATTGCGGTGGTGACCAGGTCGAATGGGTTCGCGCCAGCGGTCGCGCGACCCTCTACTCCTATGTGATCAATCACCGGCCGGCGCCTGGCTTCGAGGGCGACGGACCCTATGCGATAGCGGTCGTGGAGCTGGAGGAGGGCGTGCGGATGATGACGAACATCGTGGGCGTCCCCAACACCCCCGAGAACCTGCTGCTGGACATGGAGCTGCGCGTGGTGTTCGAGCAGCGCGGGGAAGTCCACGTGCCCCTTTTCGAGCCTGCGGGAGGCCCCCGATGACCGTGGTGATCGCCGGAGCCGCCGAGACCGACGAGGTCGGGCGCCTGCCCGGCCACTCGACCATGCAACTCCACCTCGAAGCCGCCAGGAACGCGCTGGCCGACGCGGGCATGACCAAGGACGACATCGACGGCATCGCGACCGTCGGGACGCCGGGCCCGATCCAGATCGCCCATGCCCTGGGCATCACTCCCGCCTGGCTGGACGGCACCGGCGTCGGCGGGTCCTCGTTCCTCTTTCACGTGCGTCATGCCGCCGCGGCCATCCGCGCTGGGTTGTGCCGTACCGTCCTGATCACGCACGGCGAGTCCGGCCGGTCGCGCGTCGGGGCCGGCCGCTGGGGCATGGGGGCCGACTCGCTGCTCGGTCAGTTCGAGCTGCCGTACGGAGTGGTCGGGCCGCCGACGTCGTTCACGATCACGGCTCTGCGCTACATGAAGGAGACCGGCCTCACCCACGAGCAACTGGCGCAGGTCGCGGTGGCGCAGCGGCGCTGGGCCCACCTCAACCCGCGGGCCATGTTCCAGGACCTGATCACGGTCGAGGACGTCTTCGCCTCGCGCCTGGTCGCCTACCCGTTCCACCTGCTCGAATGCTGTCTGGTGACGGACGGCGGCGGCGCGCTGATCGTCACGTCGGAGGAGCGGGCCCGCCGATCCCCGGTCTACCTGCTCGGCTCCGGCGAGTCGGCGGAGTCGCCGATCATCTCGCAGATGGAGGACTTCACCACCTCCAAGGCCTTCAGGCTCTCGGGAGAGTCGGCCTTCGCCGAGGCCAAGATCGATCATGCGGACGTCGACCACCTCATGGTGTACGACGCCTTCGCCCACGTGCCGATCTACGGCCTGGAGGACCTGGGGTTCGTCGGCCGCGGCGAGGCCGGGGCCTTCATCACCGAGGGCCACACCTCGCCGGGCGGACGGCTGCCCATGAACACCAACGGCGGTGGTCTGTCCTACACGCACACCGGGATGTACGGCATGTTCGCCATCCAGGAGTCAGTGCGCCAGTTGCGCGGCGAGGCGGCGGCCCAGGTGCCGGGGGTGGAGGTGAGCGTGGTGCTGGGCAACGGCGGCATGTTCGCCTCGGCCGCCACCCTGGTCCTCTCCAGCCACCTGCCCTGACCGGGCGAAACCGCCTGTCCTGATCGGACGGAACCGCCTGTCCTGATCGGACGGAACCGCTTGCCTCGATTGGGCGGAACCGCCTGTCCTGATGGGGCGGGACCGCCTGTGGGGTGGTGCTGTTGGCGCTGACGTTCGCGACGGGCAGCGGTCTGCTCTGGCCCGCCTCGGCCGCCCGGTGCGCGGGCCGGCCGGGCGCGCCCGGGCCTCGCGGCGGCGTCAGCCGTACGATTTGGCGACCCCGTCGAGCAGGTGCTCAAGGGTGTCATAGGACGGGATGTCGACCACGTCGATGAGATCGGTCGCGATGGGCACGCGGTGATCTGCGGCGACCTTGGCGAACCGGGCCGTGTCGCCCGAGCGGAACCCGTGCTCGGCAGCGAGTCCTTGCAGCTCCGCGTCGGTGCTCAGCAGACGCCCGATGCGGTCGCCGGAGGCGTTGAGCGGCACCAGCGTGTGCTGGGACAGCACGGTCGGCGATGGGTACATCAGCACCATCCCAGGCTTGATCTGCCCGCGCGTGGCGGCGTCGACGAACTGCGCCTCGTAGATCCAGACCAGCGGTGCCGGGCCCATGCCCGCCGTGAGGTACTGCTGGAACGGGCCCTCGGAGGTGTTGTCGGTATAGCCCTGACTGGTGAAGAGCCGAGTCATCAGGGGCAGCACGCTCTTCTCGTCGGTGGCGCCGTGCACGATCGCGCCGCCGTTCGCGACGTAGCTGGCGATGGCCAGATACATGGCCGCGCTGTTCGACGTGCGGGGGTCCGTCGTGGAGACCAGGACGCTCTTGTCGACGGGATAGGCGGTGTTGCCCGAGAGCTGGTCCCACTTCGCGCCGGTGGTGACCAGGTCGAGGTAGCGGCCGACGTTGAAGGTCAGAACGGGGCCCTGCTTCGCGACGCCCGCCTTGATCAGCAGGTCCGCGATCGGCTGGAACGTCGCGATGGCCATGGGCGAGGAGAACGGCGTGTACTTCGTGCTGACCCGGCGCTGACGCTGGATCCACTCGCCCGCCGGCGCGCTCGACGGGAACGCGAAGTCATAGCGTCCGAGGTCGATCGAGGTGGCGATCTGGCGTGAGCCGGCCGGCTCGACGTCGACCCGCAGGCCCTTGGCGGCGAGAGCCCGCACCACTCGCCGATCCTCGAAGAAGGCCTTCTTCTCCGAGCCGATCACACCGCGCACGATCGTCAACGGCGGCGGGGAAGGGGCCTCCTCCTGCCTGACATTCACCACCACCACGGCGGCGATCACAGCAACCGCGGCAACCGCGGCGAGCGAAAGAAGTCCCTTGTTGCGAACTCGCGAAAGCCGGAACGGTGATGGCCGGTCGCTTTCCGGAGAATGAATGCCAGATGAATCAGCAATGTCGGCGGCGAAGTCCGGGTCCGCTCTCGCCGTCGTCGCGGCATCGGTGGCCGGGGCGGTCTCCCCTTGGACGCCGATGGGCGCTTCTGATGGCACCTCGGCCCGGGGCGCCGCCTGTGCCGTCAATTCTCCGCGGACGATGCGTTCGACCAGGATGGGGACGAAATCCCTGACGGGATGGCCGGCGAAGCGGAGCCGGGCCGCTTCCATCACACCCTCGACATGTTCGGGGGTATGGCTGCCGGCGAAAACCTGGATCAGGTGATCGGTCGTCCGGATAATCGCCTGTTCCTCGCGGAGAGTATCGACGCTCACCAGTATCTCCTAGACCTAGGATTGGTCAGAAATAGCGGCAAGCAGCCGTGTCTGCCCGGGCGCCGGGGCCAACCTTATAGGGGTTTTCGGGTGCGTCGATAACCGAGTCGATCTTTACTTCGATCCCGTCGGTGACGGCTGTCCGGCCGGACATCCAGAAAGCGTATGTTCACTTTCGGGTGGCCTTTTATTTCGGCGAAAAGAGCAGCTGTTCATTTTCGTTCACGGAGCCGGCGAGCCGCCCGTCCGGGGCAGCGGGTCGCGCGACCGGGCGCCGTGGTGCTGGGGACTTGCGGGAACCGCACCGGGGTTGCTCTGGCCGGGCGCCGGGAACGGCAGGACTGTGGCACGTGATGGAACGCCTTTGCTTGCGAAGGCACCAGGGCGGCGAGGAGGATACACGATGGCGAAATTCATGGACGTGCACAGCGGGTTCGTGGGAGTCACGGAGGATCAGCTACGCGAGGCGCACGAGCGCGACCTGGCGATCGAGGACGCCGAGGGCGTGCACTTCGAGCGCGCCTGGCTCGACCCGGACTCGGGCAAGGTGTTCTGCCTGTCGTCCGGGCCGTCCAAGGAGGCCGTGCTGCGGGTGCACGAGAAGGCCGGCCACCCGACGACCGAGATCTACGAGCTGCCGATCGAGGTGCAGTAGCCCATGGCGCTGGGCGGCCGCAAAAGCCGCCCAGCAGGCTCCCGCGATCCGCGCAAGCTGCCATGACCTGTCCGGCCGGCCTTATGATCTGCCGGCAGGCTCGCGCAGGGCGCGCAGGGATGCCATGACCGGCGAAGCCGGCTCCTATGGCGTGCTGCGCCAGGTGACCAGCGCGTCCAGGGCCTCGACGCGGGAGCCCGTGACCAGGAGCGGATTGATCTCCAGGGACTCCAGGTCGTCGCCCAGGCTCTCGGCGAAGGCCGCGATCTCGGCCACCACCTCGGCGACGGCGTCCAGATCGGCGGGTTCGGCGCCTCTGGCCCCGCGCAGCAGCGCCGCGCCGCGCAACTCGGAGAGCGCCAGGCGGATCTCGTCGGCGTCCACCGGCAGCACCCGCAGCGCCGCGTCACGCAGCACCTCCACCCAGACCCCGCCCAGCCCGACGGCCAGCGTGAGGCCCCAGGCCGGATCCCGTACGACGCCCACGAGCAGCTCGATCCCGCCGGACCGCTGCGGTTGCACGAGCACACCGGCCAGCTCGGGCCGCCCGGCCGCCGCAGCCAGCGCGTCCGTCATCGAGCGGTACGCCTCGCGCACCTCATCCGCCCCGCGCAGCCCGAGCCGTACGCCGCCGATGTCGCTCTTGTGCCCGAGCCCTTCCGCGGCGACCTTGAGCACCACCGGATAGCCGAACCGCTCGGCCGCCGCCACCGCCTCCGACTCCGCGCGCGCCAGCTCGGACGGCACCACCGGCAGCCCCGCCGAGGCCAGCAGCGCGGCGGCGCGGTGCTCGGCCCACACGCCGGCGGCTCCGGGCGGCGGCGCGATCTCGGGCGCGACGGCGGGCGGGCGGGCCAGGACCCGGTCCCGCGTCTCGGTCCAGCGCGCCGCCGCGCCGATGGCGTGCAGGCCGTGCTCGATCCCGCCCACCACGTACGGAAAGCCGGTCTCCTGCTGCACCAGCCGCCCGAACTCGGTCACATCGGTGAGCACGTTGCTCACCACCACGACGGGCACCGGCGAGGCGGCGATCCGCTGGGCACTGGCGGAGAACAGGGCGAAGGCGGGGGAGGGGTCGGGCGGCGCGATCCTGGGCGGCTCCGACAGCAGCATGACGGCGTCGATACCGGGGTCGGCGGTCACCACCTCCAGCGCGCGCCCGAGCAGGGTGCGGTCGATGAGAACGTAGCCGGTGACGTCGAGCGGGTTCTGCACGGTGCCGAAGGACGGGACGATCTCGGCCAGCTTCGCCACGGTCTCCGGCGCGAACGCGGGCAGCTCCAGCCCCTCGTCCTCGGCCCGGTCCGCGATGATCTCCGAGGCGCCGCCGGACGGGGTGACGACGCCGATGCGCCGCCCCGGCAGCGGGCCGGTGGAGGCCAGCAGCCCGGCCGTGATGATGAGGTCCTCCAGCGAGCGCACCCTGATCACGCCGAGCTGGCGCAGGGCGGCGTCAATGACGTCGTCGTCGCCCACGAGCGCGCCCGTGTGGGCCTGCGCGGTGTTGGAGGCCAGCCTGCTGCGCCCGATCTTGATCGCCACGATCGGCTTGCCCGCCTCCAGCGCCCGCCGCGCCACCCGGGCGAACTCGGCCGGGTTCCTGATGCTCTCCAGGAACAGCGCGATGACCTTGGTGGCCGGATCGTCGACCAGGTAGTCGATCACGTCGGTGACCGTGACGACCGACTCGTTGCCCATCGAGGTGAGCAGGCTGACGCCGACGTTGCGGGCCTGCGCGAAGGCGAGCACCGAGCTGGCCAGCGCGCCGCTCTGCAGCACCACGCCGACCGAGCCGCGCAGCAGGGGCGCGGGGATGGGCAGCCCGTACGGGGTCACGTCGGCGGCGGCGTTGATGTAGCCGTTGCCGTTGGGCCCGAGGATGGTCAGCCCGTTCTCCCGGGCGAAGTCGGAGATCTCGGACTCCAGCCGGGCGCCTTCCGCCCCCACCTCCCCGAATCCGGCCGTCAGGATGACGTAACACCGGATCCCCAGCTTGGCCCCTTCGCGCAGCACCCCCAGCACGGCGGTGGTCGGCACCATGACGTAGGCCAGATCGACCGGTTCGGGGATCTCCGTCAGGCTGCGGAAGGCGGGCTCGCCGTGCACGACCCCGCCGCGCGGGTTGACCAGGTGCACGAGGCCGGTGAAGCCGTGCGTACGCAGGTTGAGCAGGGTGCTGATCGACCATCCCGACTTGTCCGTGGCGCCCACGAGGGCGATGGAGCGTGGATTGAACAGTGCTCCGACCGACATGTGTTTCACTCTCCGATGAGTCCGAGCTTGGCGTGCCCCTTGATCAGGTTGCGGGCGATCGTCCGCCGCTGGATCTCGTCGGTGCCCTCGAAGATGCGCAACAGCCGTAGCTCGCGGTACCACCGCTCGATGGGCAGTTCCTTCGTGTAGCCCATACCCCCGTGGATCTGCAGCACCCGGTCGACGACCTGGTTCGCCATCACGGCGCCGTTGAGCTTGGCGATCGACGAGGCGTGCCGCGCGTCCAGGCCCTCCGCCACCCGCCACGCCGCGTACAGCGTCAGCCACTTCGCCGCCTCGATCTCCACCTGGGAGTCGGCGATCATCCACTGGATGGCCTGGTACTCCGAGATCGTCTGGCCCATCGACTTGCGGATCTTGGCGTAGTCGATGGCCATCTGCAGCATGCGCTCGGCCGACCCGATGGCCCGCGCCGGGATCATGTAGCGCCCCTGCCCGATCCACTGCATGGCCAGCTCGAAGCCCTTGCCCAGCTCGCCCAGGATGTTCTCCTCCGGGACCCTGACGTCCTGGAACACCAGCGACGCCGGGCCCCACTCGCCCATGGTCGGGATCGGCTCGGACGTCCAGCCCATGTCCCGGTCCACCAGGAAACACGTGGCCCCGTACGGCTCGGCCACGGCGAACACCATGACGAAGTCCGCCTCGCTGCCGCCGGTGATGAACGTCTTCTCGCCGTTGATGACCCACTCGGCGCCGTCGCGGGTGGCCCGGGCGCGGATGTTGCGGGCGTCGGACCCGGCGCCCGGCTCGGTGATGGCGAAGCAGGAACGGCGCTCGCCCTCGATGGTGGGGATCAGATAGCGCTGCTTCTGCTCCTCGGTGCCCGCGTAGAGGATGTTGTCGGCGCTGCCGCCGAAGGAGAACGGCACGAACGTCCGGCCGATCTCCATGGCGATGATGGCGGACATGATCGGGCCGAGGGCCGCGCCGCCGTACTCCTCGGGGGTGTTGATGCCCCAGAATCCCGACTTCCTGGCCTTGGCGCGCAGGTCGCGCAGCACGTCGGGCGCGAGCGCCGGACGCCCCTCGCGCTCGTTGCGCAGGACCTCGGGCTCCAGCGGCATGACCTCCTTCTCGATGAAGGACCGTACGGTGTCGCGGATCTGCCGTTCCTCGGGGGTGAGCGAGAAGTCCACAGCCGCCTCCTGGCGTATTTCTAGAACGTGTCTCTAGGAATACATTCTAGCTACGCTGCCCGTGTGTCAAGAATCAGATTCTAGAATTCGTCGAGATAGGATGGCCCGCATGGCACGTAAGTCCTCGTGGGAGTGGAGCCGTACGGCCCAGACGCGCAAGAGCATGCTGCAGGCCGCTCGCGAGGTCTTCAGCGAGCACGGCTTCGCCGATGCCAACGTCTCCGAGGTGGTCGCCCGCGCCGGATCCAGCGTCGGCAGCCTCTACCACCACTTCGGCGGCAAGACCGAGTTGTTCCTCGCCCTCTACGAGGATCATCAGGTGGCCCACGAGCAGGCCTCGGCCTCCAGTGTGGCCAAGGCCAAGAAGGCGGGGATCAGCGACCCGGTCGAGCTGCTGATCGCCGGGGCGCGGGCCTACCTCGCGGGGGCCTGGGAGCGGCGTGACCTGGTCCGGTTGTTCATCGACGGGGACGGGCCGCCGGGCTTCGACCTGATGCGCCGCACGCGGGGCCGGGAGTGGGTGCGGCAGAACGCCGTGCTGCTCGGGGCCGGCGGAGATCCGCTCGATCGGTTCACGGTGGCGGTGCTGACCAGCATCATCGGCGAGGCGGCGCGCGAGGTGGCCACCTCCGACACGGAGGCCGAGGCCACCGAGATCATCAAGGCGGCGGTGACGCTGATCCACCGCCTCGACCCCCTCAGGGTCCTCGACGACGACTGACCACCCACCGCGCGACGCGTGCGCCCGCGCCACCACCGGCGAAAGCCGGGCGCACGACGCCCGCGCCGCCGGCGAATGGTGGCCACTCACCGCGCGCACCCGCGCCGCCACCGGCGAACGGTGGCCGCGCGGGTGTGTCGCGTCGCGCGGGGGAGGTCAGGCGTCGGTGATGGTGGCCCGGCCGCGATCGATCACCACGGTCCCATCGTCCTTGGCCGTCCGGAACAGCACCTCACCCCCATCCACCCAGATCGACACCGTCAACGACTCCCCGGGGAACACCGGCCGGCTGAACCGCCCCGACATCCCCTTGAACCGCCGGGGATCCGCCCCCGCCACGGCGTGCAGCAGCGCCCGCCCGGTGATCCCGTACGTGCACAACCCGTGCAGGATCGGCCGGTCGAACCCGGCCCTCGCGGCGAACTCCGGATCGCTGTGCAGGGGGTTGTAGTCCCCGGACAGCCGGTAGAGCAGCGCCTGCTCGGCCCGGGTCGAGCAGGTGACCTTGTGATCGGGCGCCCGCTCGGGCAGCGTCCAGTCGTCGCGCGGCCCCCGGTCCCCGCCGAAGCCGCCCTCGCCCCGGATGAAGACCGCGCTGCGGCTGACGATCAGCACGTCCCCGCTGCTCAGGTCCACGGCGGTGGCCTCCGTGGTGATCAGCGCGCCGGAGCCCTTGTCGTAGATCCCGGTCACCTTGCTGGTCGTCCGCACCCCACCGGCCGGCGGCAGCTCCGCGCGCAGGTCGAAGGACTGCTCGGCGTGGACCAGCATGGCCGGGTCGAAGTCGCCCAGCCGCCGCCCCGGAGCCTGAGCCGCCAGCACCGCGAACGTCGGCAGCACCCGCTGCCTCTTCTCCGTCGCGAACTCCAGCTCGTCGATCCCGGCCCCGACGCCCAGGGCGTACAGCATGGTGTCCTTCGCGGTCCACGTGCGCTCGTGAGCGGGGCCTTCGGCGCCGATCAGGTTGTGGTCGAGCGGCATGTCAGTCCTCCCGTCCGGGGATGCGGCCGTTGGTCAGGGCGTTCGGCGCGGCCTTGTCGACCAGGGCGGGGATGACGTTGCCCAGCTCGGCCGGGTCCCACCGGCCGCCCTTGTCGACGCCGGGGCCCGCGTGCCAGCCCTCGGCCACGCTGATCACCCCGCCGCGCACGTTGAACACGCGCCCGGTGATCGCGCTCGCCTCGGCGCTGGCCAGCCAGACGACGAGCGGGGCGATGTCGTCGGGGTCGGCGCCCTTGGCGCCGGCGGGCATGAGGTTCTCCGTCATCCGGGTGAGCGCTGCGGGCGCGACGGCGTTGACGGTCACGCCGTAGCGCTCCAGCTCGCGGGCCGCGATGACGGTCAGGCCCGCGATGCCCGCTTTGGCGGCGCCGTAGTTCCCCTGCCCCGGGTTACCGTAGATGCCGGAGGACGACGTTGTGTTGATAATTCGGGCATCAACACGTTCGCCCGACTTGGCCTTGGACCGCCAATAGGCGGCGGCATGGCGCAGCGGCGCGAACGTGCCACGCAGGTGCACCCTGATCACGGCGTCCCACTCGTCGGCGGTCATGTTGACGAGCATCCGGTCCCGCAGGATGCCCGCGTTGTTGACCAGCACGTCCAGGCCGCCGAAGGTTTCGACGGCCGCGCGGACCAGCCGCTCGGCGCCGTCGAAGTCGGCGACGTCCTCCCCGTTGACGACGGCCTGGCCGCCCATGGCCTCGATCTCCGCCACCACCTCGGCGGCGGCTCCGGACGAACCGGTGCCGTCCACCTCCGCGCCCAGGTCGTTGACCACCACTTTCGCGCCTTGTCTGGCGAACTCGAGCGCGTGACCCCGCCCGATGCCCCTGGCCGCGCCCGTGACGATCACCACGCGGCCTTCGACTATTCCGCTCATCCGACACCTCGATCCTTGACCGGCTGACGATGCGAACTAGATTCTAGTATTAAAATCTAGAAAGGACAGAGCCCTTGCTCGATACCGGCACTCCCGTCTCGTACGCCTGGCGCACCCTGTCGGTCGTCAGCCTGGCCAGCGTGCTGACCGGGCTCGGCGGCAGCGCGATCAACGTCGCGCTCCCCGAGATCGCCAAGCACAGCGGCGCGGACGCGACGGCCGCGAGCTGGATCCTCCTGGGCTTCCAGTTGACCACGACCGTCCTCATGGTGGTATTCGGTCGCCTGGCGGATATGTTCGGCAGGCGCAGGATGTATCTCTTAGGGCTGACCACGTACACGGTCGCCGCCCTGCTCGCCGGGCTGGCGCCGAACGCCTGGATGATCGTGGCGATGCGGGTGCTCCAGGCGGTGGGGGCCGCCATGCTGCTCACCAACAGCGCCGCGCTGATCAGCGACGCCTTCCCGCGCGAGCGGCTGGGGGAGGGGATGGGGGTCTACGTGGCCTCGTTCTCCATCGCCGGGCTGATCGGGCCGACGCTGGGCGGGCTGCTCGTGGAGAGCCTCGGCTGGCGCTGGGTGTTCTGGTTCAACGTGCCGCTCGGCCTGATCTGCCTGGCGTGGGGCGCCATCGTCCTGCGGCCGCCGCAGCCGTCGGACGCGCGCGAGCGCGGGCTCGACTGGCAGGGGAACGTGCTCGTCCTGCTCACCCTGGGCGGGCTGCTGCTGGCGCTGTCGGAGTTCACCCGGCTCGGCTGGCAACACCCGGTGATCCTGGCCGGGATGGCGGGCTTCGTGATCGGGCTGCCGCTGTTCATCGTCAGGGAGTCGCGGGCCGCGCATCCGGTGGTGGACATGGACCTGTTCCGCGAGCGGCAGTTCGCCTTCGGCACGCTCGCGTCGTTCCTGAACGCCGTCGCCCGCATGGGCATGGTCTTCCTCGTCGCGCTGTACTACCAGGCCGTACGCGGCGAGGATCCCGTGGCGGCCGGGCTCAAGGTGCTGCCGCTGGCCATCGCGGCCATGATCGCCTCGGCCGCCTCGGGCTTCCTCCAGCGGGTGCTGCACGCGCGCACGCTCGCCGCGGCCGGCGCCGTCACGACCACCTGCGGGCTGCTGGTCATGCTGGCGGCGATGTCCACGACCACTCCGTACGCGGCCATGGCCGCCGGCCTGGTGCTCATCGGCCTCGGCTCGGGCGTCTTCCTGCCCTCCAACACCACGGCCATCCTGGACGGCATGCCCACCGGCCGGATCGGCATCGTCAACGCCATGCGCCTCATGGTGCAGAACACCGGCAACGTCGTCGGCACCGGCATGGTCCTGTCGATCATCACCGCCCCGCTCCCCGCCGAGCTGCACCAGAGCGTCTTCGCCGGCACGCTCTCGCACCTCCCGGGCGGCGCGGTCGAGCAGCTCGTGACCGGCTACCGCTGGGCGCTGGCGTCCATGGCGGCGATCTCCGTGCTGACCGTGCTGGCCTGCCTGGCCCGGCGCAAGGCCACCTGAGCGAGCCCGATACGGTGGCGGATGTGGTTGAAAGCACCCCGGCCCACCGGCACGTCTATCTGCGAACGGTGCGGTTCGCCGACATCGACTCCCAAGGGCACGTGAACAACGTGCGCTTCCTCGACTACCTGGAGGACGCCCGCTTCGGCATGTTCCACATCGATCCGCACAACGCGGGCGATGAGCCGTTCAAGGGCCTGGTCGTGACCCGGCACGAGATCGACTACCGCCGGGCGCTGGGGTTCCGCGCCTTCCCGGTGCGGATCGAGACCTGGGTGACGGACATCGGGGCGGTGCGGTTCACGCTGCAGTACGAGATCCGCGACGACGAAGGCGTGTACGTCACCGCCAAGTCGGTGCTCGCGGCCTTCGACGTCGACCGGGCCGCGCCGCGCCGGCTCAGCGCGGGGGAGCTGGCCTACCTCAAGCGCTTCTGTCAGTGAAACGCTGGGTGATGCTGGGGCTGGGCGTGAACGCCCACGCCGGCGTCACCTTAGGCCTGTTCGGCCTGCCGCTCGTCATGCCCGACATCATGCGAAATTTCGGGGTCACGCTGGCGGTGGGCGGGGTCATCGCGAACGCCCCGGCCTTCGGCATCCTGCTCGCCCTCGTCCCCTGGGGCATGCTGGCCGACCGGCACGGTGAGCGGCTGATCCTGGGCATCGGCGTCAGTCTGGCGGCCCTGCTGTTCGCCGCCGTCGCCTTCGTCGAGCAGATCTGGGCGGTGGTCACGCTCCTCGCCCTGGCGGGCGCGGCCGGCTCGGCCGCGGTGGTGGGCGGCGGCCGGATCGTGCTGCGCTGGTTCGAGCCCCCGGAACGCGGCGTCGCCATGGGCCTGCGCCAGGTCTCCTTCACCCTCGGCATGGCCGTCGGCGCCTTCGCGCTGCCGCCCATCGCGCGGGCGCACGGCCTGACCGGCGTGCTCCTCCTCTGCGCCGGGGTCAGCCTGATGGCCGCCGTGCTCGCCGGGCTCTTCCTGGCCGAGCCCCCGCACGACATCTCCGCGGCCGGCGCCGGGCCGGTGCGCTCGCCGTACCGGCAGCCGGCGCTCTGGCGGGTGCACGCCACCAGCGCGCTGCACGTGGTCCCGCAGATCGTGGTCAGCACGTACGGCGTCACCTGCCTGGTCAGGCTCTACGGCTGGGACAGCGTGGGGGCCGGGCAGTTGTTCGGCGTGGCGGCGATCGGCGGGGCCGTGGTGCGCATCGCGGTCGGCCGCTGGTCCGACAGGACCGGCCTGCGCATGCGGCCCCTGCTGCTGATCACCTGCGTCACCCTCGGCGTGCTGGCGCTGCTGGTCGCCGGCACGTTCGGCGGAACCTGGCTCGGGCCCGTGACGATCGCGCTGGCCGCGGTGATGACCGTGGCCGGCAACGGGCTCGCCTACCTCGCGGCCGGCGAGCTCGCCGGACCCGGCTGGGCGGGCCGGGTGCTCGGCGCCCACAACACCGTCCAGAACACCGTCTCCCTGGCCGTCACACCGCTGGCCGGCGTGCTGATGGAGCGCACGGGGATGTGGGCCGGCTTCGCGGTCGGCCTGGCCTGCGCGCTGCTCTCGCTGCCCGTCATCCCCTTTCGCGGCGAGCGGCACACCGGGTCATGACGCCCCGGTGTTCATGGCCCCGGCGTTCATGCCCCGGTGTTCATGGCCCCGGCGTTCATGACGTGCGGCGCAGCCACACCGCCGTGTCGGGTGGCAGCAGCTCCCGCTTGAGCGGGCCGCTGGCCAGGAGCACGGCATCGTGCTCCGGCAGGCGCACCGGCCCCGTGCCGCAGTTGATCGCGCAGATCAGCGGGCCACGGGTGAAGAAAAGCACTCCGTCGGGGGACTCCAGCCACTCCAGCGTGTAAGGAATGCTCGCGGCCAGCTCGCGACGGCAGGTCAGGGCCCGGCGATAGAACTCCAGCGTCGACTCGGCGTCCCCTTCCTGCTTCTCGACGCTCAGCTCCGCGAACGCCGCCGGCTGCGGCAACCACGGCTCGGCCCCACCGGGCGAGAAGCCGTGCGAGGGCGGGTCCACCGTCCAGGGGATGGGCACCCGGCACCCGTCGCGTCCGGGCAGTTTGCCCTTCGACTGGAAGAACACCGGATCCTGCCTGGCCTCGTCCGGCAGGTCGGTCACCTCGGGCAGGCCCAGCTCCTCGCCCTGGTAGAGGTAGGCCGAACCGGGCAGGGCCAGCATCGTGAGCAGCGCCGCCCTGGCCCGCGCCGGCCCCGTGCCGGGGTCGGCCGTGCCGTAGCGGGTGCGGTGGCGTACGACGTCGTGGTTGGACAGCACCCACGTCGCGAACGGCACGGTGCCCAGCGTGTCGTCGATGACCTTCTTGAACGCCGTCGCCGACCAGGGCGCCTGCAACCAGGCGAAGTTGAAGCTCTGGTGCAGCTCGTCGGGCCGCACGTAGAGCGCGAGATCCTCCGGGCTGTCGGTCCACACCTCGCCCACGGCCATCCGCTCGCCGGGATAACCGCGCAGGATCCGCCGCCAGTCACGGTAGACCTCGTGCACCTCGGGCTGCCCCCACACGGGCGAGACCGCCTTGAACGACTGGTCGCCCACGTCGGGCAGCCCCTCCGCCTTGTACAGCCCCATCGCCACGTCGATGCGGAACCCGTCCACCCCCCGGTCCAGCCAGAACCGCAGGACGTCGCGGAACTCCTCGTGCACCTCGGGATTGCGCCAGTTGAAGTCGGGCTGCTCGGGCGCGAACAGGTGCAGGTAGGACTGCCCGTCCGGAACCTGCGTCCAGGCGGGCCCGCCGAAGGTGGACTGCCAGTTGTTGGTCGTGTCGCGGAAGACGTAGCGGTCGCGCCGCTCGCCGCGCAGCGCCTCCTGGAACCAGGGATGCTGGGCGGAGCTGTGGTTGGGCACGATGTCCACGAGCACCTTCAGCCCGTGCTCGTGCGCGCTCGCCACCAGCGCGTCGAAGTCGTCCAGCGAGCCGAAGAGCGGATCGACGCCGCGATAGTCGGCCACGTCATAGCCGCCGTCGGCCATCGGAGACGGATAGAACGGCGTCAGCCAGATGGCGTCGACCCCCAGCCGCTGCAGATAGGGCAGGCGCTCCCGCGCTCCGGCCAGGTCGCCGACGCCGTCTCCTGAGGCGTCGGCGAAGCTGCGAACGTAGATCTCGTAGACGACGGCATCACGCCACCAGGGGATATCCATGTGGCGGTCATGCCCGTTATGCGGGAGAGTTCACCAAGCTGTGCGCCGCGTAGACCAGATAGTCCCACAGGCGGGTCGCCTGCTCCTCGGGGAGATCGAGGAAGTCGACGGCGTCCCGCATGTGCCGCAACCAGGCGTCGCGCTCGGGCTCGCCGATGACGAACGGCGTGTGGCGCATGCGCAACCTGGGGTGGCCGCGCTCCTGGCTGTAGGTATTGGGGCCGCCCCAGTATTGGATCAGGAAGCCCCGCAGCCGGTCCTCGGCGCCTTCGAGATCGGGCTCGGGGTAGAGCGGCCGCAACAACGGGTCTTCCGCGACCCCCTCGTAGAAGCGGTGCACGAGGCGCCGGAAGGTCTCCTCGCCCCCGACGGCGTCGTAGAAGGAGGTCTCAGTCACCCTCCTAGACTATGGTGTGCCGCGGACAGCGGCACACCAGGGGCGCATCGCTATCCGCTGCCGACCATCGGGATGCCCGCGCTGTCGAGCGCGGTCTTGACCCTGAGCCTCAGCTCCCTGGCCACCACCGCCTGCGCGGACGGCAGCGTCTTGACGCTGATCCGGAACACCAGCGAGCTGTCGGAGAGCTGCTCGACGCCGAACACCTGGGGCGGCTCGACGACCTTGCTCTCGCGCAGCTCCGTGTCCGCCCACACCTCCTCCGCCACCTGCTCCAGCAGCACGCGCACGCTCACCACGTCGGCGTTGTAGGCCACCGGCACGTCGAGGTAGGCCCGCGACCAGCCCTGCGACTCGTTGCCGATCCTGGTGATCGTGCCGTTGCGGACGTACCAGACCCGGCCGTCCACGTCGCGGAGCCTGGTGACGCGCAGGGTGACCGCCTCGACCGTGCCCACGGCGGCGCCCGCGTCGATCACGTCGCCCACGCCGTACTGGTCTTCGAGCAGCATGAACATGCCCGCGATGAAGTCCTTCACCAGCTCCTGCGCGCCGAAACCGATGGCCACGCCGAGGATGCCGACGCTGGTCAGCAGGGGCGCGATCGGGATCGTCAGCCGGTCGAGCACCGTTAAGACGGCGGTGCCCATGATGACGATCGAGGCGACGTGCTTCAGCACCGAGCCCATGGTCTCGGCCCGTTGCTTGCGGCGCTCGTGCAACAGCGCGTCGATGCCGTCGGTCGCCGCGCCGCCCCTGCGGAACCGGCTGGTGAGAGAGCCGCCCGTGGCCGCGCGGTTGACCACCCTGGTGATCAGTCGTTGCGCGATGTTGCGGAGAATGATGGCAAGGATGAGGATCAGCAGGATGGCGATCGCGCTGGCCACCAGGGGCGCCCAGGGCGCGTTGTTCAACACCCCGACGAGCGTAGAGCACAGGGGGTCTTGCGCACAGTAACCCCCGATGTTCTGGCTCATCTTGTCGATGTCACCGAGCACCGACGGTGAAGCGGGTGGTGGTGATGCTGTCACCAGCAGTAACACTGAGTGGATCCCCCTCCGGAAGCGGTTCGGTCGGCTATGGACCGTGAACGATCCAAAAATACCGCCGACCGAACCGCCCGCCGTCACATCACGCCGGGGAAGACGGGGTCGCCGGCTCTCTGGGCCGCGGAGGGAGAGAGCGGGCGCTCCGATGACGGACGGCTCGGAACGGGACACACACCCGGAAGCATGTCTCGTGCCGGTTCCGGGAGGGATCCCCCCGAACGCCCGCCTGGCGGACCAGGCGGACGGCTTTGTGGGTGCGGTGTGCCAGAGCCGGAACCGGCGGGGTGGCCAGGGCTCCTGGATAGGGGAGACCCTCCGCACCGGCCACCCCGCCGGCCCCCTCGGGGCCGCCGTGGGTGTGGTGAGCCGCGGTGGCTGCGCTCCACCCGGTTCACCACGTCGTCACTCCCCCACGGCGGCAAGCACGCGGGCGACCTTCGTCGCCGCACCGGCCGGATCGTCGGCCGTGTGCATCGGCTCGCCCCAGGACCAGCAGAACCACCAGTCCGGCATGTCGGAGACGCTGGCCGGCCGACAGGTGACGTTCTCGGACAGGCTGGTCGCCTGCGGGTTGATGACCCGGACGAACTTGCGACCGTTCTGTCCCTGGACCACACGTGCGAGCAATCCACGTGCGCCGAGCTCGGACACGAGCCGCTGCAGATGCTCGAAGTTGTCGTCCCCCACCGTCGTCCCTCCTTGGGAATCGTTGCTGGTGGGCCAAAGATGTCTCATGTCAAGGACGGGCGCAACGAGGGCCCCTGCTCACGGGGAGTCGCTTCTCCCTCATGGGTTGTAAGAAACAGTCCCTCGGAGGACGATCCTCAACCGTACGCTGGGTCGGGGCGTTTCCAAGCCGTCGCCGTTGCTGCATAGTCATGGGTAGGCGCACAGCGATCTGGAGGCTACGCTGAGTCACCAGTTGCAGACCGGTCGAGACATGCGTGAGAGGGGCCGGTATGTCCGGCAGACAGCATAGGGAGACGGAGATCGCCCGGCGGATCAGGGCCAGGGGCCTTGCTGCCGGGCGCACGTCGGCCCAGATAGCCGAAGAGATCCACGAAGCGTGCACCACCCAGTTCACCACAACCCGCATCAAGGCCCACCGCCTGTCCTACGGGATCGCTCTGGCTGACGTCATCGAGCAGATACGCGCCCTGTTCGAGCGTGACACGAAAGCGATGCCGGGCATCGGCGAGACCCTGCTGTCGGCCTACGAGAGCGGGCTCAAGCGGCCGGGCCCCGAATACCTCCACTACCTGTGCACCGTCTACCGGGTCGAGCCCAACGCGCTCGGCTACGAGGGGCCGTGCATCTGCGGTCACGGCCATCGCACGCCCGGCGTGCCGTCGTGCGAGAGCCAGGAGCGGCCGCCGCCTCCGGTGGAGCGCGAGCTGCCGGCGCCGCCGGTGAACATCGAGCCCGACACCGAGGAGGACGAGAACATCCTCCGGCGCACGCTGTTAAATCTGCTCAGCCCCGACACCAGCCTGGCCGAAGCGCTGGACGGGCCGGTGCTCGGGGCGTGCGAGGGCATCAGGCGCCGGATGGACGAGACACTCGTGTCGGCCACCGTGTCGGCCGCGATGCTCGACCAGTGGGAAGAGGCCACGATCAGCTTCGGCCGCCAGTACACCACGACGGCCCCGCTGCGGTTGTTGTGCGACGTGCTGCTCGAAATGAGCGCCGTGCGCGCCGCGATGTCCCGCCGCCAGCCCATCGACCTGCAGGACCGCCTGCTCAGGATGGCGGCTCAGCTCTCCGGGCTGAGCGGCATGATCCTGATCAACCTCGGCGACCACCGGCTGGCCCGCTCGTTCTTCCGCACCGGGCGCACCGCGGCGGACGAGACGGGCGACCGCGCGCTGCGGGCGTGGATCACGGCCCGCGAGTCGCTCGTGCCCCTCTACTTCGGCGACGCCCGCGAAGCCCTCAACCTGGCCAAGAAGAGCCGCGACCTGGCCGGCTCGACGCCGTGCCCGGCGCAGGCCATGGCGCCGGTCGTCGAGGCCAGGGCGCTGGCCATGTTGTCGGGGACCGACAGCAAGAAGGAGGTCGTCGACCAGGCCAAGCGTGCGCTGGCCAGGGCCCGCAACGCCTTCTCGCACATGCGGACGGAAGACCAGGAGGACATGGCCTTCGGTTACACCGAGAAGCAGCTCTACTTCTACCAGGGTGACGTGCTCACCAAGCTGGGTCAGACCATCGAGGCCGAGGTGGTGCTGGACCAGGCTCTGGAGAAATACCAGGACCACATCCTCGACCAGACGCTGATCCGGCTGGACCAGGCCCAGTGCCGCATGATCGACGGTGATCTCGACGACGCGCTCGACATCGCGCGCAAAGCGCTGCGCATGGTCAGCGACGAATACCTGACCGATCTCATCATGCGCCCGGCCCGGGCACTGGAGCAGGCGGTCGCGGCCAAGGACGCCAACCATCCGAAGCTGAAGGAGTATCGGGCCGAGTTGCGTCGGCCCAGGAGCCCGGTGAAAGGAGGCGGTAAATGAAGGTGAAGATCCGGAGGTACCGCTGGTCCGATCTCGACGCCATCGTCGCACTCCACCGGATCTGCCTCGCCGAGGTGGGTCTGGTTCCCGGCGACGGCGTCTATTACGACGACGACTTCCCGCGCATCCAGGAGATCTACCTCGCCTGCGGGGGCGACTTCCTGGTCGGTGAGGTCGCGTCGCGGGTCGTCGCCATGGGCGGGCTGAGACCCGTCGACACGAGGACGGCCGAGGTCTGCCGGTTGCGCGTGCATCCCGAGTTCCAGCGGCGGGGCTTCGGCGCCGCCATGCTCGTCGCTCTGGAGCGGCGCGCGGTGGAGCTCGGGTTCCGGCGTGTCAGAGGCGACACGACCCTCAATCAGGCGGCCGCCCTGGCACTGTACGAGCGTCAGGGCTGGCGGGAGCTCACCAGGCGCGCGGTCGGCGACCTGATCGTCGTCTATGGAGAGAAGCGGCTGAACCCGCCGGCAGTGTTGTAGTTCCCGCACCTTCGTGTGCGCGACGGCCCCACCTCCCCCTCCGGGGCCGGTTGTCCGGTGACGCTTTCCCGGATTCTTCCCGGCGTGACTTTCCCGCTGGCTCCTCTCGTCACGTTGCGTGACCCACTCTCTTGCGCATAGTGGGCAATTACCGCCTAATTCTTAAGGCGGATATGTAAGAATTGGCCGGTTCGTGGGTCCCCACGGATAAGGATGTACGAGCCTGCGGGTGAACCACTTACCACCGAGGTATAAGGGAGCATCACCGGCTGCGCGCTGTGCATTACCGGCTGCTGATCGTAGTGAGATGCTTTCTGCCATGGCAGTCGTGCCCGCTCCCCGACCCCTCTTGGGAGCCGTGCTTCTGTTGTTCGTCAGCGCCGCTTGGGGGTCGGCGTTTCCGCTGATGAAGGACCTCATCACCCGGTTACCAGTCGAAGACCTGCTCGCCGAGCGCTACCTCATCGCCGCCCTGACGCTCCTGTGCATCAGGCCCGGCTGCCTTCGCGGGCTGCCGCGGGACACGTGGATCCACGGGACCGCGCTCGGGGTGATGTTCGGCGTCGGGCAGGTCGCCCAGGCGGTCGCGCTGCACAGCCTGCCGTCGGCCGTGTCGGGGTTCGCGGTCGGCTGCAGCGTGGTGATCACACCGATTCTGACGCTCATCCTGTTCAAGGCGAAGGTGCGGCGGCGCATCTGGGCCGGGGTGGCGCTCGCGCTGGCGGGGATGACCGTGTTCACGCTGCTGCGCGGGGTGGAGGAGCACGAGCTGTCGGTGCTCGCGCTGGTGGCCACGCTGTTCGCGGCGGCGCTCTACTCCGGGCACACGCTGCTGCTCGCGCACCTGACCAAGCGCGCGGGAGGCTTCCGGGCGTACTCGCTGACCGCGATCCAGCTCTTCACCATCGGCCTGCTCTGCGGGGGCTTCGCGGTCCGCGACGGGATCACCCTGCCGGGCGCCCCGGCCGATTGGGCGATCCTGGCGCATCTGTCCGTGGTGTCCTGCGCCCTGGGCTTTCTGGCCCGCTCGTACGGCCAGCAGCACGTGCCCGCCGTGCCCAGCCAGATCCTGATGTCGACGCAGCCCGTCTGGGTGACGGCGATCGCGGTGATCTGGTTCGACGAGCAGGTGGGCTGGAGCATGGCCGCGGGTGGCGGGCTCATGGTGGGGGCGATGCTCCTCGCGCTGCCGCCGAGGAAGGCCGCCCTGGGAAAAGAGCGCAGGCGCCGGAACGGCGAGCTCCTCGTGATCGCGGAACAGGCCGCCAGCGCCCTGGCGGGTCTGAAGATCAAGCCTGAGGATCCGGTGCCGTCCCGCGCCGGCGCCGCGCCGTACCTCGACAAGGACGCCTGCGGGAACACCGAGAGGTGTTCCTGGCACACCGGCTCACTCAAGGGCGATGGGGAGCCCAGTCTCGAACGGCTGATCGCGCGGGCCTCGGCCATCGTCCGCGCGCAGAATCCGCCGGGGCCAGGCTGCTGCCGGTCGGTCACGCTGCTCGGCCGCTGTCTGTGCGACTTGATGGAAGAATCGGAGCAAGCGCGCATGCAGGCATTGCGCCGCTGGTTGCGGCACCCATAGGTTACATATCCCAATCAAAAGGCAAGTGCTTTTTATCCATTACCCTCCCACTTATTCACCATATACCTTGCTATTCGTTGTGGTGACCTAATAATGGTGAATTAACCCCAGTGGAGAGGTACGTCATGAAGCGCATCGTTGTCCGTAAGCCGGGAACGGCGAGGCTCACAGGGACCTCCAGTGTCATTCACAAGGGGTGACTGAGGAGAGGTCCCACCTCAGAGCGCCGGGCGAACCACCCGCCCGATGGGGGGCCGTGCGGCTGCTGATGCCACCGATCGACGGACATCGCCGGCCGCGCGGCCCCTACACTGTCGCCGCCGCGCTACTGCGCCACCTGGTGCCGGCCGCGCTGGAGCACTCGGGTGACCTGGTGGCGGCCCACGACATCGAGATCCTGGCCGCCGCACCCGAGCTGGCCGGCCTGGTGCCGGCCAGGCGGCCGGCGATCGACGCCGGCCTGCCCGACGACGAGCGCATCCTCGTGCCCGCGCCCCGCCGGACGCTGCGGCTGGCCAACGGGCTCACGGAGTTCTTCCGCGACACCGTGCCCCCGGGGCGGGCGATCGCGGTGGGCAACGGCGCCGAGGCGGACCCGACGGACGTGGAGCTGCTCGACGTCATGATGCGGCGCATCCCGCCCGAGACGCTCACGATCATGTTGTACGCCGCCGGCCCCCGGCCGGAGCCCGACACCCGTGACACCGGGGAGTTATGGGCCCTGGTGGACCGCTGCATGCGCGAGGGTTTCCTGCACGCCGCGATCGAGCTGGGGGAGCGCGGCATGTCGCGTACCGAGCCGGGCGGGGAGCAGTGGTGGCGCTTCGCCCAGCGCACCGCGACCGCGCTCGGCGGGCTCGAACGCACCGGCGAGGCCCGCGTGGTGTGGGACCAGGTCCGCCTGGTCAGCCAGGATCCGGCGATGCACGCGGCGAGCGCGTACGGCACCGCCATGCTCGACGCCCGCCACCCCGATCCGGCCCACCGCGACCTGGTCAGGGCCAGAGGCTGGGTCAACGAGGCGATCGCCATCTCCAGCCTCCTGCCCGATCCGGTGGAGCGGGCCTTCAAGCTCGGCTTCGACCGCAACGGCCTGGCGCTGATCGAGCTGCGCGGCGGCCGGCTCGGCCAGGCGCTGTCGCTGGTCGAGTCGGCCATCGAGCTGGCGCGCGAGCTGGGGGAGCACCATCCCGTGCACCGGATGGTGCTGCTGGCCAACCGGGCCCAGCTCCTGGCCTCGATGGGGCACACCAAGGAGGCGCTGGAGGACTACGCGGCCGCGATCGCGCTGGATCCCGGCTTTCCGGACCACTACCTGGAGCGCGGCAACCTGCTGCTGCGGCTCGGGCAGCACGAGGAGGCGCTGGCCGACTTCGAGCGGGCCATCCGGGCCGGGCCGCCGCTGCCCGAGGCGTACTACAACCGGGCCGAGCTGTGTACCGTGCGGGGTGACGTCGACGGGGCGCTGGCCGACCTGGGCCGGGTGATCGAGCTCGATCCCGGCTATCTCAACGCCTACATCAACCGCGCCGGGCTGCTGGCCGTCGCCGACCGGGACGCGGAGGCCAGGGCGGACGTCGTCGCCGGGCTCGCGCTCGCGCCCGGCGAGCCGCACCTGCTCACGGTGCTGGGCCAGATCGAGATGGCGCAGGGCCGCTTCTCCGAGGCGCAGACGGCACTGGAGCAGGCCGTACGTGAGGCGCCCCGCCTCGCCGCCGCCTGGGGGAACCGGGGCGTGTTGCGGTACTCCGTCGGCGATCTGGAAGGGGCGGTCGAGGATTTGACCCAGGCCATCGAGCTCCAGCCGCAGGCCGACCTCTACGCCAACCGGGCGGTCGCGCTGCGCGCGCTGGGCCGCGACGCGGAGGCCGAGGGGGACGAGCATCGGGCGGCCCGGCTGCCCTGATGGGACCATTGGCTCATGAGGGGGCGAATGGTGCGGTCGGCCGCGGTGTGCGGGGCCCTGGGAGTGTTCTGGTGGGCCACCGTGCGCATGGCGTGGACGGGCGTCGGCTGCGCGGACTGGGGATGCCTGGCGCCGGCCGTCGGGATGGTGGTCGTGATCACGCTCGTCCTGCTCGCCGGGTCCGCGCTGGCGCTGGAGCGGGTGGACGTGCGGCCAGGGCGGCGGGTGGTGATCGTGGCCGCCGGGGTGCTGATCGTGTTCCGGGCGGTGGGGGAGGCGCTGCCCTCCTGGACGTCGTCGTTCGCGCACGCCGTCACCGCCGCGGTGACCTGCGCGGGAGCGGGGGCCCTGGCGGCGTTCGTGACGGAGGCGGGGGTGGCTCGGCGGTGGAAGGTGGTGACCACGCTGGCGGTGGTCGCGCTGGTGCCGGTCGCGCTCGTGGTCTCGTGGTTGCGGTTCGGCGTCTGACCGGTTGACAGCCGTCCCTTCCGAGCGCATCGTTCCGTATACGGAACCCCGGCGGAGGTGCTGATATGCGGCCCAACTCGCGATTCGCGCACGTGCGACCGTTCGACATCGACAAGGTGGCGGCGGCCGCCGGGGCCGACCCCGACGTGCTGCGCCTGGAGAACCTCGACACCGACGTCCAGCCCCCGCCCGCCGCCGTCGCCGCGACCAGGCAGTCGCTGGCGGAGGGCACCGGCAACAGCTGGCTGCCGTTCACCGGGCTGCCGGTGCTCTGTGCGGCCGTGGCGGCGGACCTGCGGGTGCGCACGGGGCTGGAGTTCGATCCGCTGCGCCAGGTCGTCATCACCTCGGGCGGCACGTCGGCGGTCATGCCGGTGCTGCTGGCCACCACCGAGCCCGGCGATCCTGTGGTGCTCACCGATCCCACGTACGCGGGGCTGCTCCAGCGGGTGCGGCTGTCCGGCGCGCGCCCGGAGCTCGTGCCGCTGCGCGTGGACGGCGGCTACTGGCGGCTGGACCGGGAGGCGCTCGGTCGGGTGACGCGCGCGGCGGCGCTGCTGCTGATGAGCCCGTCCATGCCGTCGGGCGTGGTCTTCGACCGGCAGGACTGGGCGGCGGTCGCCGAGGTGTGCGCGCGCACCGGCGCCTACCTGATCTACGACGCGGCCATGGAGCGGATCGTCTTCGACGGCCATCCCCGGATCAACCCGTGCCAGGTGGACGGGCTCGCCGAGCGCACGATCATCGTCGGCTCGATGTCCAAGGAATACCGCATGATCGGCTGGCGCATCGGCTGGATCGCCGGCCCGCCGGACATCATGACCCGGATCATGGTGGCGGTCATCTACAACACCACGGTGGCCAGCGGGTTCCACCAGCTCGGCGCCGCCGCCGCGCTCTCCGGGCCGGGCGGCGTGGCCGAGGCGGTGGCCGAATACCAGGCCCGCCACGACACCGTGACCGAGCAGCTCGACGGCCTGCCGGTGGTGCGGGCGGGTGGCGGCTGGTCCTGCCTGGTGGACGCCGAGGCCATGGGCATGACGGCGGCCGGCCTCTCCGCCCGGCTGCTCGAACGCGGTCGCGTCGCCGCCACCCCCATGACCGCCTGGGGGGAGACGGTGGCGCCCAGGTACGTGCGGCTGGTCTTCAGCAACGAGCCCGTCAAGCGCCTGGCCGAGTTGCGCGCCCGCTTCGAGGCTTCGCTCTGAGAGCCCTGCGGTGTTCCTAAGGCAGGAGCAGGCTCATGTCAGTGACCGTGCGAAAGCCCGGCGGCGGTCTTAAGGCAGGAGCAGGCTCTTGCCGGTCACCGTGCGTGCCTCCATGGCGGCGTGCGCGCCGGCGGCGGCAGCCAGGGGATACGTGGCGCCGATCGTGGGACGCAGGTGGCCGGCGGCGGCCCTGGCCAGGGCGTCCCGGGCCAGCTCGCGCAGGTCGGTCCTGGGCCAGGAGACCGCCGTCACGCGGGGGCCCGGGGTCGTCATGGGGCCGCCCGCCATGCCGTACGCGCTGAATCTGCCCCCGTCCTTCAGCAGCCCTTCGGCCGCCGCGCCGATCTCGCCGCCCACGCCGTCGAAGACCACGTCCAGCCCGCCCGTCGCCGCGCGCACCACGTCCGTCCAGCCGGGATCGGTGTAGTCGACCGTCAGCTCGGCGCCCAGGCGCGCGGCGAGGTCACGCTTGGCCGCGCTGCCGGCCGCGCCGACCACGCGGGCGCCCCCGGCGCTCGCGAGCTGCACGAGCAGGCTGCCCACGCCGCCGCCCGCGGCCTCCACCAGCACCCACTCGCCGGGTTTCGCGGCGGCGGCGCCGGCCAGGCCCACGGCGGTGCGTCCGTCGGCGAGCAGCGCCACCGCGACCTCCGGCGTCAGGCCCCCGGGGATGGCGATGAGGTCGTCCGCGCCGGCCACGGCCAGCTCGGCGTAGCCGCCGTACCCGTTCAGGGTGCTGACCACCCGTGCGCCCAGCAGCCTCTCGTCCACGCCCGCGCCGACGGCCAGCACCGTCCCTGCCACGCCGTTGCCCAGGATCGCGGGCAGCTCGGCCCGCCGTGGCCCCCGGTCGGCCCGCACCTGCGTCTCGACGAACGTGATGCCCGCCACCGCCACGCCGATCAGCGCCTGCCCTGGCCCGGCCACCGGATCCGGCACCTCCTCGGCGACCAGCACCTCCGGCCCGCCGTACCGCCGCAAGACCACCGCGCGCATGACCCACCATCCCTCTTTATCGGAGCGTTCCGCTCCGCAATCTATATCGGAGCGCATCGCTCCGCAACGGGCCTATCCTGTACGGCATGAGCACACGCGGCAGGCAGGCCGAGGCGGCGCGGAATGACCTGCGGCTGCTGCGGGCCGCGCACGAGGTGTTCACCACGCAGGGGTTCGACGCGCCGGTGTCGGCCATCGCCAAGGCGGCCGGCCTGGGCATGGGCAGCCTCTACCGGCGCTACCGCACCAAGGAGGAGCTGCTCCAGCGCCTGTGCCTGATCGCCATGGAGCGCGGCGCCGAGGCCGCCGAGGCGGGGCTGGCCGAGGAGGACCCGTGGGCCGGCCTGGCGCTCTACATCAGGACCTGCGTGGGCTACCGGTCGGGCGCGCTGGCGCCGGTGGCGGGCACCATCGAGGCCACCGAGGAGATGTGGCGCACCTCCAGGAGGGCCACCGAGCTGGCCGCCCGGATCGTCTCCAGGGCGCACGAGGCGGGTGTGCTCAGGAGCGACGTCACGGAGCTGGACATCTCGCTGCTCATGGAGCAGTTCAGCCGCCCGGCCCCCGGGCCGCCCAGCGAGCACCATGAGCACGTCAAGGAGCGCCTGCTGGCCATCGCGCTCGACGGCCTGCGCGCGCCGGGCGCGACGGAGCTGCCGGACCCGGCGCCGAGCCTGGAGTGGTACGAAGGTCGCTGGGGAAGTGCTCCGTAGGTCTACGGTGGTGTTCGTGGTGTTCAACGAGCTGCTCAAAGATCTTGACCATAGTGCCAGCGCCCAGGCCGCGGGCATCCGGCGCGGCTACGGCGGGCCGCCGGCGCGTACGGTGAGCGTCAGATCGGGGCTGGCTCGGTTGCGCTGCGCCTCGCTGCTCAAGCCCCTCTACGCCTGGGTGAGCGCGGCCCACATCCCCGACGCCGACCGGTGGCGCCGCCACGCCGAGCCCGCGGTGGTCATCTCCTCCAACTCCGACACCCTCAACCTCTGGCTGTCCGTCGGGCCCCGCGTCATCCTCGACGACCTCCGCCGGCGCACCGGCATCGCGTGGTCGCCGCCCAACGGGGATCCGTCGCGGTTCGGATCGGTGGAGGTCGCCGCCGACGAGGTCGCCGCCGCGTACGCGGTGTTCGCCCAGGCCGCCGTCGCGGGCGACCCTGTGGCGGCCACCATCCTCGGGTGGATGCGGCAGGTCAGCGGATCGCAGACGTTCGGCGCGCGCGAGGCGACGCGGTCGCCGGAGGCCGGGGTCAAGTGCGGCTGGTACGGCGCGCCCGACGAGACCTGCCTGCGCACGCATGTCGTGGCCGTCCTGCCCCGGGCCGGCACCCGGGCCACCGTCGTGGTCGGCATGACCGCGCTGCCCTACACCGACGGGCGCGAGCGCGAGGTCTACCAGGACCGGATCGCCCAGGGGCTGGCGGTGGAGGGCGAGCACGAAAGGGTGGCGGGCAAGCTGCTCAGGGGCCTGCTGACGACGACGCTCGCCGAGCTGGGCCACGCGCCCAGGCCGGTCCCAGGGCCGTAGCCCGCGGCGGGTGTCACCGTGAATCCGCCGTGAGGCGCGTCACGACCTCGGCCAGCTCCGGCGGCTGGACGCCTTCGGGCAGCTCCTCGGCCCACGTGTAACCGAGGAACGCCGCGCGCTCCTCCTCGGTCAGCTCGCCCGGGTCCACCTCCGGCCGCACCTCGTCGAGCCTGGCCAGGAAGAACGGCTCGGTCTTCACGTAGCGCACGCCAAGCCACGGGAAGTCGCGCTCGACCAGGACGTACCGGTCGAGCACGGCCGAGCCGGGCAGCCCGGTCTCCTCGGTCAGCTCCCGCCTGGCGGCCTCCAGCGGGGTTTCCCCCGGGTCGATCCCGCCGCCCGGCGGCTCCCAGAGGTCGGCGCGGGCGATCCCGTCGTACCAGTGCATGAGCAGCACCCTGCCGTCGCGGTCCAGGCAGACGACCCGCGCGGCGGGGCGGTCGCTGGGCCCCTGTTCGTCCTCCACCGGACAGACGTTATCCGGCGGCGCGGTCAGGCGTCCGGCCGGGCCGGGACGTGGTTGCGCAGGCGCAGGTCATCGGGGAAGGGGGAGAAGTAGGTCTGGTCCCGGACATATCCGGCGGCCTCCCCGCGCGCGTGATGGCGCAGCAGGGTCGTGGGCACGCTCAGCGGCACCAGGCCCGCCCCGTAGGAGTCGATGACCTCCACCACGTCGGCCCGGCGGGTCGGGTCGAGCTCCAGCATGCCGAGGCAGTGCTGCAGCACGTTGACGTTCCTGCCGGTGGTGGTCTTCACGGCGAGCGTGTCCTGGAACGCCGTGGTGTACTCGGCGGCCACCTCGTCCCGCTCGCGGGCGCCCGCGCCGGCCACCAGGCGTCCGGCCTTCCGGTAGCGCTCGGGATCGTGGGCGAGCAACTGCATCTTGTGCCGCGCGTGGAACTCGACCAGGTCGCGGGTCCGCCAGTCGGCGGCCAGCAGCGCACGGAGCCTGGCGTGGGCGAACACCCGCTCCACGAAGCTCTCGCGCAGCAGCGCGTCGTGCAGCCGGCCCTCGTCCTCGACCGGCAGGAGCGGATGCGCGTCCATGATGATCGCCGCGAACAGGCCCCGCTGCCGCCGATCGACCGGCGGTCCCTCCGAGCGGTAGAGGGGCACGCCATGGATGCCGCAGGTGGGGCTCTTGGACTTGAACACGTAGCCGTCCACGTCGAGCGCCGCGGCGCGCTCGGTGGCCAGCGTCTCCATGCGGGCGGTCAGGTCGATCCCCGTCATGCGCGTCATCAGGCGCGGGCCGCCGGCCGAGGTCTCCAGCCGCATCGTCTCGCGGGGCGTGCCCAGGCCCGCCTCCATCTCGGGGCAGACGCGCAGCCAGTCGACGTACGGGTCGAGCGCGTCGGTCAGGAAACGATCGCGGCTGTGGCCTCCGTTGTATCTGACCAGCTCGCCCACCAGGCAGCTTGACACGGCGAGCCGGGGACGTACGGGACTGGCGATCACACTTTACATTGCAGCGCGTGAGCGGACGGAAGGGAACAAAGGCCGGGTTTCCTACAGGTCTCTAATCCGTCTGCTCCTCGACGAGGACCAGCGCCAGCAGCCCGGGGAAGCGCTCCTCGAACTCCGCGCGCCGCAGGCGGTTGAACCGGCGGGTGCCCTCGTCGCGCTGCTGGAGCAGGCCGACCGTGCGCAGAACGGCGAAGTGGTGGCTGAGCGTGGACTTGACCACCGGCAGATGGGCGAACGTGCCGCAGGCCAGGGTCCAGTCGGGGACGGCGGCCAGCTCACGCACGATCCGGCGGCGGATCGGGTCGCCCAGCGCGTCGAGGGCCGCCTGGAGCGACACCTCGATCGGCGAGGTGTGGGTGAGGCCGCGTGTCCTGTTCGGCGGCGGTCGAACATCGGGGTAAGGTTCCATCTCAGTCGAACACTCTATGCGAAGGAGACGGCGTGGACATCGGGCGCGTTGGCGTGTGGCATCCCCTGGTCGGCAGGGCTCCGGCGGCGGACGTCCGGCGCGCGGCGGCACTGATCGAAGAGCTGGGCTACGGCTCACTCTGGGCCGGTGAGGGCCCGGGCGCCAAGGAGCCGTTCGCGAGCGCCGCGGTGTTGCTGGCGGCCACCGAGCGCATCACCTTCGGCACCGGCATCGCCAACATCTGGGCCCGTGACGCCACGGCGACGGCCGCGGCGTCCGTCACGCTCGCCGACGCCTTCCCCGGCCGCTTCGTCCTGGGCCTGGGCGTCAGCCACGCGCCCCTGGTCGGCCGGCGCGGCCACGACTACGACAAGCCGCTGGCCACGATGCGCGCCTACCTCGACGCCATGGACGAGGCCCGGCAGACGCTGCCCAAGGCCGACGCGCCCCGGCTGCTGGCCGCGCTGCGCCCCAAGATGCTGGAGCTCTCCAGGGATCACGCGGACGGCGCCCACCCCTATTTCGTGCCGCCCGAGCACACCGCGCGGGCCCGCGAGATCCTGGGCGCCGGGAAACTGCTCATCCCGGAGCAGGCGGTGCTCCTGGAGACGGACCCGGCGCGGGCCCGTGCGATCGCCCGCACCCACATGTCGCTCTACCTGCAACTGCCCAACTACGTCAACAACCTGCGCACGCTCGGGTTCGCCGACGCCGACTTCGCCGACGGGGGCAGCGACCGCCTGGCGGACGCGATCGTGGCCTGGGGCGATGAGGACGCCGTGGTGCGGCGCGTGCACGATCATCTCGACGCCGGGGCCGACCACGTCCTCCTCCAGCCGCTCTCCGCCGACACCCCCGACCTCGCCGACGCCGTGGCCCAGCTCACCCGCCTCGCCCCGGCACTCGGCCTGTAGCGGACTGGGCCCGGTTTGCGACGAAGCGACCGGCTGGGGCGAAGCGACCGGCGTCATCGCTTCATCGCGCCGTCGGCGATGGCGTCCGCAGCCTCGCCGATGGCCACACCCACGATCTCCAGGCGGCGCACCAGCTCCCGCTCCTTCATCGCATCCGCCGTGATCTCCCCCGAGAAGATGCGCGAGATCTCGTACTGGTACATCCGCCGGATCGCCCCACCCGCCTTCTTGGCCTCCAACGCGTCGTGCGGCACCACGGACGGCCGGGAGGTGAGGTCGCGGACGGCCGCCTCAAGAGCGTCGATGCCGACGATGACCTGATCGAGCAGGGGAGTGAAGCGAATCTGCTCAGGCACCCGGTAGAGATGGGACTCCCGGACGAAGTCCCGCAGCGAGTCGAGGACGTCGTCGATCGAGCGCGACAACCGGAACAGATCCTCCCGATCGATGGGCGTGACCAGCGCGGTCTTGAGCTCCTCGATGAGCCGGGCGCGTTCCTCGTCGCCCAGGTGCTCGATCGAACGCATCTGCTCGTGCGCCCCCGTCCGCCCCACTTCGCCGCCGATCATGGCCATGGCCAGCCACGCGCCCTCCTTGGTGGCCTGGAGCTGCCCGAGCAGGGCGCCGGTGAGCGCACTGTCCATGCGCCCGGTCATGAGATCCCGAATCCGCCGCAGCCGCTTCACCGCTCAGCCGCCTTCCCAGGCGCAGCGCCGCCGTACGCTCGCCATCCCCACCACCACGGGACCCGTACCTGTCATGGGACCTCCACTTCCGCGAAGCCCTGTACCAGCAGAGCCAGGCCCAGTCCCAGCAGGGCGCTGGCCGGCAACGTCAGCAGCCAGGCCGTGACGATCTTGACGGCGGCGTACCAGCGGACCCGGCCGCCGCCCTGTGAGACGCCTGCCCCGATGAGTCCCCCGGCGATGGCCTGGGTCATGCTCACCGGCATGCCGGCGATGGCGCACCCGATCACCGCCGTGCCCGCGCCCAGCTCGGCCGCGACTCCATGCGCGGGCCGGGAGACGATGATCTCGCGGCCGAGCGTCCGTCCCGCCCTGGGCAGGCCGTACAGGGCGCCGAGCCCGAACAGGACGGCCGCCAGCGACGTGTACGCCGGCGGCGCCCCGGAGAAGCCGAACATGATCATGAAGACGGCCAGCATCTTCTGCGCGTCGTTGGCCGCGTACGCGATGCTCTGCAGCAGGAAGCCCGCCCAGTGCCGGCGCCGCAACCCCTGCGTCGTGGTGGTCACCGCCAGCAGCCGGATGGCCACCCACCCCAGCAGCCCGCCGACGATGGGCGCCGCCAGCCCGAAGGCCAGCACCTGCGCCACCGACCCCGCCGAGACCGGCAGCCCCCAGCCCAGCCCCGCCCCTGTCACGCCGCCCACGACGGCGAGCGTCAGGCTGGTCGGACGTCCTTTCGCGCTCAGCACGGTGACCACGGTCAGCGACGAGACGACCGCGAGCATCATCGCGATCCTGTCGTCCGGCCCCCTGAACGTGGCCAGCCTGGTCGCGAACGTCAACGCCACCTGATCGCTGATCAGCGGGACCACCGCGACCAGCACCACCAGGGTGAGGAGGCCGACCGCGGGGCGCACGCTGGGGAGCTTGAGCCCGGTCGCGAGGAGGGCGCCGCCGTCGTTGATCCCGGACACGACGGCGAAGAGGCAGGCGAGCACGATCAGTACGACTGCTTCCAACGGCACGCACTCCATCCCCCGCTCGCATGTCCGCAATGTCGATTAACTACCCGAGATCGGGTGATTAATGGACGAACATCCGCCGGTGCGGTGCCGGAGATCGGCTCCGCCGCCACCAAATCCCTACTCAATCTGCATGAAAGACCACCATAGTCCCGAGGCGCGAAGCCTGTCGCGCCGGTTACTCTCGACGATGGCCGCCGACCGGTAATCTGCCGAGATCAGCCGCAAGGCGCCCGACGATCCCCACGGCCGTGAGAGTGAACGCATGACCATCCCCGCCGAATACATCCTGACCCTGTCCTGCCCCGATCGCCCCGGTGTGGTGGCCGCCGTCTCCGGCCTGCTGGCCGGGCGCGGATGCAACATCATCGAGAGTCAGCAGTTCGGAGACGGGGTCGCGCAGCGATTCTTCATGCGGGTGCAGTTCGCCGGGCCCCTGGGCGAGGACGACCTCAACACCGCCTTCGCCGCGCTCGCGCCCGACTTCGCCATGGAGTTCAGGCTGCGCGCCGTGGCCAGGAAGCCGCGGGTGCTGATCATGGTCAGCAGGTTCGACCACTGCCTGAACGACCTGCTCTACCGGGTCAGGTCGAAGTCCCTCGACATCGAGATCGTCGCGGTCGCCTCCAACCACCCCGACCTGCGCCCGCTCACGCAGTCCTACGGCATCGACTACCACCACCTGCCGGTCAAGCCCGAGACCAAGATCAGGCAGGAGGCGGAGGTGCTGGCGCTGGTGGAGCACTACCAGGTGGACCTGGTGGTGCTGGCCCGCTACATGCAGGTCCTGTCGGAGGGGCTCTGCGAGAAGCTGGCCGGGCGCGCCATCAACATCCACCACTCGTTCCTGCCGTCCTTCAAGGGTGCCAAGCCCTACCACCAGGCCCACAACCGGGGCGTCAAGCTCATCGGCGCGACGGCCCACTACGTGACCTCGGACCTGGACGAAGGGCCGATCATCGAGCAGGAGGTGGCCCGGGTCAACCACAGCCACTCGCCCGAGGATCTGGCGGCGATCGGGCGGGACGTGGAGTGCGTGGCGCTGGCCAGGGCGGTCAAGTGGCACGCCGAGCAGCGCGTCCTGCTCGACGGCCACAAAACGATCATCTTCCCTCGCTAGCGCCGCCGCCGGCGAGCCTGAGGGCTTCGCCGTCACTGATCATCCGGGTCCATGACGACGAGCAGCTTGCCCGTGACGTGTTCGTGCACCAGATCCGTATAGGCCCGCACGGCCTCGTCCAGCCGGTACCGGCGGGTGACGGTCGACGGGAGCGTTCCCCGCACGGCCAGCGCGGCCACCTCGTCGAGGTCTCCTGGCAGGGCCTTGGTGTAGACGGTCTCGATCCTCAGGGAGGGGTCGGGGCTGGGGAAGGCGATGTTCAGCAGGCGCCCGCCCGTCCGCACGGCCGGCGCGACGGCGGGCAGGGCCGGACCGGGGAGGGCCAGGTTGAGCAGGCCGTCGACCCCACCGGGGTGACGGCGCAGGGTTTCCTCGGCCGGGTCCACCGAGCGGTAGTCGATCACCTCCGACGCCCCCAGCGCCCGCACGTAAGCCTCGTCGCCGGGGATGGCCGTGGCGATCACATGGACGCCCCGTGCCGACAACAACGGCACGACGGCACCGCCGACCCCGCCCGCAGCCCCGATGACCAGCACCTTCATCCCCTGCTCGAAGCCGCCCGCGCGAAGCAGCGGCAGGGCCGTGAGAGCCACCGTGGGCAGACTGGCGGCGTGCTCCGCGGTCAGTCCGGCCGGCCGCCGGGCGAGGGCCGGCGTGCCGCCGTCGAAGAGCGCGTACCCGGCCATCGTCCCCGTGGTCACCGACGGCGGAGAGGAGACCATGGCCGCCATGCTGCCGGCCGCCTTCGCCAGGCCGAAGCCGAAGAAGGATGCGCGCCGACGCCGTACGCAACAGGAGGTCGCTGCTCGACGCGGCCGCGGCCGAGTTCGCGGAGCACGGGATGGAGGTGTCGATCGCGCGCATCGCGGCCAGGGCGGGGATCGGCAAGGGCACGGTGTTCCGGCACTTCGCCACCAAGGAGCAGCTCATCACGGCGATCCTCAGCGACCAGCTCGACGGGCTGGCCGCCACGGGAAAGGCGCTGCTGGACGGCGCGGGCAGTGGCGCCGGCAGTGGCGCCGGCAGTGGGGCGGACAGTGGCGCGGCGCTGCTGGAGTTCATGGTCGGCGGGGTCGGGCTGCAGGTCGCCGACCGGTCCTTCTGCCAGGCGGTCACGACAGACCTCCGGCACGAGCCCCAGGTCAGGGCCGCCAGCGATCGGCTGGTGGCGGTCGCCGACGCGCTCACGGCCAGGGCACAGCGGGACGGGTACGTTCGGGACGACATCACGGGGCCGGACATCGTGCTGCTGATCAACGCCGTCACGCAGGCGGCCGTGCCCGTGCTGGACGGGGCGCCCGGGCTCTGGCGACGCTATCTGAGCATGGTGTTCGACGGGCTGCGGCCCGAAGCCGCCCATCCGCTGCCCGTAGCGGCCCCGACCTCCCTGGCCCCGACGGCCCAGCCCGGCGATGCCGGTTCGGTGTGAGTCGGCCCCGACGTCCGGCGGGGCCCCCGGACCCGCCGGCGCTCAGGGCCGGTACGTCCCGAAGAACCAGAGGTTGCCCTCCGGGTCCGCGCAGCCGTACTCCCGTGACCCGTAGGGCTGATCCACCAGCCCCATGGTGATCCGCGCCCCCGCGGCCTCGGCCCGCCCGTGATGAGCGTCGACGTCGTCGACCGCGACGTAGACGCCGGGCCCGCCCGGCGCCCCTTCGCCGATCATGATCATGTCGTCCCCCACGAGCAGTTCGGCGTGGTTGACGACACCTTCGTCGTTCTTGGTGGCCTCGTGCACCCGGAACCCGAACGCGCTGACCAGAAAGTCGAGCGCGGCCTGGCAGTCGTGGTAGCGGGCCAGTGCGTAGACGGTTCGCTTCATGACGACCACGATGCCAGCGGCCCGCCCCTAGAGTCTTGGACGAATCTGACCTGGCGTCGTGTCACCGAGCACCCGGAACTCCCGGTTCATGTGCGCCTGGTCGTAGAAGCCGCAGACGGCCGCCACCTCGGCGATGCCCGTCCCCGACCGCAGCAGCCGCGTCGCCCGCCCGAAGCGGATCACCCGCGAGGCCGTCTTGGGCGCCAGCCCGACCTGGTCCTGGAAGCGGGCGACGAGATGGCGATGGCTCCACCCCAGCGACGCGGCCAGCGACGACACACCCAGGCGGCCTCCGGACTCCAGCAGCCGCGCCCACGCCCACGGCACCTCGGGCCTCAGCTCGGGGCCGTCCAGGATGCGCCGGGTCAGCAGCCGGTCGGCCAGCGCCAGCCGCTCCCGCCACGACGGTGTCGCGGCCAGCCGGCCGACCACCATGCCGGCCCACGGCCCGAGCAGGTCCTCGGCGGGCACGATCAGGTTGGTCAGGTGCCGCATCGGCAGGCCGTGCAACCTCCTGGCCCCGAACGGCGTGAGCACCACCTCCACGCCCTCCATCGGCCCCGCCGTGCGGGTGACGGTGAAGCGGTCGCCCAGCCCGCCCGAGAACGCCGTGACCCGCCGCCCGCCCGCCTCCATCGACCCGCCGAACGCGAGGATGAGCACGGCCCCCGGCATGGCCGGCTCGGACCGGGTCACGGGGGCGTCGTAGTGCTCGCGGTAGGCGCACAGCCGCGTCACATAGGGCCGCAGCGCAGCGCTGGGGGTGGCCTCGACCATGGCCAGCCCCAGCGTGCTCATGTGTTCGAGACTATAGGCCGGTGTGTTGCGCGAGGAAGGTCAGCGTGTCGGCCGACAGGTCGACGCTCCTGCTCACCGAGCGCGCCCCGTGCCCCACCTCGGCCTCGTTGCGCAGCAGCACCGGCCGGCCGGACGCCGAGGAGTGCTGCAGCGCCGCGCACATCTTCCACGCGTGCAGCGGGTGCACGCGCGTGTCGGACTGGAAGACGGTGAAGAGCGTCGCGGGGTAGGCCACCGCCTCCTTGACCTGGTGGTAGGGCGAGTAGCCCGACAACCAGCCGAACGCCTCGGGATCCTCGGCGGAGCCGTACTCGACGTTCCAGGTGGCGCCGAGCCCGAAGAGCTCGTACCTGATCATGTCGAGCAGCGGCGCGGAGCAGACGACGGCGGCGTACAGCTCGGGGCGCTGCGTCAGCGCGGCTCCCACCAGCAGGCCGCCGTTGGAGCCGCCGGAGATGCCGAGCTGGGCGGCCGTGGTCACGCCGGTCTCGATCAGGTGCTCGGCGGCGGCGTGGAAGTCGTCGAACACGTTCTGCTTGCGGCCCAGCATGCCCGCGCGGTGCCACTCCTCGCCCTCCTCGCCGCCGCCGCGCAGGTTGGCGATGGCGTAGACGCCGCCCGCCTCGACCCAGGCCAGGATGGACGCGGAGTAGCCGGGGGTCATGGACAGGCCGAAGCCGCCGTAGCCGTACAGGATGGTGGGGCGCGGGCCGGGCGTCTCGCCGGCGGGGGAGATGATCAGCATGCGGACGTCCGTGCCGTCCTTGGACCGGTAGACCACCTGCGAGGTGCGCACCTGCGGCACATCGACGGAGCCGGGTGAGGCGGCCCAGAGCGAGGTCTCGCCCGTCGCGGCGTCATAGCGCTGGATGGTCGGCGGCGTGGTGTTGTCGGTGTAGCCGAACCACGCCTCGTGGCCGCCCTCGGGCCGCTCGGCCAGGCCCCCGATCGTGCCGAGGCCCGGCGTGGGCACCTCGCCGAGACGCTCGCCGGTGGCCAGGTCGTGCACGGTGATCTCGCTGATCGCGTGGCGGGTCCAGCCCACCAGCAGCACCGGGCGCTCCAGGTCGTCGAGGATCGCGAAGTCGCTCAGCACGGCCTCGGGGTCCTCGGGGATCAGGTCACGCCAGTTCTCGAACGCGGGCTCGGCCGGGTCGGCGACGCACACCCGGGCCCTCGGCGCGTCGCGGTCGGTGTGCACGTAGAGCCGGCCGTCGCGGCCGAACACCAGCCCCGACTGCGCGTCCACCCCCTCCTGCACCACCCGCAACGCGGGCTTGTCGGCGGGGGAGGAGGTCAGGTCGGCTACCCAGAGGTCGTTGCGCGGCGCGGTGCCCTCGTGGGCGGAGATCTGCAACCAGTGACCGTCGCGCGAGACCGAGACGCCGTAGTAGTTGGTCATCTTCCGGCCCTCGCCGAAGATCATCGTGTCGTCCTCGGTGGAGGTGCCGACACGGTGGAGGTAGACGCGGCGGTGGAACTGCGACTCGTTCTCCGGCACCTCGGTGCTCGGCAGCCGGCGTACGTAGTAGAACGCCTCGCCGCCCGGCAACCACGCGATCGGCGAGTAGCGGCACCGGTCGATCGGCCCCTCGACCCGCTGGCCGGTCGCGACGTCCAGAAGGTAGAGGACCGACTCCTCATTGCCGCCCACGGAGATCTGGTACGCCAGCAGGCGCCCCTCCTTGTCGGGCTGAACGGCGTCGAGCGTGGTGAGGCCGGACGGGTCGATCGCGATGGGGTCGATCAGCGCGCGCTCGGTCCCGTCGGGCTCGACCACGTAGTAGACGGCGTGCTCCTGGTCGGGCGTGCGCCGGCTGAAGAAGTAGCGCTCCCCGCGCCAGGTCGGCGGGCCCACCGAGCCGGACCTGAGCAGCTCCGCGATGCGGTTCTTGAAGCGCTGCTGCCCGCGGCCCTGGCTCAACAGCTCGGCCTGCGCGAGCAGCCATCCCTTGGTCTCCGGGCTGTCGGGATCCTCCAGCCACCGATAGGGATCTGGCACGGGTGTCTCGTGCAGGATGTCGACGGTGTCGTCGCGGCGGGCGGCCGGATAAGGCTCTGGCGTCATGCAGGAACCCTACTGCCAACGTGCAGGCGTAAAGCGCTGGTGAAGTGGGCATAAAACGTACCGTGCGTCCCTCTGGTCATTCCGGCCGACGGTTTTTTTGGGGTGGCGGGGACCACGGTGCAAACGCCAGACTTGGTGACAGGACGGTGCCGTGGTGACCATCGCTGGGCCGTCCGGCGGAGGTCCACGTGACGGAAGCACAAGTGCCCCAGGAGGGGCAGACGGGTGGGACATGCTGCGGCATGTCCCCTTTGATACTTGCGCAGCAGGGAGAGGCCCGATGATGCGCCAAGTCCTGCTGCTGAACGCCACCTACGAGCCACTGACCACCCTCTCCCTGCACCGGGCCATCGTGCTCGTCCTGCGGGAGAAGGCCGACGTCGTCCACCGCGACGGCCGGGGCGCGGTGCTGCGCTCCGCGAGCTGCACGCTCGAGGTGCCCTCGGTGATCAGGCTCCGGAGATACGTCCGAATCCCCTACCGGTCGCGCATCCCCCTGACGCGAGCGGCGCTCATGCGCCGCGACGACTACCGCTGTGCTTACTGCGGCCTGAAGGCCGAGACCATCGACCACGTCGTCCCACGGTCCAGGGGCGGCACCCACACGTGGGAAAACTGCGTCGCCTCGTGCACCACCTGCAACCACAGGAAGGCCGACAAATATCTTGAGGAGCTGGGGTGGACGCTCCGCGTCAGCCCCGCTGTGCCACGGGGCGCCCACTGGAGACTCATCGGCGCCTCGCTCGTCGGAGACCCGCAGTGGGCGCCCTACCTCGAAGCGGCGGCCTGAAACCGTTGTGAACCGGCAGGCCACTGCCTGACACCATGAGCAGGCATGTGGACCTTAACCTCCGATGTCGAGGAGTACGCCGCGGTCGCCGAGCCGTTCCTGCTCGGCGACCCGGTGCGTAACACGGTCGCGCTGACCGTGCTCGCCAACCTGCGCGCCGGCCTGCCCGCCGAGGATCCCCGCTTCGGCTGGTGGACGGCCGGCGGCGAGGTGCGCGGCGCGGTCTTCCACACCCCGCCGCATCCGATCGGACTGGCCGGCCTGCCCGTCGAGGCCGTCGCGCCGCTGGTCGACGCCTTCGGCGGCACGCTGCCCATGACCGTGGGCCCCGTGGAGCTGACCGCGGAGGTCGTGCGGCTGCTCGGCCCGCCCGCGCGGATGGTGAGTGAGCGGCTCTACCGCCTGGGCACGCTCGCCGTCCCCGACGTGCCGGGGCGTGGCAGGCTCGCCGTGCCCGCCGACTTCCCGCTGCTGGCGAGCTGGTATCAGGCGTTCGGCGTGGAGGCCGGGATGGGCGAGGGCGACGTGGTCGAGCGGGTCGCGTGGCGGCTGGCGGCCCGCGAGCTGTTCGTGTGGGAGGTGGCGGCGGCGCCCGTCTCGCTCGCCGCGCTCTCCCCCGAGGTCGGCGGGGTCTGCCGGATCGGTCCCGTCTACACGCCGCCGTCGTGCCGCAGACACGGGTACGGCGCCGCCGTCACGGCCTTCGCCAGCCACGTCGGCGTGAGCGAGCGCTGTGACCAGGTCGTGCTCTTCACCGATCTGGCCAACCCCACCAGCAACGCCATCTACCAGGCGATCGGCTACGAGCCCGTGTCCGACTACGCGCACCTCACCTACTGAGAGACGGCCTGAGGGGACGGCGGCCTGGATGATCAGGTCGCCCATGAGTACGCTGCACTCATGCCGCGATACGACTTCCGCTGCCGCGCCTGCGGCTCCACGTTCGAGCTCTCCCGTCCCATGTCCGCCTCCGACGACCCGGCGACCTGCCCGGACGGCCACCACGACACGGTCAAGCTGCTGTCCACCGTCTCCATGACGGGCAGCGCCGCCGCACCCAAGGCGAGCGGGGGCGGCTGCTGCGGCGGCGGTTGCTGCTCCTAGCGGGAGGCGGCGGCCATGACGGTCGTCCTCGAACGCGTGAGCGCGCCCACCGCCAGCCTGGTCAGCCGCTCGACGGTCGCGATCCCCGTCGCCATGTCCGGGCTGCGCTCCGACAACACGGCGATCAGCAGCTCGTGCCCGTGCACGCTGACCCGTCCCACGCTGTTGACCGTCCACAGGCCGCCGTGCACCCGGGCGGGCAGCCAGCCGTTCTTGAGCGCCACCTCGCCCCCGGCCGCGCTGACGCCCCAAACCTGTGACTCGCGTACGGACGACATGAGCTCCAGCGCGTAACGCCGGTTGCGCGCCGAGAGCGACCCCCCGGGTCCGAGGAGCTCTTCCAGCACCTTGACCTGGTCGGACGGCCGGCTGCGGGTGGCTCCCCACGACAGTCCCGGTCCTGGCTCCGTATGCCGCGCGCCGAGCTCGCGCAGCACCTCGCTCAGCCCGGCCGAGCCGCCGATGCGGGTGTAGAGGTCGTGGGCGCTGTCGTTGTCGCTGTGGCGGATCATCCGTTCGGCCAGGCTCCGCTCCGTCGCGCTCAGCCGCTGGCGCGCGTGCTGCCGGCGCAGCAGCAACGCCAGCAGGATGTCCACCTTGGCCACGCTGGCCAGCATGAACGGTGTGTGCTCGCGGAAGGAGTATCTGGCGCCGGTCGTCCGGTCGTGGACGGACAGCGCCGCGCGACCCGGGCGGGCCCGCAGGTAGCGCTCCAGCGACCGGTCCAGAGCCCGCCGCTCGACCAGGGGCATCACGCTCTCGACGACGGCCGCGTCACCCGGCCCGCGGACCACGGTGGCCCGGTGCGGCGCCACCGACGCGGAGCCGACGCAGCCGGCCACGGCCGTGAGGGTGGCGATGAGCGAGATCCCCCGAACACGCATGTGCGGAGCCTGCCATCCACCACCCCAACGGCCGGGGCGCGGCCGGTCAAACGCCGGCCAGTTTCCTTATGCGGCCCTGGAGCGCTTGCGGCGCTGGAACGGCAGGAACCGGTCGGCCAGATGCGGCCGGGACGGCGTCAGGGTGGGCTCGACCGCGATGATCCGGTCGAACCGGAACGCCCTGATCGCCCGGCGCATCCTGCACACGCCGACCAGATACCAGTATTCGCGGTGGACCAGGCACGTCACCGGCTCGACGTCGCGCGCGGTGATGGTGCCGGAGGCGTCTCGGTAGTGCAGGCGGATCATGAGACGGCTGGTGATGGCGTCGGCCATGAGCCTGGCCCTGGAGGCGACCTCCACGGGCAGCGGCTCGGTGAGGGTCGTGAGAGTGGTGGCGATGACGTCGTCGTCGAGCTCCAGGTGCTCGAACGCGTGCTGCAGGCCGCGCCTGGCGGTGACGGCCTGGGGACCCGTGCCCAGATGGGCGAGGGAGAGAGCGAGGGCGGCGATCTCGGCGGTCGTCAGCGGGCGAGTATCGTGCTTCACGACTGTCGTCATACCCAAAGAATACGGACGACCACCGACAATTTTCGAAAACCTGTACGGGGGCTGCCGGAGCCGCCCCCGTACCGGTTCGTCAGATCATCGCGACAACTGCGACAGGTCGCGCGAGGCGCCCGTGGAGGCGGACGTCGTCATCGCCGCGTACGCCTGCAGCGCCACGCTCACCGACCGGTCACGGTCGCGCGGCCGGTAGCCGCCCAGGTCGGCCAGCAGCCGCTCGCGCCGCGCCGCCAGCTCCTCCTCCGGCACCCGCAGCTCCAGCGAGCGGCCGGGGATGTCGATGTCGACCAGATCGCCATCCTCGACCAGCGCGATCGCGCCGCCCTCGGCCGCCTCGGGCGAGGCGTGCCCGATGGACAACCCGGAGGTGCCGCCGGAGAAGCGGCCGTCGGTGACGAGCGCGCAGACCTTGCCCAGGCCCCTGCCCTTGAGGAACGAGGTCGGGTAGAGCATCTCCTGCATGCCGGGCCCGCCCTTGGGGCCCTCGTAGCGGATGACCACCACGTCGCCCGCCTTGACGCGCCCGCCGAGGATGCCCTCCACCGCCTGCTCCTGCGACTCGAACACCACGGCCGGCCCGCTGAACTTCCAGATCGACTCGTCGACCCCGGCCGTCTTCACGACCGCGCCGTCCCGCGCGATGTTGCCGTAGAGCACGGCCAGGCCGCCGTCGGCGGTATAGGCGTGCTCCCGGTCGCGGATGCAGCCGCCCTCGCGGTCGAGGTCGAGGGTGTCCCAGCGGTTGTCCTGCGAGTAGGGCTTGATCGTGCGCACGTTGCCGGGCGCCGCGTGCCACAACTCCGCGGCCTCGGGCAGCGCCGTCGGCGAGCGCACGTCCCAGGCGGCCAGCATGTCGGCCAGCGTGCCGCCGTTGACGGTGGGCACGTCGCGGTGCAGCAGCCCGGCCCGGTCGAGCTCGCCCAGGATGGCCGGGATGCCGCCGGCGCGGTGGACGTCCTCGACGTGGTATTTGTCGGTGGCCGGGGCGACCTTGCACACGCACGGCACCCGCAACGAGATCTCGTTGATCTCCTTGAGCCCGAAGTCGACGCCGGCCTCGCGGGCCGCGGCCAGGATGTGCAGGATCGTGTTGGTCGAGCCGCCCATCGCCACGTCGAGCGCCATCGCGTTCTCGAACGCGTCGCGGGTGGCGATCGAGCGCGGCAGCACCGACTCGTCGTCGTCCTCGTAGTAGCGCCGGGTGATCTCCACGAGCTGCCGGCCGGCGTCCTCGAAGAGCTGCTTGCGCCGCTTGTGCGTGGCCAGGATCGTGCCGTTGCCCGGCAGCCCCAGGCCGATCGCCTCGACCAGGCAGTTCATCGAGTTGGCGGTGAACATGCCCGAGCACGAGCCGCAGGTCGGGCAGGCGTTCTCCTCCAGCTCCAGCAGCTCGGCGTCGGAGACGGAGTCGTCGGCGGAGGCGATCATCGGGTCGATGAGGTCGAGCTTCTTGCCGGGCGTCTTGCCGGCCTCCATCGGGCCGCCCGAGACGAAGATCGTCGGGATGTTCAGCCGGAGGGCGGCGAGCAGCATGCCCGGCGTGATCTTGTCGCAGTTGGACACGCAGATCAGCGCGTCGGCGCAGTGGGCCTCGACCATGTATTCGACGGCGTCGGCGATCAGCTCGCGCGACGGCAGCGAGTAGAGCATGCCGCCGTGGCCCATCGCGATGCCGTCGTCCACCGCGATCGTGTTGAACTCGCGCGGGATCGCCCCCGCCTCCCTGATCGCGGCCGACACCACGTCGCCGACCTCGCGCAGATGCACGTGACCCGGCACGAACTGGGTGAAGCTGTTGGCCACCGCGATGATGGGTTTGCCGAAGTCGCTCCCGGCTACGCCGGTCGCCCGGAGGAGGGCCCGGGCACCGGCCATATTCCTGCCATGGGTGACTGTGCGTGACCTGAGGGCGGGCATGATGCTTCTCCCATCGATAGCGAGTCTTCACATGTTACGGCCACCGCCCGGCGACTGAGACGCTTGTCCACTGGTCGGACATTGGTTACCGGATCGTGCCGCAAACGAGGCCGCCGCCCGGTGAGCCCGTGTTAAAGAGATCAGATGAGCCACGGGGCGATCATGCTGGAAGACCCCGCGAGGGTCGGCAACTTCATTCACACGATAGACCGCCTGTGCCGCCGACCGGCCAGGGGTGAGGGCGTACAGGACTCACCGCACGTGGTCCGGCGGCCCTTCCTCGCGCACTGGCGCGGCGGCGCGGGCGACGGGCAGCACGTCGATCGCCAGGGCATCCCGCTGGTCAGGCTGAACGAGGCCGGTGACTGGCCGGCGATCCTGGCGCCCCAGGCCAGGCCCGCCACGCACGTCAGCTCAACGGCCAGGCCCGCCACTTCGGGGGCCAAGCCCGTCACGCACGTCATCTCGCCGGGTATTCCGCGTGCCTGCCCCGCCATCCTGCCGGGGGAGGGGGCGCCGAAGATCCTGGCCCGCGTCGTGGCCGCGCTGCGCGGCTCCCGGCTGCGCTTTCCCCGCTACAACCTGACCGCCCAGCTCGTCGAGGAGCTGGCCGAGACCCACGGCCGGGAGGAGCAGGCCCGCCGCGTCCTGCGCGGACACGACCGCAACTGGGGCTGGGGCGTCGACACGGCCGGCAAGGGCGCCGAGCACGTGCCCTTCCCCGTCAACCTGCTGCTCAGGCTCTTACCCGGGTTCCTGCACGACCTGCGGCTCAGCGGGCGCGTGCCCGGTCTCGGCGGGCGTTTCCGGTGGTTGCGGCGTGTCCTGTCGCAGGACGACCCCCAGGCTCCTGGCCTCGCCGCGCTGCTGGCCGCCTTCGACCCCGCCGACGAGGCCCGCGTCGCCCGCGTGTTGTTGTCGGCGTTCATGGACGACCTGATCAGGCAGTACGCCCGCACCCCGCTGCACGTACGCGGCGCCGGCCACGTCTTCTACCCCCTGCTGCTGCTCAACGAGCACGGCGGCCCCCTCATGGACCTGATCGAGGAGCGGCGCGCCGACCTCGGCGGGTTCGACCCGCTCGTCGTGATCTCCTACACTCCCGACGCCGTCCTGCCGCAGGACGACGAGGAGCCGCTGTGGACGCTCATCCGCTGGCGCAGGGAGCTCGTCACGGCCGACGACGCCACCGTCTGGCGGCAGGTGCTCCAGACGCCGCTCACCATCGCGGCGCCGCCCGCGCCGGCCGACCTGACCAGGTACGACGTCGCGGACCCCACCTGGGTGCCGCCCGCCCGCGTGGCGCCGTGGTGGTCGTCGTGGACGGCGATCGCGCTGTTCTGGATGGTGCTGGCGGGCGCGGCCGGCGCGTACGCGGGCCAGACCGCCGCCTGGCACCGCAGCGCCTGCGCCGGCGGGCTGTGGACGCCGTGGACGGAGAGCGGCAGGCAACTGGCCGGCACGGAGTGCGTGGGCGTGGCGGGGCCCGACTATCTGTTCACGCCGGGCAATTCCGAGATCATGCAGGTCCAGGCCGTCCTCCAGCGGGAGAACGAGCGGGCGGCCCGGCTCCATGAGAGCAGCGACCGGCCGTACGTGACGATCGTCTACCTGGCGGCGCTGACCTCGGCGGACCGGGACACGCTGGCCGCGGCCAGGGAGGGCCTGGCCGGGGTGGCGATCGCCCAGAAACGCCAGAACGGCGCCGCCGGCCCCAGCGAGCCGCTCGTCCGCATCCTGCTCGCCAACGCCGGCGGCCGGATGCAGCACGGCTCGCGCATCGCCAGGCTGCTGCTGCGCTACCGCGACGAGGAGGCGCCCATCGTGGGCGTGGTCGGCCTGGACCAGAGCCGCCAGGAGACCGTCGCGGCCATCCAGGAGCTGGGCAAGGCCGGGCTGCCCATGGTCGCCTCCACGCTCTCGGCGGACCGCCTGGTCGGCGAGTCGCCGTTCTACTTCCAGGTCGCGCCGCAGAACTCCAGGCAGGCGTGGATGGCCGCGGCCTTCGCCGACTCGCTGGTCAAGAAGGGCGAGGTGCGGCGGCGGGCCCGGGTGTACTACTCGCACGACGTGACCGACTACTACGCCTCCAACCTGGCCGTCCGGGCCGTCGCCCGGCTCAAGGAGCGCGGCTTCGCGGTCGAGGGGCGCCGGTTCACGCCGGTCGGATCCGCCAAGCCGGGCCCCGAGGACCGCGGCGACGACGCCTACGACGGAGAGCCGAGGGACGCGGGGGTGTCCGCGTGCGGGTTCGACGGGCTGGTCTACTTCGCCGGGCGCGGCATCCCCGACTTCGCCGAGTTCGTGAAGGGGGTGGCCGACAAGTGCTCGGGCGCGCCGCCGACGATCCTGGGCGGCGACGACGTCACCAGGTACGCCGCCGACGTGCGCCTGCGGGCGGCCGTCACCGGCGTCGGGTACTACTACGGGTCCTTCGCCGCCGCGCCCAGCAAATGCGGGGAGCCGCAGCGGCACGACTTCTACGCCGACCTGTTCGCCACGTTCCGCTTCGAGTGCGAGGAGCCGGGGCCCGGGCGGACGCTGGACGGGCACGCCGCCCTGTCGTACGACGCCACGGAGACGATGATCACGGCGATCCGGCGGCTGGGCAAGGAGCGGCACCGCGTGCCGGTGAACTCGTTCACCGTCTGGCGTCAGCTCGGCACCCTGCACACGCCCGATCAGAGCGGCCACGCCATCGAGGGCGCCACGGGAGCGCTCGACTTCGGCGCCGGCTCGCCCCGGCAGTATCCGCTGGACAAGGCCGTGCTGATCCTGCACGCCAAGGGCGCGGAGCGGCCCACCCAGGTCGGCGTGTGCGGCGACATCACCAGGGCCGACAAGGCCGAGTTCTTCCCGTGGTGCGGCTCGATCCCCGAGATCTACCGTTAGGCGTCAGGCGTTGGCAGGCGTTGTTCATGCGGGCAGGCGGACGGCGGCGAGCTGGGTGGCCTGTGCCACCAGGCGGTCCTTGGAGTCCCACACGCGGGCCACCTCGTCCATCCGGTCGCCGCCGACGTCCGTGGCCGTCAGCAGCACCCTGACCGGCCCGGGAGCGGGCAGCCTGCGCAGGTACGCCGAGAGCTGGATCGTCGGCACCCACCCGGACAACCCCAGATCGAACGAGACCGGCGGCACCGGGTCGAGCGCCACCAGCAGGCTCAGCGGATCCCAGTCCGAGCCGTCCGCCAGCCGCTGCCACGACGCGACGACGCCCCGCTTGGAGGGTGCGCCGAAGGCGAAGGCCAGGTGATCGGGGTCGATGCGCTCCTCGACCACGGCCATCAGCGGCACGGGGAAACCGGCGCCGGGCGGATCGACGGGCGTCAGGAAGCAGTCCTCCTCCGGGGGCAGCGCGACCGGCTCGTGCGCCGACCACCACGGCCCGGAGTCGTCCAGCAGGCCCAGCGTGACGTGCGCCTCGACCCGCGTCCTGCCCTCCTGCAGCAGCGCCGCCCTGACCTGGGCCACGCTCCTGCCGATCCGCAGCGTCTCCACCCGGGCCACGGCCGCGCCGGGCTCCGGCGGCTCCACGAAGGTGCCGCTGACGGCCGTCACATGCGGATGTCCCTCGCCGGCCGCGCTCGCGCAGGCGGCCCTGCCCAGGACGGCCAGCAGGTAGCCGCCGTGCAGCCGGGAGCCCACGCTCCACTGGGCGTCGAGGACGGTGCCGAACGCGCCGTCCCCCAGGGCGGTCAATGCGGTCGCTTCCTGAAAAGTCCCCATTTTTGGTCATATTCCTTCCGCCGAAGCTCAGATTGACATCGTTAACCTGACGGCGTCAACCTGACTTCCATGACCACACGCGTACGCGCCAGGCGCGGAGAAGGACCGCTGCTCCGGGAGGAGATCCTGCGGGCGGCCGAGGACCTTCTGGCGGAGTCCGGCACCGAGGAGACGCTCACGGTGCGCGCGGTGGCCCTGCGCGCAGGTGTGTCCACGCCCTCGGTCTACCTGCACTTCGCCGACAAGGACGCCCTCGTCGAGGCGGTCTGCCTGCGCGTGTGGGACGAGCTCGGCCGGCTCTTCAGCGCGAACTCGGGCGGTGACCCGTTCCTCGCCCTCGGCAGGTGCGGCCGGGCCTACGCCCGCTTCGCCCTCGACCACCCGGTGCAGTACAGAGTGCTGATGTTGCGCCCGTCAGCGGGACCGGGCGTGCCCCCGGCCGCCGCCGCGTGCTTCCGCCACATGGTCGGCGTGGTCTCGGCCTGCGTGGCGACCCGGGTCCTCGAAGGCGACCCGGAGGAGCTGGCGCTCGGTCTCTGGTCGGCCGTGCACGGCTGCGTCTCCCTGATGATCGCGCAGCCGTCGTTCCCGTGGCCGGGTGACAGGGAGGCGCTGATCGACCAGATCGTACGGATGGCCGGTTTCGGCACCGCGATGTACTCGCGCCTGCCGCGGACGCTCCCACCGAGCGCGGCCCTGGCGGCGGAGCTGGACGACTTCGGCGCCCGCCTCGCAGCTCGCGCTGAACGCACGGATCACGCCTAGCTCACGGATCACGCCGAGCTCACGGACGGGTGTCACGAGAGACTGCCACACGTGAAAGGGCCCCGCGGGAAGGAACCCGCGGGGCGGTGGCTCAGCCGCCTTCGCCGTATCTGGCCGGCAGCACCTCAGCGGCGATGTCATAGATGCGGTCGATCTCGCCGTCGGTCAGCGCCCGCTCCCGCTTGGTGATCCACCGGCGGGCTCGGTCGCCCTGGTAGACGTCCACGCCGCGGATCGTCATGATCTTCCACGGCACCGGCGGGCCGTAGATGGCGAGGGAGGGCACGACGGCGACCTCGCGGCCGAACGCCTCCGTGATCAGCTCGCTCGCCTGCGACGCCTCCCACTTGGCCTCGGTGATGCGGGGTTTCATGTCGAAGGGGCCGTGGAACAACTTCTTGCCCATCTGCACGCGGACGGGCAGCCGCTTGTCCCACTTCTCGGAGTCGACCGCGTACACGCCTGTCGGGCCCACCACGAGGTGGTCGATCTGGGCCTCGCTGCCCGGGATCGCCCTGGCGTGCAGGGTGCGGTAGCCGCTGCGCTCCAGCTTGCGGAGCTGCGCCTCTGTGCGGCGCTCCGCCACGGACGTCCGCCGCCAGGCCGGCACGGAGGAGTTGTGGCGCGCGCGGTAGACCGCCTCGAAGATGGCCGCGAGCACACCCGCGGTCACCCCCACCCGCCAGTCGCGCACAAGGAAGCCCACCACCAGACCGACGGCCAGCGCCAGGAGCGCACGGTTGCGCAGACGGCGGAAACGCGGTTCTTGCAGCAGGCTACGCACGGACGCGCGCTCGACCGGCGCGTACGTTGTGGTGGGCGCCGATGGTTGTGCGGCGGCGGTCTGCTCGCTCTCTGGCCGGTCGCTCACCCAGATGGGCGACGCGTTGTGACCGTCTTCTCGCTGGTTGTCGGAGTCCACGTGACTCACGGTAGCTCGCGATTCTGATCGATTCCTAGTGTTGCCCTGTCCATAGTTTTATGGCCCAGCTCATCGTGTTCCACTCATGTTTTCGGGGTATGTCTTACGTTCCTCTCTAGAGATCCCTAGGGTGCGGAACGTGGCACCACTACACGAGCTGTCCGCGCTCGAGCAGGCCCAGGCCATCCGCGCCCGCGAGATCTCGCCGGTCGAGCTCACGCAGCACTATCTCCACCGGATCGAGCGCCTCGATCCGCAGGTCGGCGCCTATGTGACCGTGACCGGTGAGAGGGCGCTCGACCAGGCTCGCCGTCTGGAGCGCGAGCTGCCGGACGGACCGCTGGCCGGAGTGCCGATCCCCGTCAAAGATCTTAACCTGGTGAAGGACGTGCCGATCATGTTCGGCTCGGCGGCATACCGGGGGTTCGTCGCGCCGGTGGACGACACCGTCGTGACGCGGCTGCGCGAGGGTGGCACGGTCATGCTCGGCAAGACCGCCACGCCCGAGTTCGGGTTACCCTGCTACACCGAGACTGCCGTCTCGTCGCCCGCCCGATCACCGTGGGATCCGCGCATGTCGGCGGGCGGGTCGAGCGGGGGAGCCGCCGCCGCCGTGGCCGCCGGGCTCGCGCCCGCGGCCCAGGGCAGCGACGGCGCCGGGTCGATCCGCATCCCGGCCTCGGTCTGCGGCCTGTACGGCATCAAGCCCACCAGGGGCCGCATCAGCTTCGCGCCGATCATCCCCGACCTGGCCGGCCTGTCCACGAACGGCCCCATCGCCAGGACGGTCGCCGACGCCGCGGCCCTGCTCGACGTGATGGCCCACCGCTCACCCGGCGATCTCTACCTGGCGCCCCCGCACGAGGGCACGTTCCTCGCCTGCGCCACCCGCGATCCCGGACGCCTGCGCATCGCCCGCTACGCCGATCCCGGCGTTCCGGGGGCCGAGGTCCATCCCGAGGTGTTGTCGGCGTACGAGGAGGCCGCGAAGACGCTCGCCGCGCTGGGCCACGAGGTGGTCGAGATCGCCCGCCCCTTCCCCGCCGACCTCGTGCCCCCCTTCGTCACCATGTGGTACGCGTTCGCCTGCATGCACCCGGTCGCCGACGAGCACCAGGAGCTGCTCAGGCCGCTCACCCGATGGCTGCGCGAACGCGGCCTGGCCACCTCCGCGCCCGCGTTCCTGCGGGCTCAGGCCACGCTCCAGCTCGCCACCCGGGCCGCGCTGGAGATCACGAACGCCTACGACGCCGTCCTCACCCCCACCGTCACCCAGCCGCCGAGGGAGGTGGGCTGGTTCGAGGACGTGGACGACGCGGGGGAGACGTTCGAGCGCATGAAGCGCTTCGCCGCCTTCCCCGCGGTCTACAACGTCAGCGGCCAGCCCGCCGTGAACCTGCCCCTGCACTGGACCGCCGGCGGCCTGCCCATCGGTGTCATGCTGGCGGGACGGATCGGCGGCGAAGGCACCCTGATCTCGCTGTCGGCGCAGGTCGAGGCGGCCAGGGGCGGCTTCTGGGGAGCTCGGCGGCCACCTGTCTGGTAGGCCAGTACTCCGGCGCACCCAGCACGACATGTCGCAACTTATCCGGCAGATACCCTCGGACGGGTCTGGCCGGACCCGCCAACGAGGATTACGTTCTTGTTGTGAACAGCGCGATAGAGATCCTGCTCTTCCTCATCGGGGTGTCCTTGGGCCTGTTCGTGCTGATCAGCCTCATGGTCATGCTGCCGGGGCGCGGTGCGCAGCGCCGGATCGAGTCCGGCCCGGTGTGGCTGGGCGGGCCGTTCAGAAGCGAGCGCGGCGTGAGCACGTCGGGCCTCGTGCTGGCCGATCGGGTGGCGCACTGGGCGGACATACCCGAGCACGACTGGGTGGTCACGGCCGAGACCGCCGAGCCGGGCAGCCGCGTGGGCGGCGCCTCCGCGGGATGGTGACGCGGCCGCCTTCGGGCGCTCGCGCCGGATGGTGACGCGGCCGCTTCTGGGCGCCCGCGCCGGATGGTGAGGTGACGATGCGAGGACTGACCGCCGCACAGGCCGATGACGTCAGGCGGACGCTGCTCACCGCCGAACGTCGCAGCGGGTTGCGGTTCGGCGTGTTCCTCGGGGAGCCGGTGGGCGGGCGGCGGCACTTCGCCGAGCGCCTGCACGCCGCCCTGGGCGAGGAGGCGGACGACGCCGTGGTGATCTTCGTGGACCTCACGGGCCGGGCCTTGGAGATCGTGACCGGGGAGAAGGCCAGGCGGCGGCTGAGCGACGGCGCGTGCCGGTTGACCGCGATGTCGATGGCCACCGCGTTCAGCGTCGGCGACCTGGTCGGCGGCCTGCTGTACGGCATCGGCGCCCTCGGCGAGCAGGCCACGGCCCGCCGCTGACCACCGGGCCGGGCGCGGCGACCCGCGCCGGTGGTCAGGCGGGGAGGCGTTCGAGGAGGCTCACGACGTGCTCGCTGACGCCGCCGAGCAGGGTGGCGGGCGCGATGGGCGCATCGGCGATGGCCGAGAACAGTGTGGGCAGCCCCGGCAGCGGGAACCCGTCCTCCTTCAGCGCCGAGGCGCCGACCACGTTCTTGTCGAGGGCCGCCCGGCTGCGCTCCCACGCGTCGAGCACCTCCTCCGGCGACGGCACCCCGAACCCGTGGCCCACCGGCGCCGCGTGGCGCAGGCGTACGAGCGGGGTCTCGGAGAAGGCCAGCGCCGTGCGGGCGCGCACCTGGAGGTCGGCGCGTGGCTCCGGCTCGATCCAGTCCATCGCCGAGCACGGGTTGCGGCAGGTGGCGACGCAGACGCCGATCGCGCCCGCGAGCTGGCTGTGCTGGCGGTCGAAGTAGGCGCGCCAGCCCTCCGCCGGCTCCACTGACACGCGCAGTGTCCGGTTGGTAGCGCTCTGCTCGGACTTGGTGTGGTCGCAGTCGCGGTCGCCGATCACGCCGAACCGGCTGCCGCTGGCGCTCAGCCCGGCCGGCCAGCGTGCCGGATCGCCCGCGTGGCCGAGCTGCGGCTCGATGGCCAGGAGCGGCAGGTATTCGCTGGCGATGTGGACCGCGGCGATCATCGGGCTCAGCTCGCGCCGGTGCCACCGCACGGCGATCACTTCCAGGAGCAGGTCGTAGGCGGGGCGCAACGACTCCAGCGCTCCGCGCGGCTGCTCGCGCGGCGTCTGCGGCATGTGACAGGCCCGCGCGCGCCGCCGCAGGTCGGCGGGCACGGCCTTCGCCTCGGCCGCGAAGTCCTCGGCGTCGAGCGAGAGCAGCCGCTGGCCGAACTCGCACACCGCGGCGATCTCCGCCGCCGGCGCGAGCGCGCCGAGGTCGGCGAAGGCGTAGCGGCGGGCGAGGGCGATGAACAGGTCACGAGTCGAGTCCACGCGATTGACTTTCTCACGGTCGGGGAGCGGTTACGGATGCGGAAGCCGACGTGCGGGGTCACACGGCGATCATGGACCCCAGGCTACCCAACCCGGATCAGCGCCGTCCGCCCGGAGCGATCACTGGCAAGGGGCGCGGATGCACTGGATCTCGCCGGGCGCCTGGCTGACCGTGGGCTCGGCCGTGGGCTCCTCGGGGCCCGCCGACGTGGTGGGCGGCGGGGTCGGCTCGGGCTCGGAGGTGGTCGGCGTGGCCGTGGGCGGCGTCACGCTCGGCGTCGCGGTGACCGTCGCGGTGGCGGTCGGCACACCGGTCGTGCGGGACGGCTTGCCGCTGGGGCTGTGCCTGGTGGGCGGCGCCGACGGCCGGCCCGCGGTGGGCGGCGGCGCCGTGGTCGGGACGACGCCGGCGGTGGTGGTCTCACCGATGGGCGGCGGCGGCACCTCGGTGCCGGAGTTGGGCTGGGCGGGCCGCAGCCAGACCGAGCCCGCCACGGCCGCGGTCACGGCCACGGCGGCGACCATCGTGAGCACCGCCCGCAGCGTGCGGCCGCGGCCCCGGCGCGGCGTGGGCAACTGCCCGGGGGCGGCCAGCGCCTTGCGCGCGGCCTCGGCCATCAGCGCCGCCGTCGCCCAGCGCAGGTCGGGCGTCTTCTCCAGCGCCCGCTCCACCACCTGCCGCGGCCCAGGAGGAACGTCGGCGGGCAGCCGGGGCACGGGTGAGTTGAGGTGCTTGAAGATGATCTGCACGGGCGTGTCGCCCTCGAACGGCAGCCGTCCCGTCAGGCATTCGTAGGCGACCACGCCCAGCGCGTAGACGTCGACCCCGGGGGTCACGTCGCTGGCCGTGGCCATCTCCGGCGCGCAGTAGCCGGCCGAGCAGAGCATCGTGCCCGTGGCCGTCAGGTGGCCGGCCGAGACCGAGTGCGCGATGCCGAAGTCGGTGAGCGCCACGCCGCCGTCGGGCCGCACCATGAGGTTGGCCGGCTTGACGTCGCGGTGGACGATGCCCTGCGCGTGCGCGGCGGCCAGCGCGTCGGCGACCTCCGCGACCAGCCGCATGGCGGCCTCGGAGCCCAGCGGTCCGCGCGCCAGGATCCGGTCGAGCGACTCGCCGCGCACATACTGCATGACCAGGAAGCTCACCTGACGGCCGTCGACATCGGCGATGCCGTAGTCGTAGACGTCGACCACGCCGGGATGCCGGAGCGTGGCCATGGCCCTGGCCTCGTTCTGGAAGCGCTGGGTGAAGGAGGGGTTGTCGGTGAGCGCGGGCGTGAGCACCTTGACCGCCACCGCGCGCCCGAGCACCGTGTCGTCGGCGCGCCACACCTCGCCCATGCCACCGCCGCCGAGGCGACCGGTGAGCACGTAGCGGTCGTTGAGAGTGGTCCCCGCGCCGAGCACGTACCCGAGGCTAACACCGCACCTCGGATGGCATGGCCAAGTCGGCGCGAGCCGCTCCGGGGCCGGGATTCACACCTGCCGTTCACGCCCCGTCATGCGGAAAGGCCCCCGCCGTCACGGGCGGAGGCCTTACCGAAAGGTGAGCCTTTTAAGCGGACGCGGCGTCCTTCTCGCGGTTGCTCAGCGCCCGGCTGACGCCGTCGGCGCCCTCCAGGATCAGCCGCCGCAGCGCCTGCGGCGGCTGCGCGTTCTGCAGGAAGTCCTGCGCGGCCTGCTCGGTCGCCGGCTCGATGACCAGCGAGGGGAAACACCCCACCGCGAACGTCGAGGCCTGGTCGAACGTCCACTCCTGGTAGATCCGCCCGACCTCGGCGAAGTATTTGGCGCGGAAGGGCGTCAGCAGCTCGGGGTGGAGCGGGTCCTGGAACCCGCGGATCGTGGTGCGGGCGATGTGGTTGGCCAGCTTGCCGCTCACGATCCGGTCCCACGCCGCGGCCTTGGCCTCGGCCGTCGGGATCGAGGCCCGGCACATCGCGGCCGACCGCTCGCCGGTCGCCGTGGGGTCGCGCTCCAGCTCGGCCTCGATGGCGGCCTCGTCCAGCCGGCCGCCGGAGACCAGCGCCTGCACGAGCGTCCAGCGCAGGTCGGTGTCCACGCTCAGCCCCTCGGGCGCCGCCGAGCCGTCGAGGATGCCCGCCAGCAGGGCCAGGTCCTCATCGGATGTGGCCGCCCCGGCGAACGCCTGCAGGAAGGCGAGCTGGTGGTCCGATCCCGGCTCGGCCGCGGCGAGGAGGGCACGCAGCTCCGCGGCCAGCAGCGCCAGGCCCTCCTGCTGCCAGGCCGGGTCGGCGTACTGCTGCACGGCCATCCGGGCCTGCCGGAGCACCGCCTGCAGGACCGTGATGTCGGAGACCGTCCCGGCGCCGGAGACGACCAGCTTGACGTAGTCGCGCGTGGACATCTCGCCGTCGCGGGTCATGTCCCAGGTCGCGGACCAGCACAGCGCCCTCGGCAGCGACTCCGTGAACGTGGTGATCCCGCCCTCGACCAGCGTCCGCAGCGAGTCGTCGTCGAGGCGGATCTTGGCGTAGGTCAGGTCGTCGTCGTTGAGCAGGACCAGATCGGGCTGAGCCTCGCCGACGAGCTGGGCCACGTTCGTCCGGGCGCCGACCACGTCGAGCTCCACCCGCTTGGTACGCCGCAGCTTGCCGTCGGCCAGGGAGTAGAGGCCGACCGCGATCCGGTGCGAACGCAACGTCGGATAGTCGGCCGGCGCCTCCTGCAGCACCTCGAACCGGGTGAACCGGCCCCCGGACACCTCGAACGAGGGGCGCAGCGTGTTGACCCAGGCGGTCTCCAGCCACTCCTTCGACCAGGAGGACAGGTCGCGGCCCGAGGTCCGCTCCAGGGCGGTGAGCAGGTCCTTCAGCTCGGTGTTGCCCCAGGCGTGCTCGGCGAAGTAGTCGCGTACGCCGGCCAGGAAGTTGTCCAGGCCCACGTAGGCGACGAGCTGCTTGAGCACCGAGGCGCCCTTGGCGTAGGTGATGCCGTCGAAGTTGACCTCGACGGCCTGCATGTCGGGGATGTCGGCGGCGATGGGGTGCGTGGAGGGGAGCTGGTCCTGGCGGTAGGCCCAGGACTTCTCGACGTTGGCGAACGTGGTCCACGCGCCCTTGCCCCACCGGGTGGCCTCGGCCTGGGCGAGCACGGACATGTAGGTGGCGAACGACTCGTTCAGCCACAGGTCGTCCCACCAGCGCATGGTGACCAGGTCGCCGAACCACATGTGCGCCATCTCGTGCAGGATCGTCTCCGCGCGCCGCTCGACGGCCGCGTCGGTGACCCTGGAGCGGAAGACGTAGTCCTCCAGGAACGTCACACAGCCCGCGTTCTCCATGGCGCCGGCGTTGAACTCGGGCACGAAGAGCTGGTCGTACTTGCCGAACGGGTAGCGGACGCCGAACACGCGGTGGAAGAAGTCGAAGCCCTGCCGGGTGACCTCAAGGAGGTTGTCGGCGTCGAGGTGCTCGGCCAGCGAGGCCCGGCAGAAGATGCCGAGCGGGATGCCGTCGTGCTCGGCGGTCACCTTGTGATAAGGCCCGGCCACCAGCGCGGTGATGTAGGTGGACATGACCGCCGTGGGCGGGAACTCCCACCGCCTGGCCGCCTGCACCGTGCCGTGCTTGCCGCTCTCCTCGGCCAGCTCCGTGATCTCGGAGACGGCGGCGTTGGACACGACCTCCCAGTCGGCGGGGGCGAGCGCCGTGAGCTGGAAGGTGGCCTTGAGGTCGGGCTGGTCGAAGCAGGCGTACATGCGGTGCGCGTCGGCCGTCTCGAACTGGCTGTGCAGGTAGACCTTCTGGTCCACGGGGTCGACGAAGCGGTGCAGGCCCTCGCCGCTGCGCATGTACTCGCAGTCGGCGTCCACGCGCAGCTCGTTGGACTCGGCGAGCGCGGGAAGGGGGAAACGCCCCTTCTCGGCGTCGTAGCCGGCCACGTCGAGGTCCTGGCCGTTGAGCGTCACCTGGCGCACCTGCGCGCCGTGCAGGTCGATGAAGGTGGTGGCGCCCGGGCGGGTGCTGGTGAAACGGACCGTCGTGACGCTCTCGAAGCGCTCGTCCCCCTCTGTCAGGTCGAGTGCCACCTCGTACGACTCGACCTTCAACAGCCGGGCGCGCTCACGAGCCTCGTCCCGGGTCAGGTTGCCTGCCAAGTTGCGCTCCTTTTCACCACTTCGTCGGGGTTGTCCGTATCCTGCCATGCCGGGAATAGGAATCGAACCACCTCAGGTTATGGCCCCACGTGACTGAAAAGATTCCCGTGGATCTGTGGTTCGATCCTTCCTGTCCCTTTGCTTGGGTTACGTCACGCTGGCTGCTCGAAGTAGAGAAGGTTCGCCCGATCGAGCCTCGCTGGCGCATCATGTCGCTCTATTTCCTCAACGAGGACAAAGACGTCTCCGACGACTATCGTGCCCGTGCCGCGCGTGCCATGGGGTCGATCCGGGTGATCGCCGCCGCCGCGGCCAAGCACGGTGACCACGTCATCGGCACCCTTTACACCGAGATCAGCACCCGCCTGCACAACGAGGGCCTGAGCAAGCAGCCCGAGCGTCTGCGCGAGACCGTCCAGGCCGCCATCGAGGCCGCCGGGCTCGAGGCCGACCTCATCGACGCCATGGACGCAGAGGCGTACGACGACGCCATCCGCGCCTCCCACGACGAGGGCATCGGCCTGGTCGGCCAGGAGGTCGGCACGCCGATCATCCGCGTCGGGGCCAACGCCTTCTTCGGGCCGGTGATCACCAAGATCCTCCGGGGCGAGGACGCGGGCCGGCTCTGGGACGGCGTGCTGGCGGTCACCTCGTTCGAGGACTTCTTCGAATTGAAGCGCTCACGCACCAAGCGTCCCCAGTTCGACTGACATGTCTCGGTTGGGCCGGGAATTCGGCATACGCTGACGGGAACGAAGGCCGGTGGCGGGGGAGAAGGCTTATCCCCCGCCGCGCCAGAGCCCTCGCATTGTCTCCGGTGGCGCTGTCAGGATGGTGGCCATGCGTCAGTTGTATATCGGCGGCTCCTGGACCGCGTCGGCGTCGGACGAGCCCATCGAGGTGGTCAACCCCGCCACCGAAGAGATCATCGACCGAGTGCCCGCCGGCTCTCCCGATGACGTGGAGGCGGCCGCCGCCGCCGCCAGAGAAGCCTTTCCGGCCTGGTCCGCGACAACTGCCGCAGAACGCGGCAAACTGCTCGGTGACGCGGCCGAGCTGCTGAAACAGAGATCCGAAGAGATCGCCAAGACGATCGCGACGGACATGGGCGCTCCGCTGGGCTTCGCGCTCAAGGTGCAGACGCTCATGCCGGCCGGCGTCCTGTCCTCCTTCGCCAAGCTGGCCGAGAGCCACCCGCGCGAGTCGCGTGTCGGCAACTCCCTGATCGTCAAGGAGCCCATCGGGGTGGTCGCCGCGATCACGCCGTGGAACTATCCCCTGCACCAGATCATCTGCAAGGCCGCTCCCGCGCTGGCCGCCGGCTGCACCGTGGTGCTCAAGCCGAGCGAGGTGGCGCCGCTGGCCGCGTACGCGCTGGCGGAGATCTTCGACGAGGTGGGCCTGCCGCCCGGCGTGTTCAACCTCGTCAGCGGGCGCGGCCCCGTGGTGGGCGAGGCCATGGCCGCCCACCCCGAGGTCGACATGGTCTCCTTCACCGGCTCCACCGCCGCGGGCCGCAGGGTCGCCGCGCTGGCCGCCGAGTCGGTCAAGCGGGTCGCGCTGGAGCTCGGCGGCAAGTCGGCCAACATCATCCTGCCCGACGCCGACCTGGCCCTGGCCGTCAAGGTCGGGGTGGGAGCCTGCTTCGTCAACGCCGGCCAGACGTGCTCGGCGCTGACCCGCATGATCGTGCACCGCGACCAGTACGACGAGGCCGTCCGCCTGGCCGTCGAGGTGGCGCGCGGCTACACCGTCGGCGACCCCTTCGACGAGACGACCAGGGTCGGCCCGCTGGTGTCGGCCATCCAGCGCGAGCGCGTGATCCGCTACATCAACCGGGGCCAGGAGGAGGGCGCCCGGCTGGTCGCCGGCGGCACCGAGCGCCCGTACGACCGGGGTTACTACGTGGAGCCCACGGTGTTCGCGGGCGTGGAGCCCGGGATGACGATCGAGCAGGAGGAGATCTTCGGGCCGGTCCTGTCGCTGATCCCGTACACGACCGAGGACAAGGCCGTCGAGATCGCCAACGACACCAAGTACGGCCTGGCCGGCGCGGTCTGGGGCGGCACCGAGGAGCGCGCGCTCGCGGTCGCGCGCCGGCTGCGCACGGGTCAGGTGGCCGTCAACGGCGGCCGGTTCAACCCGCTGGCCCCCTTCGGCGGCTACAAGCAGTCGGGCGTGGGCCGCGAGCTCGGCGAGCACGGCCTGGAGGAGTACTTCGAGGTCAAGGCCGTGCAGCTCTAGCGGGAGCGGACCCGCCGAGATCAAAGCCGTGCGGCTCTAGCCAGGGCGGGCCCGCAGAGGTCGAGGCGGGGCCGGGGTGGGCGCCGGGCCCGCCCCGGGGCTAGACGAGCAGGCCGCCGGTGGCGAGCACGTTCTGGCCGGTCACCCAGCGCCCGTCGGGGCCCGCCAGGAAGGCGACCACGGCGGCGATGTCGTCGGGCCGGCCCAGACGCCGCAGCGCGGTCATCGCCGGCGTGCCCGCCAGCGCCTCCGGCGGGTTGGCGCCGCGCAACATGTCGGTGTCGGTGGCGCCGGAGGAGACCACGTTCACCGTGATCCCGCGCGGGCCCAGCTCCCGCGAGGCCACCTTGGAGATCTGCTCGACGGCGCCCTTGCTGCCGCAGTAGAGCGCCAGGGCCGGCGCGGGCACCTGGGTGTTGAGGCTGGAGACGTTGACGATGCGCCCGCCGTCGCGCATCACCCGCGCCGCCCACTGGATCGCCAGGAACACCGCCCGGGTGTTCACCGCGAACACCCGCTCGTAGTCCTCGTCCGTGACGTCGGTGATCAGATTCTGCCCCTCGGTGGTGGCCGCGTTGTTGACCAGGACGTCCACGCCGGGCAGCCGCGCCTCCGCCTCGGCGAACAGCCGCGCCAGATCCTCCTTGCTCCCCAGATCGGCCTGTACGGCGTGCGCGCCCGTCTCCTTGGCGACCTGCCGCGCCGCCTCGCCCGCGTGCTGGTAGCAGAAGACGACCTCCGCGCCGTCCTGGGTCAGCCGCTCCACGACGGCCCTGCCGATGCCCCGGGAGCCACCCGTGACCAATGCCCCTTTACCCGAAAGTACGGTCATACGGCCAATCTATGTCCTGAGCATGATCTTGCGCGCCTCGTTCTTGGGCAGCCGGTCCACGTAGAGCCTGCCGTCGAGGTGCTCGGTCTCGTGCTGGAAGCAGCGCGCCAGCGTGCCGCGGGCCTTGAGCCGCACCGGGCGTTCCAACCGGTCGATCCCCTCGACGGTCACGCCCGCCGAGCGCGCGACCGGGGCGTAGATCGGCCGGTGCGTCTGCCGGTCGGGCACGGACAGGCAGCCCTCCTCGTCGAGCACCTCTTCGGGGTCGTCGACGGTCAGCGCCGGATTGATCACGTGGCCCTTGCGCCCGCTGACGTCGTAGACGAACAGCCGGAGCGACACGCCGATCTGCGGGCCGGCCAGACCCACTCCGTCGACCGCGTACATCGCCTGGAACATCTCCTCGATCAGGCGGCGCAGCTCGCGGTCGAAGCCCGTCACCGGATCGGCGGGCGTGCGCAGGACCGGATCGCCGGCGACACGGATCTCACGCATGAATCTCTGCTTTCGTAAGGACTGAAGATCGAACAGACCCTTACTGTAGCGGCGAGCCCGGGCGGCGCGGCTGTGGAAGACTGGGCAGGTGCGTGTCTACATCGGTGCCGACCATGCCGGCTATGAGCTCAAGAACCACCTCGTGTCCTGGCTCAAGGACCACGGTCACGACGTGATCGACTGCGGTCCCTTCGTCTACGACGCCGAGGACGACTATCCCGCGTTCGTCCTGCGGGCCGCCGAGGGCGTCGCGGGCGACCCCGGCAGCAGAGGGGTGGTGATCGGCGGGTCCGGCAACGGCGAGCAGATAGCCGCCAACAAGGTGCGCGGCATCCGCGCCGCCCTGGCCTGGAGCGAGGAGACGGCCGGCCTCGCCCGCGAGCACAACGACGCCAACATCGTCAGCGTCGGCGCCCGGATGCACTCCGAGGAGGACGCGACCAGGTTCGTCGAGGTCTTCCTGAGCACGTCGTTCTCCGGCGGTGAGCGGCACGCCAGGCGCATCGCGCAGCTCGACACCTACGAGACGATCGGCCAGCTGCCCTCGCTGCCCTAGCCCTGACCCTTGCTCCTGGCCTCGGTCTTCGTCTCGGTCTTGGCCTCGCGCTTGGCGTCGCGCCTGGGCATCTCGTCGCGCAGAGGCCGCCGGTCGGCGGCCTCCTGCTGCTCCTTCGACGGCTTCGAGACGTCGCGGGCGCGCATGGCGATGGTCGCGGTGATCTGCAGGCTTTGCAGTGCCATGCCGCCGAGCCTACGTCAGAAGGTCAGGCCCGCCCACGGTTTCGGGCTCCACGACATGGCCAGCGCCAGCGCCCGCACCGTGCCCGGCGCGTGCTCGCGCAGCAGCCCCGCCGCCAGCGACTCCATGAGCATGCCGTCACCCAGGTACGCCGAGCCGAGCGCGACGACCGGCAGCGTGATGTCCGGCTGCTCGTCGACGGGCTTGCACGCGGCGCCGGTCAGGTCGGCGGTCAGCCGCCAGCGCCCGGCGTTCCACGGGCACACGTCGTCCTCGACCTCGATCACCACGTCCACGGGCGCCGAGTACGCCCGCGAGGTCAGCGCCCGGTCCACCTCGACCAGGCGGACCCAGAGCTCGTCGCACCAGCTCGTACGGAGCTGGCGGGGATCGGCGATGAGCGCCAGCAGCGGGTCGTCCACCGGCCGGTGGGCCGCCTCGATCCTGGAGACCAGATCGCGATCCAGCACGCTGCGCCACAGCAGCGCGTAGGCCGCCGGGTCGGCCGCCTCCAGTTCGAGCAGCCGCAGCTCGCCGTCGGCCACGCCGTTGCCGTCCCAGGACGGTTTGATCCGGAACAGCGCGTAACCGCGTACGCCGCCGTCGTCCTCGGCCAGGATCGAGCGGAGGTTCCCCGCGCCGCGCTGGTCGGCCTCCTCGTCGGCCAGCACGCCGTCCCAGGAGACGGGGGCCCTGTCGTAGCGTCCGGGCCGCCCGGCCACGACGGAGGCGAACATGCTCTCCAGCTCATCACGTACGTCGGCGGGCTTGGCGACCCTGAGCCTGAGCGACGGGTCGGCCGGGGCGTTCCTGACGAAGGCCGAGCCCTGCTTCTGGACGCGGAACGACAACTCGCCGGCGGCTCTGCCGTACCCGAACCTGCCGTAGATGGGGGCCTCGGAGGCGTACAGGGCGGCCACGGACTCGCCGCGCTCGCGGATGTCGGAGAGCTGCCTGCGCATGAGAGCGGACAGGACGCCGCGCCGGCGGTGCGAGGGCAGCACGCTGACGCTCGTCACCCCCGCGACGGGCAGGCGGCCGCCGGGGACCGTCATCGTGAAGCTGATGATGGCGGTGACGCCCGCGATGGTGTCGCCGTCGAAGGCGGCGAGCGTGCGGTCGAACTCCGTCTCGGCCTTGTACCGGGCCGTTTGGGCGGGGTGCGGCGTCCAGCCGAAGGCCTCTTCCAGAACGGTTTGGAAGGCCGGCCACTCTGATTCGTCAATCGGGCGGATCGGGTACGTCATCTGTCCAAGGTAGGAGCGGGCAAAGGGGAAGGGCCACCCAATATCCGTGCTTAATGATCAAGGCCTTGGTCAAGTGGGCTGCCCAAACACGGGTCAGACCGATACAGTCAGGCGCATCATGAGTTCCCGACCCGCGCCGCTGATCCCGCCACGGGTCCGTGCGGTCCTGGTGCGGGTGCCCTTCCTGGTGGCCGTCGTCCGCTTCCTCCGCCGGGGCCCGCTGGGCCGTGACCGCAATCTGCTCATCACGCTGACCGGGCTCGCCCTCGTGATAGGCGTGCTCGCGGCGAAGGTCTCGACCGAATGGTTCTCGCCGTCACTGCTCATCCTCGTCACCCTGATCGGCGGGCTGCAGCTCCGGCTGCGCAGCCTGGTCAAGCTGCTCGTGGGCGTCGGCGTCGCGCTCGGCTACATCGCGATCAACCTGGGCGTGGCCCGGGTCGGGCTGGGCCTCACCGTGACGATCGTCTTCACCACCGTGCTCGCCGTGCTGATGGCCCGCACCAGGGGCAAGCTGGGCGTGCAGGGGCTGCGCGGCGACGCGATGCTGCTGGAGCTGCGTGACCGGCTCCGCAGCCAGGGCGAGCTGCCCGCGCTGCCGAAGGACTGGGGCGGCAAGGTGGTGCTCAAGCAGGCCGGCGGGTCCTCCTTCGGCGGCGACTTCCTGGTCTCCATGCGTGACGGCGACTCCGTCGAGATCGCCCTGGTCGACGTGTCGGGCAAAGGAGTCGACGCGGGCACGAGGGCGCTGCTGCTGTCCGGCACGTTCGGCGGGCTGCTCGGCTCGGTGAACGACTTCCTGCCCGCCTGCAACGCCTACCTGCACCGCCAGCGGGGCGACGAGGGATTCGTGACCGCCGTGCACGTACGCCTCGACCTGGCGACCGGCGACTACACGATCACCTCGGCGGGGCATCCGCCGGTGGTGAAGTTCGACGCGGGCACGGGCAACTGGCAGGTCGCCACGGCCAAGGGCGTGGTGCTCGGCGTGGTGCCCGACCTGCACTGCGAGCCCGACAGCGGCACCCTGCGCAAGGGCGACGCGCTGCTGCTCTACACCGACGGGCTGATCGAGCAGCCGGGGCGCGACATCGACGCCGGGCTCGACCGGCTGCTCGGCGAGGCCGAGCGGCTGCTGCCGTCGGGATTTCGCGACGGGGCCAGGGCGCTCGTCAACGCCATGGCCTCCGGACACAACGACGACTGCGCGCTGGTGCTCATCTGGCGTCCATGATGACGTTTCACATGGGTGAGGTCGTGATGGCGGTCACTGGCAGTGAGCTTCGGCGGACTGAGATCCTCTAGGTGAATCGGGCCCCGGTGGAGCGGCGCGGCTCTGCCGGGGTCCCGTTTCCCCTCCTCACAACCAGCCGTGGTCGCTGGCGATGCGCACGGCGTCGAGCCGGTTGCGGGCGCCCGTCTTGCACATGATCCGCGACAGATGGTTGCGTACGGTGCCGACCGACAGGAAGAGCTGGTCGGCGATCTCCGTCGAACGCGCCCCGCCCGCCGCGATCCGCAACACGTCGAGCTCCCGGCTGGTCAGCGGGTTCGCCGCGCTCTGCAGCGCGGCCACGGCCAGCTCGGCCTCGACGGCCTGGCGGCCGGCCGCCACCTGGCGCACCCCCTCGGCCAGCCGTTCCGGCGGCACGCACAGGCTCATGAAGCCCAGCGCGCGCCCGGCCAGCGCCTGGCGCACCTGCCAGGGATTGGGCTGGGCGGACAGCACCAGCACCCCGCAGAACGGCGCCTGCTCGGCGAGCGCGACGGTCACCGCCAGTCCCGGCAGGTCGAGATCCACCACGGCCACGTCGGGCCCGCTGGACAGCGCCGCGGCCACCACCTCCTCCGGTCGCCCGACCTCGGCGACCACCCGCAGGTCGGGCTCGGCCTCCAGGGTGGCGAGCAGGCCACGGCGCACCAGCGGCAGATGCTCGGCGATCAGGATCTGGATCAAGACGTCCCCCTCCGTCGTCTCTCAGCGTGATCGTTTGATTGCGCACTGTCAATGGCAGTCAAAAGGCATGCCAGCCGTGGGGCGCGGCGAGTTCGACTAGTCTGAGGTTGTCGGACCTTTCTGTCTCCCCTGTCGTCTGCTATGGAGCGCGCCCAGATGAACTGGCTCTATCTCGTGGGGATCATCGTCTTCCTCTTGGGGTTGATGTTCTCCATCGCACTGCACGAGATCGGCCACCTCGTGCCGGCCAAGATCTTCGGTGTCCGGGTGACCCAGTACATGGTGGGCTTCGGCGCGACGGCGTGGTCGCGGCGCAAGGGCGACACCGAGTACGGCTTCAAGTGGATCCCGCTCGGCGGCTACATCCGCATGATCGGCATGCTGCCGCCGCGTCCCGGCGACGACCCGACCAAGGTCAGGAGCAACTCGACGGGGCCGTTCCAGGGTCTCATCGAGTCGGCCCGCGACGCCGCGCAGGAAGAGGTGCGGCCGGGAGACGAGGACCGCGTCTTCTACCGCAAGAAGTGGTGGCAGAAGGTCATCATCATGTCCGGCGGCCCGGCGATGAACTTCGTGCTCGCCTTCATCTTCTTCACCATCCTGCTGGTCGGCATCGGCCTGCCCAGCTGGGCGCCGATCGTGTCGCCCGAGACCAACACCTGCGTGATCCCGATCTCGGAGCAGCGCGCGGCCTGCAAGTCCACCGACAAGCCCACGCCGGCCGCCCAGGTGGGCATGAAGGCCGGCGACCGCATGGTGTCCTTCGACGGCGCGCGGATCGGCTCCTGGGAGGACGCCACCCGCCTGATCCGCTCCCACGGGCCCGGCCCCGTCGCGCTCGGCATCGTCCGCGACGGCAAGGCCATGACGCTCAACGTCACGCTCATCGCCCAGGACCGGCCCAACCTCGAAGACCCGGCGAAGATCGACAAGAACGTCGGTTTCCTCGGCGTCGCGCCCACCGAGGTCATGCAGACGCAGAGCGTCGGCCAGGTCATCGGCTACATGGGCGAGCTCACCGGCCGGGTCGCCGGTTCGATACTCAACCTGCCGGAGAAGATGGTCGGCGTCTGGCACGCGGCCTTCTCCGGTGAGGAGCGCGACCCTGAGGGCCCGGTGGGCGTGGTCGGCGCGGGCCGCATGGGCGGCGAGATCCTCGCCTCGGACCTGTCCAACGAGAAGAAGATCGCCATCTTCGTCAACCTGCTGGCCGGCTTCAACCTGGCGATCGGCATGTTCAACCTCATCCCACTGCTGCCGCTCGACGGCGGGCACATCGCGGGCGGGTTGTGGGAGGGCGTCAAGCGGGCGTACGCCAAGATCATGCGGCGGCCGGAGCCCGCTTACGTGGACATCGCCAAGGTGTTGCCGCTGACGTACGTGATGGCACTGGTCATGATGATCATGGCGGGCCTGCTCGTCTACGCCGACCTGGTCAATCCGCTGACACTGACGGGCTGACGACCTGGGCGGCGACTGAGGATCACCATGTGCGGCGGCGCCCACGCAGCAGCCGGCCGGCGAGCAGGACCGCGCAGGACCCGACGGTCAGCAGCCCGCCGGCGAGGAAGGTGGTCCGTACGCCGGCGAGCGGCAGAATGAGTCCCCCCATCGCGGCACCTGCCGCGATGCCGGCTCACTCCGGCCAGACACGCGACACCGAAAACCACGAACAGGACGCTGACCGCGCTCGGGGAGAACCCGCTCACGTCGCCCAGGAACGTCACGATGTAGGTGTATCCCGCGAACGCCCCGGTGGCGGACAAGGTCCCGGCCGCCAGCACCGTCCCGAACCGCCGGGTGTCAGGACTGGTCGCGTAGGCGGCGGGCTCTTCTTCCGGACGCGAAGTCGGCAGCAGAACGGCGATCGTCACCAGACAGACAAGCCCCAGAGCCGCGAGCATGGCGAGGGGCACCTGCCAGGCACTCTGCCGGCCCAGCCAGGTCCCCGCGGGAACACCGAACACGAGGGCGAGCGAACCGGCCACGGACAGCGCCCCGACCACACGTCCCCGGACCTCGGGCGCGAACAGGCCCACCGCGACCGGCCCCATCACGGCCCAGAACAGCGCCTGGGCGAGCGCGGTCAGCAGTCGCGCCACGAGGAGCAGCCAGTAAGAGGGGGCCGGCGCGGCAATGAGGCTGGACACTACGAGCGCGGCCAGCAGTCCCGTCAGCACATGACGTCGGGGCACGGCCCGCACGACGTGGGCGATCGGCACAGATGCGATGGCCACGGTAACGCCGTAACCGGTGACCAGGAGACCGACCGCCGACAGGGACACCCGTAGGTCTTCGGACATGAGCTTCAGGAGGCCGACGGGCAGGTTCTCCGCGGTGTTGAAGGTGAGGGCGGCCAGCATCAGAGCCCCGAGCACCGCCAGCCTGCGCCAGGGAGCCGGACGTCGCGTGATCACCATCTCACCAGATGCGATATCCCCTGGTTTAGTGGCGGAGGGTCTTATTCAGAGTGTGGGAATTCCAGGGTGATCTGATGGGAGAGACTGACTCTGGGGGTTCGGCTCTGGCTGTGCGTCTCAGCCGTGAATCGGATAGGCGGCCTGGAAGGTCAGCCGCTGATCGGCGGTGTCGCCGATCTGGGTGAGGAGTTCGTCGAGGGCGGCGTATTCCTCCCATGGCTGCTGACCGGTTGCTTGAGCCAGGCGGGTCACGACGAGGTCCTCGAGGTCCAGGACGCGCTTGTTCTTCCCAACCTTGTCGGCGAGGCTCACCAGAAGGTCTTCGAGGGTGATGCCGCTGTCTCCCCAGGACGCGTGAGTGGCCGCGAAGCGAGCATGAGCGTCATCGAACCCGTGGCGGATCAGCAGGTCCCGCCCGACCGACTCGTGGCTCGAGCCGGGTCCGGAGAGTTCGCTGACGTGCAGGGACTTGCCGATGTCGTGGGTCGCGGCGTCGAAAAGCACGGCGTGCCTGTCGAAGTGAAGACGGGGGTGCCGCTGCTGGACCCAGTCGGTGATCTGCCAGGCGACGTCATGGACGAGACGCAGGTGCGCCGCCAACCGCGGCGGGCAGTTCAGCGCCTTCAACAGCTCTGTAACCTGGTCAGGCAGCGGGCGCAGCGGTGGCTCGGCGGGGTCGCTCAGCGCGTGTGCGACGGAGTTCGTCGCCGCGGGCTCGGTCGACCCAGGCCCGGCGAGGCGCTGTCTGGCCTCGGTCCAGAGTGTCTCGAACGCCTGGCGTGTGATCTCGGTGGCCTGATCGGCGTCCTGCCAGCCTTCGAGGCTGCCCTCGGCAAGGACGCCGTAACGACGTTCGTAGGCCTGAAGCTCGGCCAACCCGTACTGATCGCGAAGGCGGAGCACCTCATCAAGGTCTGCCGCTGTGGTGGGGCGCTGGTCGGGACCTTGAAGATCGATCTGCCGGACGGCCCATTCCTGGTCATCAAGTTCGTAGAAGGACCAGGTGTTTTCCGCGGGGTGATAGAGGCGTATCCATCGGGCCATGGCGTCATGGTGTCACGACCAGACGCTCGTTCAGTGCCCGTGTACAAACTGATCGTCAGGTCGACTGGGGAGATGTGGATCGTGCGAGTCGTCGTCCCATGAGGATGATCATCGCCCATAAGACCATGGCCTCGTGATGCTCGGATAACCGCTCATAGTCACGTACGCACCGCCTGCGCTGACTGATCCACGACAGTGTCCTCTCCACCACCCACCTGCGAGTTATGTGGAATCTGCGGCTGGGCTGTCAAGGTCGTTGGCTGTGCCAGCGACGGCCGGGCCGCAGTTGTCCGGGAGGTGGGCGATGACCACGGCGACGGCCTCGTGGGGGGTGTCGGCTTCTGCGATGGCGGGTCCGTCGGGTGAGCGGTCGCGCCAGGTGACGCGGTATGTCCCATCCGTCCGAGGAGTGATCACGGGGATGTCGTGGGTGTAGGGGAAGCCGGTGCAGCGGCTGAAGTTCAGCGTCCGGTGGCTGTGGAAGGGGAACAGGGCTCGTAGCAGGGGTTGGGTGGAGGCGGCCTCGATCAGGTCGTGGTCGACGTGTGAGGCCGAGGTGGTCCGGTAGCTCACCCACTTGGCTGCGACCGCATCCCCCCGTTCGTGTGCCTCGGCGAGGCTGCCGTACTCGATGAACGGGCACGCGGCCTTCACCTCAGCCAGGCGAGAGCCCTCCTGCCAGGCTCTGATGGCCTTCGCTGCGGAGGTCAGATCGCTGGTCTGTGCCTCAACCATCATGACGCCCTGACCCCAGAACTCCATCAACAGGCAGCGCTCCTGGCTGGCTGCGACGACGCTCACATGCCGATGACCGTCTCCGACCCGTGCAGCGCAGTCCCACCACCCGGGAGCGCCGGTCAGCAGCGCCGTCAGCTCATAGCCCGCCTGATCGAACGCATCCTGCAGCGCGGCCTGCAGGCTTCCGGCTGAGCCGATCTCGGGGAAGAGGCGGACGTAGTCTTCGCTCGGTGGTCGTGTCACGCCTCCCACTGTGCCGCAGCGACCCTGGTTCTGAACTGATCGGCGTTTGCCATGCGATCAAGTGGATCTCTGCTGGACTTGGATGATCGGCAGAAGCACTGTTCCGGCTGGAGCGCCGATCTGCCTGGGCGTCGGGCCCGCTGGGGTGGGGACGTCGGCCAGGCGCTCGAGCAGTTTGTCCAGGGCGGCTTTGCCGTCGTCGACGGCGGCGCGTTCGTCGTCGGTGAGGGGGATGGCGGCGAGCATGCGCTGCAGGTTGTCCTTGGCTTCGAGTAGTTGGGCCTTCGAGGAGTCCTTGGGGGCGTAGAAGTCGCACTTGGCGCAGGCCATGCGGTGGGGGCACTGCTCGAAGAAGGTGTAGCTGCAGAGCCCGTGACCGAGGTCGTAGTACTGCCAGGGCTCGCCGGTGGCGGCGGCGCCGGAGGTGACGGCGTCACGGTCGAGCAGGACCTCGATGGTGCGGACGTTGCGTTCGAAGTAGCCGGCGTCCCGGTAGGCCTTGGAGAGGGTGTTGGGGGTGAGCTTGGCGTAGTGCTGGGTGCTTTCGGGGCTGCCGTGCCCGAGCCAGGCCTGTAGCTCGAACAAAGTCATGGGTTCCTTGGCGTTGTAGAGCTGCGAGGCGATGGTGGAGCGGGCCCGGTGGCTGGTGATGTTGCCGCGGACGTCGGCGGTCGGGACTCCAGCCTTGGCGCAGAGGGCCGGGATGATCGTCTTGTTGATGTAGTGCTTGTCCATCCGGCGGGCCCGCAGCGCGAACAGCAGATGGACCTGCACTCCGGTCTTGCGGTCGGTGAAGGTCGGCTGCTCGGGCCGTACCTGCTCCCAGGCCTCGATCGCCTTGCCCAGGAGCGGATCGACGGGCTTGGTGAACGCGGTGCCGGTCTTATGAGTGGGGACGTCCAGCAGGCAGACCGCGTCCTGGACGAGAACCTCACGGGAGTCGCCGGGGATGGGGAACCCGTCGTGCTGCCAGCGGACGCAGCCGACGGGCAGGCGGGCGATCTCGTCGCTGCGCTGCCCGCTGAACAGCCAGGCCAAGGCGACCGCTCGCAGGAGCTCGATCGGGTAGCGCAGGCGGTTGTAGCTGGTGGGTAGGTCCTCGGGCTGCATGTTCAGGCCAGCCCACAAGAGCTTGGCCCAGATCTCATCGGCGATGACGCGCGGGTCAGGGCCGAGCAGTCCCTTCACCGTCCTGGGGGCAGCCAGGACTCGGACGGGGTCGAAGCGGCGCGGTATCCATTCCCACTCCTGGCAGTCGCGGAAGAACGCCCGGGTCGCCGTCAGGGGTCCCGGTAGCAATGAAGAAATTTTCACCGAAGTAACGTCTGACCTGCGATAACGGAGGAGTTGACCTCCTGTGGCCGGTTGGTGATCACTGCCGCTACGGTCGTTCCGGTTTTGTCCGGTACGACAGGTGGAGTGGTGCGTTGTCAGAGAAGATGTTCTCCGAGGAGCAATTGGAGCAGCTGCGCTCGTTCCCGGAGATCAGCGCGGATGAGTTGATCCGGTATTTCACGCCGACAGCGGCTGACGTGGCGTTCGTGAGTCCCGGCGGGCGAGGCCCTGTCGACCGGCTGGGCATGCTGGTCCAGCTCTGCGCGCTGCCATGGCTCGGGTTCGTGCCCGACGATGTGGGCTCGGCGCCACCGGCCGCCGTGGCCCGGGTCGCGGAGCGGCTGAGCGTGGCGCCGGTGGCGTTGCGGCTGTACGGCAAGCGCGACCAGACCCGCTCGGATCATCTGGGCCTGGTCGCCAAGTATCTGGGGTGGCAGACCGCCCCGGCGGGCAGCCAGGCGATGAAGGAGCTGGAGCAGTTCCTGCTGGACCGGGCAATGGAGCACGACTCGCCGACGCTGCTGTTCAACCTGGCACGCGAGTACCTGATGGCGGCCAAGGTGATCCGGCCCGGTGCGCTCATCTTGGCCAAGATGGTCGGCACGGCCCGCAAAGCGGCCTCCGATCTGACCTCGCAGCTGGTGGGGCACCTGCTGACGGCAGAGGTCCGCGCCGATCTGGAGCGGATGCTGGCGGTGGATGCGGGGCTGGGGATGACCCGGCTGGAGTGGCTGGTCAGCCCGGCCAGGGACGCGTCAGCGACGTCGGTGAAGACCGCGATCGACAAGCTGACCTGGCTGCGCGCGATCGACGCCCACCGGATGGATGTGTCGGTGCTGCCGAACGAGCGGCGCCGGTTCCTGGCCCAGGTTGCGCGCCGTTCAACCAACCAGGGGCTGGAGCGGCGCAAGGAGCGTAAGTTCCCGATCCTGCTGGCGTTCGCCGCGCAGGCTGCGGTCGACCAGCTCGATGAGGTGGTGGCCTTGTTCGACCAGGCCGTCAGCGCGCGGGAGTCGCGGGCGAAGTCCAAGACGGATGAGGCGCTGGTCGAGCGGGCCAAGAAGGGCGAGGCCCGGCAGCTGGTGATGGAGATGATCCTGCCGGTGTTGGCCGACCCGTCGATCCCGGACGATGAGGTGAGTGGGATGCTGCGCGAGCGGATCGGCATGCAGCGGCTGCGGGAGATCACCTCTGATGCGTGGAAGCCGTTGCCCCGCGATCACGGCCGGCTGTCGGAGCTGGGGTCCTCCTGCACCTATCTGCGCCAGTTCACCCCGAACGTGCTGGCCGCGATCGACTTCCAGGGCGGGCCGGGCACGGCTGAGCTGATGGAGGCGGTGGCCGTGTTGAAGGAGTAAACCGGCTCGGCGGCCGCAAGGTGCCCGCGGGGGCGCCGACCGGGTTCGTGCCCACCGACCTTCCGATCGCCGAGCACGCGGCAGACAGTCACGGCGCCACGTTGATCAACTTCGCGTTGTTCGACCTGGTCGGCAAGGCACTGACCCCGCGCTTGCGGGACCTGACCCGGGTCACCCTGGTACGGGACGAGACCCCGACCGAGATCGCCAAGCGCTACCCGCACGCCGGGCCGCTGCTGGGCGCGCGCTGGAATGAGGACCTGGTGGCCGGCTGCTGGCCGGACCTGCTGCGGATGGCCGGGTCGCTGAAGTACGGCCAGGCCACCGCCTCGCTGATCGTCGGCAAGTGGTCGGCCGCCTCCCGGCAGAACACCTTGGCCGCCGCACTGAAGGAGTGGGGCATGCTCAGAAGGACCGTTCACCTGGCCAAGTACCTGTCGGACCCGGCCTTCAGGAGGAAGATCTCGCGGCAATTGAACAAGGGCGAGAGCCTGCACGCGCTGCGCCGCGACCTGCACTACGCCCAGCAGGGCACGATCACCCGCCCGCATCTGGAGCAGCAGACGGAGCAGGCGTGGTGCTTGACCGTCTTGACCAACTCGGTGGTCGCCTGGACGACAGAATATTATTCCAGAGCGGTGCTGGAGCTGCGTTCGCAGGGCCGGGAGGTGAGCGACGAAATCTTGTCGCACATCTCGCCCGGGCACAGCGACAACATCAACTTCTTCGGCGTCATCAACGTGGACGTCGAGGCGGAGCTCGCCAAGCTCGACACCAGCGGCTGGCGGCCCCTACGGCCGGTACAGCTTCGCCAGCTGGGTCTGACACCTTGAGCTGATCCAGCGGGTGATGGCGCTGCGGCGATGTTCCCGCATGGGACGGGGGTCAGAGAGATTTGGAACGGAATCCGGCGTCAACGGGGCTCTCCCAGGTCAGCGACCCCTGCCGATGCGGTCCTCTGCACGTGGTTAACGCCGGATTCCGTTCCACCGCCAGTAGAAGGATGCACCCGGATAGTCGGTCCGTGATGAGTGGGTAGCGCTCCCCACCCGCCAGGGGCGGGGAGCTTTTTGATGTGGTTCCCGCTATCCGCCGATGTGCGGTGCTCGGGCGGCGGCGGAGCCGTCCCGGATCACCTCGCCGGTGAGGTTGCCGTTGGCTCCCGAGCCCAGGAAGACGATGAGGTTGGCCACGTCGTCGGAGGTGGACAGTCTGTGCGTGGGGGTAGCGGCGGCGAGGGCGTCGGTGACGAACGCGGGGATATCGGGGCGGCTGTCGGTGAGGGTGAAGCCCGGCGCCACGACGTTGACCAGGACCCCGTCGCGGCCGCCGTTCCAGGCCAGGCTGCGGGCGAGGCCGTACAGGCCGGATTTGGCGGTGCCATAGGGCCCCGGACCGGGCAGGCCCTCCTCGGCGACGCTTGAGGAGATCAGCACGATACGGCCCCAGCTCCTGGTGCGCATGCTGGGCAGGACGGCGCGGACCGTGGCCGCTGTTCCGATCAGGTTGGCGCCGATCATGGCGTCCCATTCCTGCAGGGGCACGTCCTCGAACCGGACGCTGGGATCGGGCGGCCCATCGCCGCCCCAGCGCACGGCATTGGCGATGAGGACCTCGATGCCGCCCCAGCGCTCGACGACGGTCGCGACGGCATGGTCGATGGTGGCCAGGTCCTCGAGGTCGAGCCGGACGATGTGCGCCTGCCCGCCGGCGGCCTCGACGTCGGCGGCCACTTTCTCGGCGCTGTCGGGGTGGTTGCGGTAGGTGATCGCCACGCGGGCGCCTTCGCGACCGTAGGCGCGGGCGGTCGCGGCGCCGATGCCGGTCGACGCGCCGGTGATCAGGACCACGCGGCCGCTGAGATCGGTGTTCATGGTGTGGGTTGTCCTTCTGTCTTCGCTTCGCTGATGGGTCGGTGAGTCGTGGTCAGGACGGCGTCTCGGCGCGCACCCGGGTTGTCAGGGCGTGCACCGCGCCTAGCGCCGCGGCGTGGGAGGTCTCGTGCTGGTCGCGGAACTGCGCGAGGAAGGGCATAACCGTGGCGTGGGTGAGTTCGGCATGGACGAAGGTGACGTCGTCGAGTCCGAGCACGGAGAAGTAGGCGCGCAGGTAGGGCTCGTGGAAGTCGAAGTGCTCGCGGGGGGTGCCGGGTCCGTAGGCGCCGCCGCGCGCGCTCAGCACCACGGCTGACTTCCCCTTGAGCGGCAGCCAGGGCAGGGTGACGCGGTCGATCCACGCCTTGAACGCGGCAGGCACCGTGAAGTTGTACATCGGCACGCCCAGGAGCAGGACGTCGGCCGCGAGGAGCTGCTCCACCAGCGGGCGGGTGGTCGCCCAACTCCTGGCCAGTTCGGGAGCGCCGGCGGCCACCTGGTCCATGGTCTCGATGTCGCGCACCCCGTTCACCGATGACTGGGTGGCGAGGCGGACCCGGTCTTCGTCGATGGGTGGCACCGGATCGGCCACCAGGTCCCGGTAGGTGTAGACGCCGTCCGGGTGGGTGGCACGCCAGTCGGCCACGAAGGTCTCGCCGAGCCTGCGGGAGAACGACTCGCTGCGTCCGCTGGCGTCCAGATGCAGAAGATGCGTCACAAGATTGCCTCACATTCAAGATTGTCTGGAATCGCAATCAATATAGGCCAAGATAATTTCAAGTCAAGAACATCTTGGCTTGGTATCATGCTGTCCATGGCCCACGCCCCCACATCCGAAGGCCCGCACGGGAGCGGACTGCACCAGGACCTGCACTGGCTGTTCGCGCGACTAAAGCAAGGCCTGGCCACCGCTGAGACCGCCGCGGTGCGCGAGCACGGAATGACCCTGTGGGGCTACACGGTGCTGGTGGCCGTCGTCGAAGCCCCCGCCCGCACCCAGCTCGCCCTCGCCCAGGCCGTATCGGTCGACAAGAGCAAGCTGGTCCTCATCCTCGACGAACTGGAGGACGCCGGCCTGGTGCGCCGCCGCCCCGACCCCGCCGACCGGAGAGCCCGCATCATCGAGGCCACCCCCGAGGGCGACCGCGCCCTCAAAGCCGCCCGCGCCGACATCGAGACGATCGAGAACCAGCTCTTGGCCGACCTCGCCCCCTTGGCCCGGACCACACTGCAGAGCTCGCTACAACATCTCGCCGGCGAGCCCATCGCGAAAATCGAGGACGGACGGTCACCCGAAACCGCCTGCGCGCCCGATCCGGCCTGACCGCCCCCTGAGGTCACGGCACCTTGTTGACCATGTTGAGAATCGAACGATTCTCAACATCCACGCCGGACGGGCTCGGAACGATCCCTCCCGCCTTCGCGGTCTGTTGAAAAACGTGTTGAGAAGTCTGGGTGTTCAGCAAGTACGGCAACACCCTTTTCTCTACACTTTCGGGTCATGGAGCCCCTCGCCAAGCCTGTGCTGCCCTACCCCCACGCCCGCAACGACTGCATCTTGTGCCGCGAGATGGACGCCGACTTCGAAATCGTGGAGGAGGCGCTGGAACCACCGTCCTGGACGCCGGGCCGCCCGCCTCGCCGGTTCTGCCAGGGGTGCATCGGCCGATGGATGGTTACCCAGGCCGTCTATGGTCGCGGCAGCCAGCCCTCCCATGATGAGCCGCTCAAGGTGACCGTCACCATGCTGGCCCCTGGCGGCGGCTCGTGGTGAATACCATGGCCAAAAGCCTCGCGCTTCCCGAGGGCCCGCTGCTGGAGGGATCTCTCGGCGAGAACCCACTGGCGGCCGAGCCCACAGGCCCCTCGGGAGCGCTCATCGGCTACGCCCGCGTCTCCACTCGCGGCCAACTCCTGGATCGCCAGCTAGCAGCCCTGACCACGGCGGGCTGTCTCCGCATCTTCGCCGACAAGAAGTCCGGCAAGAACGCCGAGCGCGAGGAGCTGTGGAAAGTGCTGGACTACCTGCGCCCCGGCGACACCCTCGTGGTGCCCTCGCTGGACCGGCTGGGCCGCTCCCTGCAGGACCTCATCTCCATCGTGGCCGGGCTGCGCAAGCGCGGCGTCGGGTTCCGCTCCTTGCACGAGGCGCTGGACACCACCACCGCCGGCGGTCGGCTCGTCTTCCATGTCTTCGCCGCGCTGGCCGAGTTCATCCGCGAGCTCATCGTGGAAGGCACCCACGAGGGACTGGCCGCCGCCCGCGCCCGCGGCCAGCGTCTGGGACGCCCGCCGGCGATGACCGCCGAGCAGATCCGGCACGCCCGCGACCTGCTCACCCGGCCGGAGAACACCGTCTCCTCCATCGCCCGGCTCCTCGGCGTCAGCCGCTCCACGATCTACAAGTACGTGCCCGAACTCAAGCCCAGCAGCGTCCAGCAGATCGAGACTGGCGATGCCCCCGCATCACCACCCGAACTCGCAGCAGCCACCCCACCGGAAAAGCACCTGCCATGACGCCATCTGTTTCACTCGACGACTTCGACGGCCCCGAAACTCTGGCCAAGTGGCTGGACGACGTGCCTGCCGAAGAGCTTCCCGCGGTGCAGGCGTGCCTGATGGCCCAGGCCGACCAGCGACAGCAGCTACACGCCGACCGGATCGGAGAGTTGATGGAGCGTCTCGCGCACCTGTGGGCAGACCGCGATCGCTGATCGTCCATCGTTCAGCTTCCGCACCGTAAGCAAATCGAGATCCAACTTACGAAGCCTCTTCATTGCCGCAGGTCAGAGGCTACTTCGGTGGAAATTTCTCCATTGCTACCGGGACGCCCCAAGGCGAGCATGACCCGGTTCCGCGCCGGCTCCTGGGCAGCGGCCGCGAGGACCAGACGCCACTGCTGCTCATCGGGAATCCACGGCAGCTTGGCCAGCCTCGGGACCAGGCCTCGCTCATGGCCCCCGAATCGTCGGCCGGGCGTGTACCTTCCGCGGCCGACGGGGTTGGACTCGCGCAGGCCTTCCTCGATGAGGTGGTCGTAGAACAGCCGGACCGCCACCAGTCGCTGCTGGATCGTCGCGTTCGACAGCCCGGCGCCGGAGTCGATCGACACGACGTTAGCGCCGCGCTTGCTCGGCCTGCTGGTGAGCTCACGGACGAACACCGCGACATGCGCCCTGTTCGCTGCGACCGGATCGACGCCCTCCCGCTCGCAGACCTCCAGGTACTCCGCCAGACCCCGCGCGTACGCGTCGATGGTCCGAGGCGCCCGCCCCAGATCGGTCCAGATCCGCAGCCACCCAGCCGCTGGTTCATGTCGCCCCAGGACCGGCCACTTCTCCTCAAGCACAACAGCGCCCACTACAGCTCCTCAGCTACCGGCGAGACCGTACCGAAGCGCACAGCCCGGAAGGTCTAATTCCAAGTAACTAAGAGAAGGACCACGAAGCCGCTGACATCGTCACTGCGCTTGACGATCTCCAGGGTGAGCTGGACGTGCTTTCGGGCCCAGGTCACGAGCTTGCCGGCGTAGGCGCTGTCGGCCCAGATCAGCGTGATCCGCTCGTACCAGTCACGCAGGCGCTCCAGTGCGGGCTTGGCGCCGTCGCGGTCCTGGATGCCGGCGGCGGTGACGATGACGACCAGCAGCAGACCGAGGGTGTCCACGATGACGTGCCGCTTGGTGCCCTGCACCTTCTTGGCTGCGTCGTATCCGCGTGAGCGGGCGGCGACGGTCTCGGCGGCCCGCAGCGACTGCGAGTCGATGATCCCCGCGCTGGGTTCCGGCTCGCGCCCGTCGGCTGTCCGGACCTGTTCGCGCAGGTCGTTGTGCAGAGCGTAGAGATCGCCTTCTTGCCACCAGCGCGTGAAGATCGAGTGGACGGTGCGCCAGGGTGCCAGGAAGTCGGCGGGCAGATTGCGCCACTTGATCCCGTTGATGGCGACCACGTACCGGATGGCATCCATGATCAGGCGGCGGCAGTACTTCTCGGGTCGTCCGCCGTTGCCGTGTAACCAGGCCGGCCAGGGCATCAGCGGCTCGATGACCTGCCATTCCTCGTTGCTCATGTCGGTGGTAGCGGGGTGCCCGGATCGGGTGATCGGCTCCGCGGCCGTACCGGCAGGCCACGCATGAGCAGGCAGTTTCGTCGTTGCGGGAGACAGCGATGGGGGCGGTGGCGTACAACGGCGGCAGACCTTCCGGTTGGTGACGTGGCTGGGATAACCACTGTTGCTACCGGAAGGTCGCTCTATGTCGCAGAATATTCGCGCTACGTCACGGTTTTGCCCGATATCGGCCCAACGCTGCACGACAGGGATCAGTTTGTACACGGGCACTCAGCTTGTCGTTTAACCTCTGAGCTGCATATTTGCCGCGATCGGCGATGTGGGTGACTAATCCCGCATAGCGGACTGTGTCCCTAGAGACACGGTGTGTCGCCGTGAGTTGGGCCAGCCACCGTCTAGACCTGCGCGGTGTCCGGGCGACGGCCGCCCATCTCGCGTTCCCGCCCGCAGTCGGCGCACAGGCCCCGGCTCATGGCTCGTCAGGGACGATCCGGGCACGGCGCGGCCTGCGGACCTCGCCCGGCGGGGCCGGTGGAACCGGCCCGGTCTCCTCGGCGGTCTTGCGGCGCGCCGAGGTGATGACGACCGGTTCGAACAACTCGGCGGGACTGACATCCAGGATGTCGCAGAGCGCGGCGAACACCTGCAGGTTGAGCCGCTCCGGGGTGCCGGTGACCAGCCGGTGGACCTGCGAGGCCGACATCTCGATGCCGCGTTCGGCCAGCAGCGGGGCCAAGTCGGTGGTGTTGAACATGCCGCGGCGGGCCATCAGCTCCCGCAGATGCCACCGGTAACGGATCGTCCGCATTACTCGGCTCCCCTCAGTCCGGCGTCCAGCACCTCTCGCAGGGCATTGTTCATGAAGTCCGACCCGGCATGGGTGTAGATAGCAGTCGTCGACCCCCACGCGTGCCCGACCTGCTGCTGCACGAAGTACGGATCGGCACCATCCTCGATCAGGTGCGTGATGTAGGAATGTCGCAGGCAGTGCGGATGCAGCACCTCCTCCAGACCCAGCGCGTCCCGGTATTCGGCGAACCTGCGGGTGATGTGCCGTCCCGTGATCCGCCCCCGCGTTCGGAGGGCCAGAGCAGCTGCCGCTTGCCGACGTCGAAAAGAGGCCGGATCTCCTCCACGTACTCGGCAAGGGCCTCGACCGACCAGTCCCAGACCGTCAGGACCGTCCGCCGCCGAGGCGGCGATCCCTTCACCGCCTTCCCGAACCTCACATAGCAAGCGCCAAAGCGTTGGAACTCCGGCGCCTTGGGGTTCCGGGAGAAGTCAGCGAGATCCAGGTTCCCAGCCTCCCGCCGCCGCAGTCCCCACCCGTAGATCACCTTGAACAAGGTGGCGTCCCGGAACGCCGGCAACCATCCCTTCCGGCCAGAGGCGCGCACCCTCAGCACCTGCTCGTCGGCGTAGTCGAAGAAGTCCTGCAGTTCCCGGCGAGTCAGGGCCCGCACCTCCGGCCGTCCCTCATAAGGCGAGGAGTGGGACGGCAGGTTGTCCTCATGGCAGATCTGAGACGGATGCGTCCCGAAGTACTCCACGCATTGGTCGGCCCACCCGTAGCGGGCGTCGGTGAGGTAGTCGCAGAACATCGCGATCTGGTTCAGGTAGTTCCGGACCGTCGACCGCGCCACCGGACCCGGCGACGACAACAACTCAGTCGCCCAATCCTCAACGTCCCCCGGCAGCCACTCCCACGGCGGGGTGCCCGTGAACGCGGCGAACCGCCGCACCAGGTCCACCCGAGTCTTGATCGTCGAGGCCGCCAGCAGCCGGGCCCGTTGCTGCCGCTCCCACCCCGTCAGCATCGCGGCGAACACTGCGTCCTGCGGGTGCAGCGGCACCACGCCGTCCGCGAGTACCAGGTGTGCGGCACCCTCCACCGAGACCCGTTTCACCCCAAACACCACCTCGCATCAGATGCGACATGCTCGCATCTGATGCGAGATCGCGTCCGGCGATCCCCAAAAGTGGCAGGCAGACGGCCAGGCATCAATGCACAGGACGACCTGGATGGATGTCACCCTCACTGGTCCATGACCAGCTCAAATGCCTTCTTCATGTGAGCGAATAGCTCATCAGATGCTATTCGTCCCTTTTTCAGTTCATCGAGATGTGCACATGGTCGAAGTGGTTCTCGGTGATGCTGCCGCGGTCCGACATCCCCTGCCACCCGGACCCCTGGTTGATGCGCTGCTTCCAGATCACGTACTTGATGCCCAGCTTGCCCTTGTTCTTGAGAGCCCACTCCGCGATCCGGTCGCCGAGGGCGTTGTTGAGGGCGGAGGGCGTGGAGCCGCCCGTGCTCATCATGAAGTCGCAGGCCCGCCCGAGCGGGTGCTCGCCGCTGGAGCCCGAGCGGAAGCAGCCCACCGCGAACGGCAACACGAAGTTCTTCTGCACCTGCGCCCGCATGAGCCGGGTGCGTGAGGTGATGTTGTCGGAGCCCGACGGCAGCTCGGGCGTCCAGCTCCCGTCGGAGTTGCGGCCCGTGCCGAACGGGACCAGGTCCTGGAGCTTCTTCTGGATGTCCTTGATGACATCCTTGGCGTCGTCGCGCCGGCCGGCCACCTCGGCCGTGTCCTGGCGGATCTTGACGGTGAGCGCGGCGGCCTCGTCGGAGGCCCGCTTCTTCGTGTCGCGGGCCGTGGCCACGCCCTGCACCAGTGCCTGCTGCTCGGCCGTGAGCTGGTCCAGCAGGGCGGCGCCGCCGCCGTTGTTCTGGGACAGCAGGAAGGCGGGCAGCGAGGGGTCGTCGTTCTGGTAACGCATCCGGGCGAGGTCGGCCACCCGCTGCTCGGCCGTGGCCAGCGTCTGCTCGGCGGTCGCCAGGCGGGTCTTGGCGGCCTTGGCCGACTCCTGCGCCTCGGACAGCTCCACCCGCTTGAGGTTGTACTTCTCGATCAGCTTGTCGACCTTGGTGTTGAGCTGCTTGAGCTGGGTGCGCAGCTCGGCTTCGGTCGGTTTGGGAGCGGCCGACGCCGCGCCGGCCGGGAGGATGCCGATGGCGGCCGCGGCGATGAGGCCGATGGCGATGGCCGCGGGGGACGAAGCCGCCACGTAGGTGTTCCTCTCCCTCTGCCGGCCGGGTTAGCTGACGGGTTCGGGAGGGGAGCTGCGATTTCCCTACCACCGAAGTGGATTCACCCCAGGCGCGGTGGGTCCCCGGCTCCCGGGTGACACACCCGGGATTAGGCGTGCACCGGCCGTTTTCGGCCGGGGCATATGGGGATATTAGTGGTAGATCACGAGTCATGCGACCTTAAGTAGAAATCTATTAGTGATCTACCTGTGATCGAAGCATGCGTGCGGCCTCCTCCGGCAGCACGTCGTTGACGAAGGCGCCCATCGCCGACTCCGAACCCGCCAGATACTTCAGCTTGTTCGCGGCCCGCCTGACGCTGAAGAGCTCCAGGTGAAGGTAGCCGAGCTCCCTGTCCTGCCGCATCGGAGCCTGGTGCCAGGCCGAGATGTACGGCATCACGACGCCGAACAGCCCGTCGAACGCCCGCAGCACCGAGGTGTACAGCGGTGCGAACGCGGCGCGCTCGTCCTGCGACAGCGCCGCCAGATCGGGCACCTGCCTGTGCGGATACACGTGCACCTCGAACGGCCAGCGCGCCGCGGCCGGCACGAAGGCCGTCCACGACTCGTTCTCGGCCACCACCCGTGTCCCGGCGGCGCGCTCGGCCGCCAGCACGTCGGCGAACAGGTTTCCGGGACCCTGGTACCGGGCGGCGGCGCCGAGCTGGAGCTTGGTGCGCGGCGTCACGTAGGGGTAGGCGTAGATCTGGCCGTGCGGGTGGGCCAGCGTGATGCCGATCTCCTCGCCCCGGTTCTCGAAGCAGAACACCTGCTCCACGCCCTCGATCGCGGACAACTCGGCCGTGCGGTCGGCCCACGCCTCCATGACCAGCTCGACCTGGGCGTCGGAAAGCCGGGCGAACGAGGAGGAGTGATCGGAGGTGAAGCACACCACCTCACACCGCCCCACTCCCGGACGAACCTCACTCAACCCGCCCGCCTCCTCATAAGTCCCCAAATTGCTGGAGAAGGAGGGGAAGCGGTTCTCGAACACCGCCACGTCGTAGTCGTACGCCGGGATCTCCGTCGACCGCGTCTCCGTCGACGGGCACAGCGGGCACTCGGCCGCCGTGCCGGCCGGCTGGAACGTGCGCGTCTGGCGGTGCCCCGCCATCGCGATCCACTCCTCGGTCAGCGGGTCGTAACGCAGCTCGGAGGCCACCGGCCGGGGATCGAGCGTCCGCCGGTCGATCTCGCTCCGGCCGGCGTCGTCCCGCCGGTCGAAGTAGATCAGCTCCCGGCCGTCGGCCAGATGGGTGATGGTGCGCTTCAAGACGTGCCCTCCGCGATGATCAGTTCTCCGGCCCGTCCGGCCAGTTCGGTGCGTGCGTCCTCGGGCAGCCCCGCGTCGCTGATGACCACGTGGGCCTCGGTCAGCTCGGCGATGGTGCTGATGCCGACGGTGTTCCACTTGGTGTGGTCGGCGGGGATGACCAGCCGGTGCGCGGCGGTCACCAGCTCCCGGTCGGTCTCGGACTCCAGGAGGTTGGGCGTGGTGAACCCGGCCCGCACGCTCATCCCGTGCACCCCGAGGAAGAGCGTGTCCACGTGCAGGCGGCGGATCGCGGCCACGGCCACCGGGCCGACCAGGGCGTCCGAGGGCGTGCGCACGCCGCCGGTCAGCACGACCGTGCGGTCGGTACGCGGGTTGCGGTGGAAGACCTCGGCGACGGGGATCGAGTTGGTGATCACGGTGAGGTCGGGCACGCCGATCAGGTGGTGGGCCAGCGCCCACGTCGTGGTGCCGGCGGACAGGGCCACGGCGGTGCCGGGGTGGACGAACTCGGCCGCCCGCCGCGCGATGGCCTCTTTCTCCTGCTGCTGACGGGCGGACTTCGCGGTGAAGCCCGGCTCCTCGGTCGAACCGGGGCCCAGGGCGGTCGCGCCGCCGTGCACCTTCTCCAGCAAGCCGCGTTCGGCCAGGAGTTCGAGGTCGCGGCGGATGGTCATGTCGGAGACGCCGAGCTCGCGGACGAGATCGGCCACCCGGACGCCGCCGCTGCTGCGCACGCGTTCGAGGATCGCCTGCTGACGCTGCTGTGCGAGCACGCCCGCTCTCCTTCCAACAGATTCCACCAAATTATGACACGGAATTGTTGGGGAATGTTAGTTCGCGTGGATGGCTTGCCCGGCGGTCGCAGCCGCGAGACGTTGGGAGCACACTGCGGCACCCGATCACCGGAGGCGAGCTTATGGCCAGGCGCGCGCGTAAGGGCAAGGCACGCAAGAAGAAGAAGGCGAACCACGGCAAGCGTCCCACGGCGCGTTGAGGGGTGGCCGCCGGTGCGGCGGCCACCCAGGTTCGCCCTTGATCATCCCGGCAGTTCGGTGAGCGCCTGGTCGATGCGGTCCTGCGGAAGCGTGTAGTCCTCCAACCGGCCGGACAGGTAGCGGTCGTACGCGCCCAGGTCGAAGTGGCCGTGGCCGCACAGCGCGGTCAGGATGACCTTCTCCTCGCCCGTCTCCTTGCAGCGCAGCGCCTCGGCGATGGTCTCGGCCAGCGCGTGCGTGGGCTCGGGCGCGGGCACGATGCCCTCCGTCCTGGCGAAGAGGACGCCGGCCTCGAAGCACTCGTTCTGGGCGCGGGTGACCGCTTCGAACAGGCCCAGGTCGTACATGTGCGACAGCAGCGGCGACATGCCGTGATAACGCAGGCCGCCCGCGTGGATCGGGTCGGGGACGAACGAATGCCCCAGCGTGTGCATCTTGAGCAGCGGCGTGAGCCCGGCCGTGTCGCCGAAGTCGTAGGCGTAGACACCCCGCGTGAACGACGGGCAGGCGGCGGGCTCGACCGCGCGGAACACCGTCTTGAGCCCTCCCGCCAGCTTCTCGCGCAGGAACGGGAAGACCAGGCCGGCGAAGTTCGAGCCGCCCCCGGTACAGCCGATGATCAGGTCGGGCAGCTCGGGGAGCTGGTCGAGCGCCTCCTCGCCGATCACGGTCTGGTGCATGAGCACGTGGTTGAGCACCGAGCCGAGCGCGTAGCGGGCGTCGGGCGTCGCCGCGGCCACCTCGACCGCCTCGCTGATGGCCATCCCCAGGCTGCCCGGAGAGCCGGGGTCGTCCGCGAGCACCTTGCTCCCTGAGCCGGTCACGGAGGACGGGCTGGCGTGCACGGTGGCGCCGTACACCTGCATGAGCGAGCGCCGGTACGGCTTCTGGTCGTACGAGGCGCGAACCATCCAGATCTGGCACTCCACGCCGAACTGGGCGCAGGCGAACGCCAGAGCCGAGCCCCACTGCCCGGCGCCGGTCTCGGTGGTGAGCAGCCGCACGCCTTCCGCGGCGTTGTAGTACGCCTGGGGCACGGCCGTGTTCGGCTTGTGGGAGCCGGCGGGGGAGACGCCCTCATACTTGTAGTAGATCCTGGCCGGCGTGCCCAGCGAGCGCTCCAGCCTGCGTGCCCTGATCAGCGGCGTCGGCCGCCAGAGCCGGTAGACGTCGAGCACCTCCTGCGGGATCTCGACGTAACGCTCGCCGCTCACCTCCTGGCGGATGAGCTCCAGCGGGAACAGCGGGGCCAAATCGTCGGGGCCTATGGGTTGCCGCGTGGCCGGATGCAACGGCGGCGGAGGCGGGGCCGGCAGATCGGGAACGATGTTGTACCAGTTGCTGGGGACCATCGACCAAGTCTGCGCCGGTTACGCGCTGTGTTCCAGCGTGTTCACAAATCCCGGACCAGAACGGCCGGTCGTCGCGGATGGTCGGCCCGGACGACGACGTCGGCCACGTCCTGGGGCCGCGCCTCGCGCTCGTACCGCGCGTAGGCGGGCAGCCGCCACCGCTCCTCCTCGGGCGTCCGGCGCTCCAGCGCTCCCGCCGACAACCACAGGTGCACACTGACCTCGAACGGCAGCCCCAGCCCGAGCAGCAGCGTCCCGTCGGCCACCAGCACGCCGCCCGGGGGCAGCGCCTGGTACGGCAGCCGGTAGGCCCGATCGACCCGGCTGTCCCACAACGACGGCAGCACCTGCCCCGACCCGCCCGCGTCCAGCGGCTCCAGCACCTCCCGGCGCAGCGCCTTCACGTCGAGCCAGCCCTCGTAGAAGGCGTCGGGATCGTCCCTGCCGTGCTCCAGGCGGAGCGAGGCCGGTCGCAGGAAGTCGTCCGCCGAGACGCGCAGCACGGGGCGGCCGCGCAGCCGGAGGGGGGCGACCAGGTCGTCGGCCAGCTCACCGGGACGCGTGGCCGGGGCGCCGTCCACGGCCACCCGCACCCACGACCCGGGTGGCCGGCCGGAGATCAGCCCGGCCAGCTCCTCGATCAGGACGTCACGGGAGATCGGTCGCGCACGCATCGGGATCCAGCTTATGGGCCTGGCTTCCGGTCCTTGCCCGCGATCACCGGCGAAACGTCACCAGGACGGTGTGGCGTCGGCGAACATGGCGAAGGCCAGGTCTCCGCATGCGGATGACCTGGCCTTTTTCGCTACCGAGCGGACGACGGGAATCGAACCCGCGTAGCTAGTTTGGAAGACTAGGGCTCTACCATTGAGCTACGTCCGCGCGAACCGGTCGAACTCTGGTCTAGACTTCATCCGGTCGTCAGGGCGTAAGCGTACCGGAGTCGCGGGGCGTATGCGCACTCGGCAAAACGGGGCGTGGCGCAGCTTGGCAGCGCGCTTGCTTTGGGAGCAAGAAGTCGCAGGTTCAAATCCTGTCGCCCCGACCAGGCCAGGAGGCTCCTCCCGATTGGGGAGGGGCCTCCTGGGTGACTAAGTGAGTGACTACTGTGCCCTGGCGGATGCGATCACGTGGCGTCGCGGGCTGAGTGCTCTCCCTTGGAACCAGGCTTGCGCTTGGCGCGACCTTGCTGGATCTCCGGGGGCGGGTCCTGCCTCTGTGGCGAGAACAGTTGCTCCGCCACCCGGTTGGGCTCTGGCTGGAGGTTGAGGACACGCATCGCGGTGAAAGACTTGAGTCGGTCACGGAGTATGGGGTCGTCCACCCGATCGATCAGCTCAAGAGCTTGAGCCAGGGTGGTATCGGCCTGCATATTTTCATGAATACGCTCGGCTTGGACGGTTAGGTGTTTCCGAGCGCGGTTTGCGTGAAGCGCGAACGCCCCTCCGCAGGTGGTGATGAGCAAGCCGCTCAAGCTGGTGAGCAAGGGTAGGTAGCTCCAGTCCGGATTCCCGGCATTCACAAGGGCCAGAACTCCGCCGGTCAGGAGAATCACGGCACCGGCAGACATGAAGATCACGCTAAGGCGGAAGGTGGTCTCCGCCTGCTTCAATGCCTGCCTAAGAAAGTCAAAAAAGAAGCTTTGACGCTGTGCCGCCACGTCAGGTGCGGGTGCGCCGGTCCACCCATCACTGAAGTAGATGTCGCCACCGGCCTGGTAGACCGCGCCACCAATGGACTTGATCTCTACGTTCGCCTGATCGGTAGGGCGTTCGGAATCATCATCGCCCGCCAGAACTCGTGTCATCTTTTTCCGATCATAAGAAGAAGATGTTGGCTGCCTGTAACAGCCTAACCGGCTCGGCGATTCAGCCTCCGGCCTCTTGGTGGTCTATTCCGATTGTCCTGTTATGCGTTCCGTCTCCCGAAGATGCGATCCGGAATGACTCGCGTCGGCGCTGGCGGCATCGTACGAGTAGCGGCTTTGGCCATGCTGTGGGGGCCAGGCTTCCTGTGGATCAAGATTTCTCTGCGGGGTCTGTCTCCCACGCAAGTGACGCTCGCGAGGCTTGTTCTTGGAGCGATCGTTCTTGTGGTCGTCGTGCATGTGCAGCGGCAACGGCTGGCTCGTGGACGATACCTATGGGTTCATCTTGCGGGAGCAGCCCTATTCGCCAACGCGGCTCCCTACCTGCTCTTTGCCCTGGGGGAAGCAAACCGTCTCGTCATCAGTCGCCGGCATCATCAACTGCACTACGCCCCTGTGGACCATGGTTCTTGCGTACATCTTGAGATCAGACCGGAACCTGAGTGCCCCTCGGCTTCTCGGGCTTCTGACGGCCTTCGTAGGAGCTTTCCTGATCTTTTCGCCCTGGTCCTCTGGGAGTCAGATCCTGTCCTGGGGTGGCCTGGCCTGCCTTGGCGCTTCTTTCTCGTACGCGATCAGCTACCTGTACATGGATCGCTTCCTTGTCAACCGGGGACTGCCGCCCCTGGTTCTCTCAGCCAGCCAGTTGATCGCAGCATCGGGCCTTTATGGGTGCTGGCCTTGCTCGCGGCCTCAGTCCTGAAGCTCTCAGGCGCCCATTGGGCGGGGCGGGCTGGGTGACGAACTGGGAGACAATCGCGGCGGACAGTGGCGGACGTAACCGGACTCTCATGGATGCATGCCCCCTGGCGACGAGTGCTGGCAGCTCGATGGGAACAAGTGTTCGATCTGATTTGGGAGCAAGGAGTCGCAGGTTCAAATCCTGTCGCCCCGACCAGCCAGAAGGCCCCTCCCGATCCGGGAGGGGCCTTCTGCCTGTCTGATTGCTCCCCATAGACCGGCCGCCAGGTTCGGCGTTGTCGGGCCGACGCTCCAAGATTCGCGAGAAAAACTTCGGCGTCATGTCGAATTCAGCCCTTCCCGTTCGACGCAGGGGTGAGCCAGGGTTGAATCGGTCAATGGGGCCGATCCCGGGCGGAGGTGAAGGAGCATCGCGATGAGGGTCATGGTTCTGGGCAAGGCGACGGAGCAGTCCGAGTCCGGCGAATTCGGTTCCGCCGAGGAGTTCGTGGCGATGGACCTGTTCAACCAGAAGCTTGTCGAGGCGGGCGTCGTGCTGGCCGGCGACGGGCTCCAGCCGAGCAGCAAGGGCAAGCGGGTCGCCTTCGACGCCGACGGCAACACCACGGTGATCGACGGCCCGTTCACCGAGACGAAGGAACTGGTCGCCGGCTTCTCGATCTGGGAGGTCGCCTCCATGGAGGAGGCCGTCGAGTGGGTCAAGCGCTCGCCGTTGCGCGGCAGCGAGGTCGAACTCCGAAAGATCCTTGACGCTGAGGATTTCGACGCCTCCTTCCCGGCCGAGATCGCGGCGGCCGAGAAGCGGATGAGCGCGGAGCTCGCCGCCAAGGAGTAGCGACCTCGGCGACCCAGCAGGCGATCGATGTGGCCTGGCGGATCGAATCCGCCAGGCTGCTCGGCCTGGCCCGTGCCGTTCGCGATCATCGATGCGTACCTGATGCTCCCTCTCAGAACTGAGGCAGGCCGATGACCATCCACAACGCGGACGAGATGCGTTCCCATTGGTGGCCACGAGAAGGCTGGCGGCCGGGCCGCCTCGTCTACACCTGGCACCTGACCTTCGAGCACGCGCCGCACCTTCACCGGCTCGTCGCGCGCTATCAGAATGCTCTGGCGGCGATCGCCGGCCACAACCCGATCCCATCGCAGTGGCTTCACCTCACCGTGCAAGGCATCGGTTTCGTCGATGAAGTGCCCGACGAGCAGCTGGAGCAGGTGACCAGGGCCGTCAGCGCACGCTTGGGCGAGCTCGAGCCCGTCGAGCTGGTCTTCCAGCGTCCTGCGGTCCTCGGTGAGGGAGTGGTCCTGGCTCCGGGTCCCGCAGAGTCCGTGCACCGCGTCCGGCGGGAGATCAGGAGCGGGATCGCCGAGGTGATCGGGCACGCGCCCACGGCACCCGAGCAGGCCGAGGGCTTTCACCCGCACGTGAGCGTGACCTACTGCAACACGCCGGGACCGGCCAAGCCGTACATCGACGCACTGAACACCGTCGAAGCCGAACCAGTCGCGGTCAACGTCGATCGGGTAGCGCTGATCGTGCAGAACCGTGTCCTCGAGCCCGAGTGGGTCTACCGCTGGAACACTCTCACGACGGTGCCCTTGAAGGCTCGCTAGCGACGGTGGAGCGCTCGGATGGCGCTGTGCGACTCGTCCTCGTGGAGCCGCTGCTCCCGTGCGTGAGCGATGCCTTAGCGAGCCCTGACCGGCCGGTGAACCCCTTCCCTGATCGGAAAAGGGCCTGCTGAGTGGGTGACCAGGGAGATCACGTCCCCTCGTCTCTCCCGTAGGTGCGGTCGGGAGCTTCGAACTCGACCTCGTAGGGCAGGCCAAGCGCGCTCAGTGCAGCGTGCAACGCATCGATTCTTCCCGGGTCGACGAACCCGGCGAAGGTCACCGGCTCCAGGGGGCTCAGGTTCAGCTCAGCGAAGGTGTGCTCGACTTCGTACTCGGTCTCGCTGGACCTGCGCACTCGCCAGCCCGCCTGGTGGAAGGCCTCAGCGGCTTGCCGCGCACTGGAGACGGATGGAAGCGATCCGTACACGTTGTCGCCCAGGTGCAGAAGCTCGGCCGCCGCAGTGTCGAGGCGCGGCCCCTCGGTGCCACCGGAAGTGAACTGCATGATGAGGCAGTATGTCGAGAACCGCCGCCATCGCCGTGGGCGCGGGCAGAGCACCGTGCGCCTGATCGCGCGGCGCTGACCCGGCTCCGCCCCGGTGTGGGGCACGCTGGAGCCGTGGAGTTGTTCGAGGACGATCCGATCTCGCGGCCGCTCACCTATCCCGGGCGCGTCCCGGGGACGTCCGGCGTCCTGGTCGACGACGCGTACGTGCCGCTGCGAGCCGCCCCAGGCGGCCCGCCGGAGGAGTGGCGGGCGGGGGCCGAGGGGGCCGAGACGCTGGGCGCGCTGCTGGCCCGCCACGGCTGCGCCCCGCTGCCGGAGCGCCACGTGGTCGTCGCCGTGGGCTCCAACGCCGCGCCGAGCCAGTTGCTCAGGAAGCTGACCGGCCATCAGGTACGGCCGATCGTCCCCATGACGCTCGCCCGCGTACGAGACGTCGCCCCGGGCGTGTCCGCGCACGTGAGCAAGTGGGGCTACGTGCCCGCCGCGCCGATCAGGACCCCCGGCGAGACCTCCAGGTTGTTCGCCCTCTGGCTCGACGAGCGTCAGCTCGCGGCCCTGGACCTGACCGAGCCGAACTACCGCCGCGAGCCGCTCGCCCATCCGATCACGCTGGACCGGGCCGTCCGTCTGCGGGCCTACGTCTACACGGGGCGGCACGGCTGCCTGGCCGACGGCGAGGGCCGCCCCCGGCGCCTGACCTCCCAGCGGGCCTTGATCCAGTCTCTCCTGGACGTGTCGCCCGGACTCCGCCACCTGTGCGGCGACACCGCCGACGACTTCGTGACCAACGTTCAGGACGACACCGTTCGCGAGGCCGTCTACCGCCTCTTTCAGGCCCAACACCGCGCCAGGCGACCGCCGAATATCGATAAGGTCGGACATCATGACTGATAGCCGCACCCCTCCACCTCTGTCCGGCGACGAGCTGACCGTTCTGAACACCTGGCTCGAATGGCATCGCGGCACCCTCGCCGTCAAATGCGCCGGCCTGTCCGACGAGCAGATGCGGCTGCGCTCCGCGCCGCCCTCGACCCTGTCCCTGCTGGGCCTGGTCAGGCACATGGCCCACGTCGAACGTGTCTGGTTCCGCCGGGTCCTGAACGGCGAGGACATCCCCAAGTTGTGGAACAAGGACGTCGACAACGACGCGGACTTCAACGAGGTCGACACCGCCTCCGTCAAGGAGGCTTTCGTCACGTGGCAGGACGAGATCGAGCGCGCCCGCGTCATCTCGGCCGCCAAGCCGCTGGACGCGGCCGGTGACCGCAACGGCGCGGAGTGCACGCACCGCTACATCCTCGTCCACATGATCGAGGAGTACGCCCGCCACAACGGCCACGCGGACCTGCTACGCGAGCGTATCGATGGTGTCACCGGCGATTAACGGCCCGGCCGGGCCGCACGGAAGCCGATCGCGCGGCCGCGATCATCAAGATGGGCTGGGGCTCAGGAGTCGGCGCGGAACAGCGCCCAGACGGCCTTGCCGCCGCGAGCCAGCGGGTCCCAGCCCCAGCACTGGCTGTACGTTTCCACGATGTAAAGGCCCCGCCCGTTCTCGGAGATGAAGTCGGGCTCCTTGGGCCGGGGCACCTCGTCGCTCGGATCGGCCACCGCCAGCAGCACGTGCGGCGCGACCCGCATCAGCAGCAGTTCGATCTCCCGGCGGCCCGCCGCGTACATCGCGTACCGCACCGCGTTCGTGACCAGTTCCGACACCACGAGCGCGGCGTCGTCGCTCAGGTCGTTCAGCCCCCAGCGCCGCAGCGTCGAGCGGGTCACGTCCCTGGCGGTCTTGACGGAGTCGGCCTGGAAGGGCAAGGGCCACGCGGTCGTGTACGGTCTGCCGCCACCCAGCAGAAGGTGGTCGAAGCCCACCTCGCGGGTGATCTGCAGGCAATCGGCAGTGGCCAGAGGATCCTCCACCATGCTGCCGATACCTCCCCGTTCAACCTTGGTTAGTGCATGTTTGGCCCAATATGCACTAAGCCATCATGGGTCACGATCGCGGCTGCTGCAAGACCCAAATGCACGTGCATGTGCCATGTGCAACAGCAAGCGGCGTTTCAGGGCAAAAGTCTCCGAATCGGACACGAGGTTGAGACCTTGTCATACCCGGCAATGTGGTGTCACTGTGTGTGCGGACCTTGATAGGAGGCAAAGTGACGCAGAACCAGCCGGGTTCCGGACCGACGGCGCTGCGCATCCTCCTGGGCTCCCAGCTGCGCAAGCTCAGGGAAGCAAAGAACGTCACTCGTGAGGAGGCGGGCCACCTCATCCGGGGCTCCGAATCCAAGATCAGCCGCATGGAGCTGGGTCGAGTGGGGTTCAAAGAACGCGACGTGGCGGACCTGCTGACCCTGTACGGGGTCGTGGATCATCAGGCCCGCTCCGCCGTACTTGAACTGGTCGCCACCGCCAACGAGCCTGGCTGGTGGCACAGGTTCAACGATGTCCTGCCCACGTGGTTCCAGGCGTTCGTCGGCCTTGAAGAGGCCGCCGCCAGGATCAGGACCTACGAGGTCCAGTTCGTGCCGGGACTGTTGCAGACCAAGGAGTACGCAAGGGCTGTGGTGACCGCCGGATCGGCGGGCATCGTGCCGGAGGAGATCGCCAGACGGGTGGATCTCCGACTGGAGCGCCAGCGGATGTTCGACCGGCCTGACGGGCCCGTCTTCTGGGCGGTGATCGACGAGGCCGCGCTACGGCGGCCCATCGGCGGCGTCGAGGTGATGCGGGCTCAGCTCGAACACCTCATCGACCTGATGCGCCAGCCGAACATCACGATCCAGATCATGCCGTTCAGCTTCGGCGGGCACCCTTCGGAGGGCGGGGCGTTCAGCATCCTCCGCTTCCCCGACCCCGATCTGCCGGACGTGGTGTACGTGGAGCAGCTCGCCAGCGCGCTCTACCTGGACAAGCGTGAGGACGTGGACCGATACACCGAGGTGATGGAGCGGCTGTGCGCCGTGAGCACCACTCCGGATGAGACGATCGAGCTGTTGCGGACCATCGCGGACGAGTTCTGACGGCGGCGCCGTCGTCGTTGGGTGTGCATCTGCCCTAGACTGGCCACCGGCGTTGGATCCCGCCGTGGCGGAGCATGCCCCAACACCGCACATGTGGGCGCGGCGCGTGAGCCGAACCGATGGACGCGCCCGCGATCACTCGTAGCTTGATCAAGGAGACCATTCCGTGAAGACCGCTGTCGAGGAGCTCAGCCCGACCCGGGTCAAGCTCACTGTCGAGGTGCCGTTCGACGAGCTGCGCCCGAGCATGGATGCGGCGTACAAGAAGGTCGCGCAGCAGGTGCGCGTCCCCGGGTTCCGGCCTGGCAAGGTTCCGGCCCGCATCATCGAGCAGCGCTTCGGCCGGGCGGTAGTGCTGGAGGAGACCCTCAACGACGCGGTGCCCAAGCTGTACGGCCAGGCCATCGACGAGGTCGACGTTTTCCCCGTCAGCCAGCCCGACATCGAGGTCACGAAGATCGAGGACGGTGAGCAGATCGAGTTCACCGCCGAGGTCGACATCCGGCCCAACTTCGACGTGCCCGACTTCCAGGGCCTCGACATCACGGTCGACTCCGCCGAAGTGTCCGACGACGACGTGAACGCGCAGCTCGACGCGCTGCGCCAGCGCTTCGCGACGCTGACCGGCGCCGAGCGGCCCGCCGCGTCCGGCGACTTCGTCGTCATGGACCTGCGCGCCGAGATCGATGGCAAGAACATCGAGGAGCAGCAGGCCACCGAGGTCTCCTACGAGGTCGGCGCCGGTTCGGTGCTGCAGGGCCTCGACGACGCGCTCGAGGGCATGTCCGCGGGCGAGGAGAAGAGCTTCAAGACCGAGCTGGTCGGTGGTGAGAACGCCGGCGAGGAAGCCGACGTGATCATCAACGTCAAGGCGGTCAAGGAGAAGGTCCTGCCCGAGCTGGACGACGAGTTCGCCCAGCTCGCCAGCGAGTTCGACACGCTGGACGAGCTGAAGAACAGCATTCGCGAGCAGGCCCGCCGCAACAAGCTCATCGACCAGGTCGTCCAGGCCCGCGAGAAGTCCCTCGACGCGCTGCTGGAGCAGATCGACATCCCGCTGCCGGACAGCGCGCTCAAGGCCGAGATCGACGCGCGCAAGCACAACCTCGACCACCAGATCTCCGAGAGCGGCCTCAGCCGTGACGCCTACTTCCGTCTTTACCAGACGACGGAGGAGGAGCGCTTCACCGAGTTCGACACCAACTCGGCCCGCGCGCTCAAGGTCGGCTTCGTGCTCGACAAGATCGTGAAGTCCGAGGAGCTGGGCGTCTCCGAGCAGGAGCTGACCAACTTCGTCGTCCGCCGCGCCATGGAGATGGGCGTCCAGCCCAACGAGCTGGCCCAGCACCTCGCCGACAACGACCAGCTCACGCTGGCCATGGTCGAGATCGTCCGTGACAAGGCCAAGGCCGTGATCGGCGACGCCGCCAAGGTCGTCGACTCCGAGGGCAACGACGTCGACCTCAAGGCGATCTACAGCGAGATCAACGGTGCAGAGGTCGTCGAGGACGAGGCGCCGGCCGAGGAGAAGTCCGAGGACAAGACCGAGGCGTAAGCCTTTCGCTTCGAGCGGACACCGCGACTTCGTCGCGGATCGTCCCCTTCGAGAGCAGAACGAAGCCCCTGAGCCGGCCGGTTCGGGGGCTTCGTCTTTTACTGCTGCTTTGCGCTCCCCGGTCCTCGCAGCGAGAAGCTCAGGGTGGCCCTCGTGGGGCGTGGCCCTCCACAGGGCGCGGAGGGGCCCTCTGGCGGCTCCTGGGCGCCCCCGTGGTCCCCGCCGGTCGCCACGCCGGTCCGCTGCGGTGAGCCGTCTCTTCAGCGCGCCGGGGGAGGAACCGTCGCCATGGCGGGCCCACGCTGGGACGAAAGCCGCAAATTGCCGCGCAGAGTAACAGCCCCGACTCTTCTCGAACATGCGCCGTCAGCGAACAGTACGGGGACCGGGCATGACCTATAGGCAGCGCGCGTTAAGGTCACAAGCAAAGCCAATCGATTACGACGCATCGGAAGGTGACGCTGTGACCAGCCCGCCGACCTTCTTTCAGCCTGAGTCGCGAGGCCGTGAGAACGGCTCGTCCTACCGGCTTGAGGACCAGCTTTACCAGCGCCTGCTGCGCGAGCGCATCATCGTGCTCGGACAGGAGGTCAACGACGAGATCGCCAACCGCATCTGCGCCGAGCTGCTGCTGCTCGCGGCCGACGATCCCGACCGGGACATCACGCTTTACATCAACTCGCCGGGCGGCTCCGTCAGTGCCGGCATGGCGATTTACGACATGATGGAATACGTGCCTAACGACGTGTCGACCGTGGTCATGGGCATGGCGGCCTCGATGGGGCAGTTCCTGCTCACCGCGGGCGCCAGGGGCAAGCGTTATGGCCTGCCGCACGCCCGTGTCATGATGCACCAGCCGTCGGGCGGCATCGGCGGCACCGCCGCCGACATCGCCATCCAGGCCGAGCAGATGCTCTACGTGAAGAAGACGCTCGCCGAGCGGATCGCCTTCCACACCGGGCAGCCTGTCGACCAGATCGAGTCCGACTCCGACCGCGACCGCTGGTTCACGGCCGAAGAGGCGAAGGACTACGGCTTCATCGACGAAGTCGTGCGCAGCGCGCGGCAGGTGCCCTCCGTGGGCCCGGTCTCCTAGGGGGAGCTGACATGAATATCGAAAGTCGTTACGTTCTCCCCTCCTTCGTCGAGCGCACGTCCTACGGCGTGAAGGAGATGAACCCGTACAACAAGCTCTTCGAGGACCGCATCATCTTCCTCGGGGTGCAGATCGACGACGCGTCGGCCAACGACGTGATGGCCCAGCTGCTCACGCTGGAGTCGCTCGATCCCGACCGTGACATCAGCATCTACATCAACTCGCCCGGCGGTTCGTTCACCGCCATGACGGCGATCTACGACACGATGCAGTTCGTCCGGCCGGAGATCCAGACCGTCTGCCTGGGCCAGGCCGCGTCCGCCGCGGCCGTGCTGCTGTCCGGCGGCACCGCGGGCAAGCGGTTCGCACTGCCCAACGCCAGGGTGCTGATCCACCAGCCGTCCACCGAGGGCGGTGGCCAGGGCAGTGACATCGAGATCCAGGCCCGCGAGATCCTTCGCATGCGCTCCCTCCTTGAGGACATCGTGGCGAAGCACACGGGCAAGTCCTCCGCCGAAGTCCGCAGAGACATCGAACGCGACAAAATTCTCAACGCGGACGAGGCAAAGGCGTATGGTCTGATCGATGACATCATTCCGTCCAGGAAGAAACGCGCTGCGGCCGTAGCTTCCTAGACGAGACGTGACGCACCGGGGCGCTGCCCAATAGGGCACGTTCCGGTGCGACTCGCCGCTAGGGGGCTCACTGAGGGCCCAGAAGACGGTAACGTCGAAACCTGAGCGGTTCGGCCAAGTCCGGAGGATGTCCGGAGACACTGCTCGCGAGAGCAGGGCGGTCCCACGCAAAGGAGTATCTGGGGTGGCACGCATCGGCGACGGGGGAGACCTGCTGAAGTGCTCTTTCTGCGGGAAGAGTCAGAAGCAAGTCAAAAAGCTCATTGCCGGTCCAGGCGTCTACATCTGCGATGAGTGCATCGATCTCTGCAACGAGATCATCGAGGAGGAGCTTTCCGAGTCCTCCGAGCTCAAGTGGGACAACCTGCCCAAGCCGAGGGAGATCTACGAGTTCCTCGACGCCTATGTCATCGGTCAGGACAAGGCGAAGAAGGCGCTCTCGGTGGCGGTCTACAACCACTACAAGCGGGTGCAGTCCGGCGACCGGGGCAGAGACGACGGCCTCGAACTGGCCAAGAGCAACATCTTGCTGCTCGGGCCCACCGGTTCGGGCAAGACGCTGCTGGCGCAGACCCTGGCGAAGATGCTCAACGTTCCCTTCGCCATCGCTGACGCCACCGCGCTGACCGAGGCCGGCTACGTCGGCGAGGATGTGGAGAACATCCTCCTCAAGCTCATCCAGGCCGCCGACTACGACGTCAAGAAGGCCGAGACGGGCATCATCTACATCGACGAGGTCGACAAGATCGCCCGCAAGAGCGAAAACCCGTCGATCACGCGAGACGTCTCCGGTGAGGGCGTGCAGCAGGCGCTGCTGAAGATCCTGGAGGGCACCACGGCTTCGGTGCCTCCACAGGGCGGCCGCAAGCACCCGCACCAGGAGTTCATTCAGATCGACACCACCAACGTGCTGTTCATCTGCGGTGGCGCGTTCGCCGGTCTGGAAAAGATCATCGAGTCGCGCATCGGCAAGAAGGGCATCGGCTTCAACGCCATCATCCGGTCGAAGGAAGAGGTCGACATGGCCGACATCTTCGCCGACGTGATGCCGGAGGACCTGCTGAAGTTCGGCATGATCCCCGAGTTCGTCGGGCGTCTGCCGGTCATCACCTCGGTGCACAACCTCGACCGTGAGGCGCTCATCCAGATCCTCACCGAGCCGCGCAACGCGCTGGTCAAGCAGTATCGCAAGCTGCTCGAGCTCGACGGCGTGGAGCTGGAGTTCACCGACGGCGCGCTCGAGGCCATCGCCGACCAGGCCATCCTGCGCGGCACCGGCGCCCGCGGGCTGCGCGCGATCCTGGAGGAGGTGCTCCAGTCCGTCATGTACGAGGTGCCCTCCCGGCAGGATGTGGCCCGCGTGGTCATCACCCGTGAGTCGGTGATCGAGCACGCGATCCCGACGCTCGTGCCGCGCGACCAGCTCGCCGCCAAGCAGCAGCGCACACCCCGGGAAAAGTCGGCCTAGCCGCCGCATCCCGGCCCACCGAGCGCCCTGTGACCAGGAGTCACGGGGCGCTTTCGGCTCTCCGGGTGCCCGCCGGCTTGCTGCCGTGGGGCTATCCGCTTGCCCGCCCCGCTTCGTGCCGTGGGGTTTTCCGCTTGCCCGCCTCTCTAGAATTGGTCACTGTGACGACGCCAGAGCTGCCTACCCAGTACACACCGGCCGAGGTCGAGACCCGTAGCTACGAGCGCTGGGTCTCCGAAGGCCACTTCCATGCCGACCCGGGCAGCTCGCGGCCGCCGTACAGCATCGTGCTCCCTCCGCCCAACGTGACGGGCGTGCTGCACATCGGGCACGCGCTCGACCACTCCATTCAGGACGCGCTGACGCGCCGCGCCCGCATGCAGGGCCGCGAGACGCTCTGGCTGCCCGGCATGGACCACGCCGGCATCGCCACCCAGAACGTCGTGGAGCGCGAGCTGGCCAAGCAGGGCCTGTCGCGGCACGACCTCGGTCGCGAGGCGTTCGTGGCGAAGGTCTGGGAGTGGAAGGAGGAGTCCGGCGGCCGGATCCTCGGCCAGATGCGCAAGCTCGGCGACGGCGTCGACTGGGAGCGCCAGCGCTTCACCATGGACCCGGGCCTGTCCCGAGCCGTCCAGACGATCTTCAAGCGGCTGTTCGACGACGGGTTGATCTACCGCGCCGAGCGCATCATCAACTGGTGCCCCCGCTGTCTGACCGCGCTCTCCGACATCGAGGTGGAGCACAGCGAGGACGAGGGCGAGCTCGTCTCGATCCGCTACTCCGACGACATCGTGGTGGCCACCACGCGGGCCGAGACCATGCTCGGCGACACGGCCGTGGCCGTCCATCCCTCCGACGAGCGCTACGCGCACCTGGTCGGCACGCTCGTGGAGGTGCCTCTCACCGGGCGCATGATCCCCGTGGTGGCCGACGAGCACGTCGATCCGGCCTTCGGCACCGGCGCGGTCAAGGTCACCCCCGCGCACGACCCCAACGACTTCGAGATCGGGCGCCGCCATTCGCTGCCGTCGCTGACGGTCATGGACGAACGCGGCGTGATCACCGCCCACGGGCCCTTCCAGGGGCTCGACCGCTTCGAGGCACGTCCCGCCGTCGTCGCCGCCCTGCGCGCGGACGGCCGGATCGTCGCCGAGAAGCGCCCCTACGTGCACTCGGTCGGCCACTGCTCGCGCTGCAAGACCGTGGTGGAGCCGCGGTTGTCGCTGCAGTGGTTCGTGAACGTCTCACCGCTGGCCAAGGCCGCCGGTGACGCCGTGCGCGACGGCCGCACCCGCATCCACCCGCCGGAGCTGGCCAAGCGCTACTTCGACTGGGTCGACGACATGCACGACTGGTGCATCTCCCGCCAGCTTTGGTGGGGCCACCGCATCCCGGTCTGGTACGGGCCCGGCGGCGAGGTCGTCTGCGTCGGCCCCGACGAGGAGCCGCCCGCCGGCTACACCCAGGATCCCGACGTCCTGGACACCTGGTTCTCCTCGGCGCTGTGGCCGTTCTCCACGATGGGCTGGCCCGACTCGACGCCGGAGCTGCAGCGCTTCTATCCGACGTCCGTGCTGGTGACCGGATACGACATCCTGTTCTTCTGGGTGGCGCGGATGATGATGTTCGGGCTCTACGCCATGGACGGCGAGCCGCCGTTCCGCGTCGTCGCGCTGCACGGCATGGTGCGCGACCAGTACGGCAAGAAGATGTCCAAGTCGTTCGGCAACGTGGTCGACCCGCTCGACTGGATCGAACGCTTCGGTGCCGACGCCACCCGCTTCACCCTGCTGCGCGGCGCCAACCCCGGCGCCGACGTCGCGGTGAGCGAGGAGTGGGCGGCGGGCTCGCGCAACTTCTGCAACAAGATCTGGAACGCCACCCGCTTCGCGCTGATGAACGGCGCGGCCGTGGGATCACTCGACGACGCCGAGCTGACCTCGGCCGATCGGTGGATCCTGTCGCGCCTGCAGACCGTGGTGACGGCCGCCGACGCGGCCTTCGAGGACTACGAGTTCGCCAAGGCGTCCGATCTGCTCTATCACTTCGCCTGGGACGAGGTCTGCGACTGGTATCTGGAGCTCGCCAAGATCCAGCTGGGCGAGGGGCGGGAGCACACCCGGCTGGTGCTCGGGCACGTGCTCGACGCGCTGCTGAGGCTGATGCATCCGCTGGTGCCGTTCGTGACGGAGGAGTTGTGGCGGGCCGTCACCGGGGGTGAGTCGATCATCGCGGCCCCCTGGCCGGAGGCCGACGCGCGCTACACGGACGCGGCGGCGGAGGGTGAGATCGGGGCGTTGCAGGAGCTGGTGACCGAGGTGCGCCGATTCCGCTCGGATCAGGGGCTCAAGCCCGGCCAGAAGGTGGCCGCCCGGCTCGGGCTCGCCGGCACACCGCTGGCCGCGCAGGAGGGCGCCATCCGCTCACTCCTGCGGCTGACGGAGCCGCCGGCGTCCTTCAACGCCACCGCCCGGTTCACCGTGGGCGGCGTCAGCGTGGAGATCGACACCGCCGGAGCCATCGACGTCGTGGCCGAGCGCAAGCGGCTGGAGAAGGATCTCGCGGTCGCCCACAAGGACGCCTCGCAAGCGGCCGCCAAGCTGGGCAACGAGCAGTTCATGGCCAAGGCGCCGGATGACGTGGTGGCCAAGGTCCGGGGGCGGGCCGAGCAGGCCGCCGCGGACATCGCCCGGCTGGAGACTCAGCTCGCCGGGCTCGGTGTTTGAACGGTCCGAACGCTGGGAAGGTCCATTCGTTACCTGGAATGGACCTTCGCGGCCCGAGAGGCTGCTACAGTTTTCAACGCAGGGCCACTCAGCCCTGACACTCCTTCTGATGGACCCCGGTTCTCGGGCTGGTCTGACCGCATGGTTGGACAAGAGCCGAAAGTTCGGGTAAGTTAGCAGGGTTGCCTCCAAGAGGGGCAAGTCCGGAAGATCCCGGATAGGGCGGTTTGACAAGAACCGCCCAGATCTGATAAGCTTAGCGAGACGAAATGTGCGCCTCCTGCACCAAGGTCCGTAAGGGAATCTGGTGGGGATGTACGCGTCCGTTTCTTGAGAACTCAACAGTGTGTTAAAAGCCAGTGCATGATGCACAAACCCCGTCATTTATGACGGATTCCTTTGGTTG